>CADCPQ010000081.1 GCA_902803395.1 uncultured Bacteroidota bacterium
CCGACCATAAGGCGTCCCCGAGCCGTTCTATCTAAGTCTTTTGGGCGTAAAATTGTAGACCAAACGCAATGCAAAACCGTCGCCAGCGCGTCCCGCGCCGCGGTAGGATGTCTCGCTCTCAGCCTCCACAACGCCGGTGGCGCTGACGGTAGTCTGTTTGTGGTTGTTCAAAATGGCGTAGGGCAAAAAGCGCACCTCGGGCCACACCTCGAGGTTGCGGTAGCGGATGCCTGCACCAAAAGCGAAACTCATGCCCTGATGCACATAATAGTCGTCGTATTTGGTGGTCTCGGTGCCGGTCCAGGTGTCGCCCGGCAGCGGTGTGATTTGGGTCAGTTTGTCATAGCCAATGCAGTGTATCGACTGCATATTGACCATGTAGCCCATGCGCGCAGTCACCATCGGCACGGCATCCCAACCCGCGTTTGCCGCCCAATCGCCGAAGTACCATTTTGCGTCCAGTTCTATCGGCAGGCTGACAATGTTGGGCGAGCTGTAGTTTCGCAGTTCTTCGTATGCGACCGAGGCTGACACGCTCGGACGCCTGTAGTCCTCAAAGGTGCTGAACGACGAGTAGTTCCACCACGCAAAACCCACCGACAGCCCGACCGACAAGCGGTCGTTGAAGGTGTAGCCCCAACGGACGCCGACACCGGCATTGGGGACGAATTTCATGTTGTAGTTTTCCATGGTCTGGAACGATATATCCCACACATCAAAACCAGCATAGAGGCTGATTTGACGGTCAACATTCATACCCTGAGGGTAGGCCGCGAATGCTGCAGCTAATGCGGCTGCAAAAATCAGTGCTTTCTTCATTTTCTTGCTATTAACTATTAAAAAATCACGCCAACAGGGCCACTATTTTTTCGAGCCAGAGGGCGTCGGTGCCGTCGAAGGTGTTGAGCTCGCGGCTGTCGATGTCGAGCACTGCCACGACTTCGCCGCCACTAAACACCGGCACCACTATCTCGCTGCGCGACAAGGCGCTGCAAGCTATGTGGCCGGGAAACTGCTCGACATCGGGCACCACGACGGTGCGGCGCTCTTTCCACGCCGTGCCGCACACTCCGCGGCCGTAGCCGATGTGGACGCAGGCCACGGGGCCTTGGAACGGTCCGAGAAGGAGCTCGTCGCCTGGTGTGCCGTCGGCTTGGCCGACAACGACGCGGTAGAATCCCGTCCACCAGAATCCGAAGGCTTCGTGAACGAGGGCGGCAACGTTGGCCATACAGGCTATGGTGTCGGTCTCGCCCAAAACCAGCCCCTCAGCCTGCATGAGCAATTCGCGGTATTTTTCAGTCTTGACGTCCATAAGCGACTATTTCACAACAAGTTTGCGAACCGTGGTGGTGCCGCCCGACACTATGCGCAGGAAGTATTCGCCGGCAGCCACGCCCTTGAGGTCGATTGAGAGTTCGACGCCCTCGGTTTTCCACTCACCATATTCGCGGCCGTTGAGGTCGATGGCGGTGACGGTGGCCGGCATAGCGAAGCCGCCGACTGTGACGGATTCAGTGGCTGGGTTGGGATAGAGCGTGATGTTCGGGGTTTCGACACCGTCAATACCGACTGTGCTGCGGAACACGGCGGTAAGGGTGACGTCGGAATTGATGACAAATGTGTAGGGGTTGGCGGCAATGCTGTCGCCGTTGGCGTTGACCCATGCCAGGAAGTCGGTAGCGTCAGGGGTGCCTGTGGCTGTCAGGGTGACTGTCTCACCCTCGGTGTAGGTGCCTTCGCCCGTCACGGAGCACATTGTGGGGTCGAGGGCGCTGTTGTCGGCCATCACGCGGTTGACGGTGACGGTGTAGGTGGCGGGCTTGGCCGAGGTGACGGCCTTGATGAACCACGACCGTGCCAGCCCTGGGGCAATCTGGGATAGGTGGCCCCAGCCTGCGCCGTCGTCGGAGTCGAAATACCAGTCGCTATTGGGGTCGCCCATGTAGTAGGAGCCGTTGGCGGGGTAAACTCCGGCAAGGGGATACATGAAGGTAATCCAGAGGTTCTGGGTGGTGTCGATAGCAAGAGGCGTGGCAGGTGTGCAGCTGACATAGCCGTAGGTGTTGCTGTCGAAAGTGTAGGTGTTGGAGTAGACGAGCTGGCCGGGGGCGTTGTCGCCGCCCTGATAGACGTTGAGGGTGTAGTCGCCGGGAGCTGTCACGTACAGGAGCACATCCTGCAGTGTGTCGCGGCTGTGTAGGTATTTGTGCGGCAGCATGATGCCCCAACGGGTGGTGTCGTACATTTCACCAACGTTGCCGTAATAGTTGCGGTCGAGGCAGTAGCTGACAGTGTCGCCTTCAGTGTAGTCGACCACGAGGATTGAGGCCGAGGACGAGCTGCTGCCGCCGGCGTTGGTGATGGTGGCCGTAGCGGTGTAGGTGCCTGGGGTATCGTACACGACGCGGGCTTCAACAGGCAAAGTGAGGCCGGCGCTGATTCCGGGAAGACTCCATGTTATGGTGGCACCCGGGGTGCCCGTGGCTTGGAACACGACGGTGTCGCCCACCGACACCTGCTCGGGACCGCTGACGCTGACGTGCGGAACGGGTACGCTGGTGGTCGGGCGGAAGAGGCCGCGTATCATGAAGCTGTAACCGTAATCATTGCCATAGGGGTGAAAATCCGAGCCCCAGAGGAAACTTTCGTTGATGCCGCCGTAGTTGGTCACGCAGGCCGGGTATTCAACGCCGACGTTGCTCAGTCCAATCCAAATCGACTCGCTACCGTCGACAACCACGGGTGAGCCCAGCGTCACGCTTTTCCACAGCGGGGCCTCGGTGCTGTCGATGGTGACAGTTGTGTCGGCCATCAGGTGCTCGGCGCTGTTCCTGCCAAGATAAACCGAGAGGCTGTATTCGCCGGGGTAGGCGACGTAAAACTCCACGGTGTGCATCTCGCGGCCCGACTCGAGGTACGACGAGTCGAACTTCACGCCCCAGTAGCTTTCGCTCGTTGTGTCGCCGTAGCCGTAGCTGGTCTTCATGCCGCCATTGCCGCAAACCATCACGGTGTCGCCGCCTATGGGTGCAAAGTTGGCAGTGAAGGTGTAGTCGCCACCCGTACCGATGATGGGGCGATAGAGATATGAATAGCCGTCGCTCCAGCCAGTGAAGCGGTAGCCGTGGTTGGGACTTGCACTCATGTACACGGTGTCGAAAAAGTTGTAGTTGAATGACTGGGGATATGCACTGCCCCAGTTGGCATTGGATGAGGTGCAGGTTATTGTGCCGCTGTTGCCCCACAGGAGATTGGGCTGTATGCCGATGATGGCGTCGTTGTTGTTATTGTACGACGAAGTGCTGTTGCCGCCAGCCCCACCAGGAGCCGGATTGAGGCCGCCGATGGGATAATAGCCGTCGCAGTAGCTGCCCCAGCCCCAGTTGATGTGAAAATAGCCGTTGTCGGCATAGCCGTCGAGTACAAAGGAGTGACCTGCCCCGACGTCGTTTCCGGCGTAGAGAATGGGATGACCGGCGTCGAGGTCGGCGCGCAGCATGGCGTTCCATTCGTCATCGGTAAAGTCGGAACGGTAAACGCTGTGCAGGGCTGGGCTGTACTTGAAGTAGCCCACCAGCGCGTTCTCCTGGCACGAAAGGTATATGTTGCCCTTATTACCGGTTTTGGCGCCGCTGCCGTTGATGCCGTAGTTCATGTTGACAGAGACTCCGACGTGGTACATCAGCTCGGCCACGGCGTTGTTCTGGGCGGCAGAAGTGGAATACGACAGCGAAGCAGGCATATTGCTCCACTGGTAGGTGGTGGCGCCGAAGTTGGCGTACTGCCAGCCGTAGCTGGTGTCGCCGTTGTTGTGGTAGTAGCTGTGGTCGAGATAGCCTGTGGCGGGATGGTTCCAGAACTTCATCACCTGAGCCATCGAGGTGGCCACGCAGCCCGTGTAGGGGTGGCCGGTCCAGTGGTTGGTGTCGTCGGGGCACATAGAGTTGTAGTATTGTCCCTGGTTCCATTTGGTGAGCAAAGTGTCGACCATAGGCGTGGCCGGCGGATTCGCTCTCAAATCGCCGTTTTCCACGTTCCACTCCGAGTTCGCCACTCCGTGGTTGCGGTAATGGCGGATTTCGGCCTCATAGCCCTTGAGCCACGAAACGATGTGTTCCGGCATATGCTTGGTCTCGAAGCGGTTGCCCGTCGAGTAGCCCAAAATGGGACGCACACAGTTGTCGGCGCTAACGATGGCGAACCCACCCTGTGGCGCTGCAAAGATGTAAAACTCGGTGAAGGGTGTTTCGGAGGTGACGTTGACCAACGCTGCGGTGTTGGTCATGCCTTGTGCGCGCAGGTAGTTCTCGGCGACGCGGCGGGCTGTTGTTTCATCAACAGGTTTGGCTGAAACTGTGCCTGCACAGAGGCAAAAAGCCAAACCGACAATCAAAAAATGTAAAGATTTCTTCATAATGACTTGATTTAATTATTTATCACAACGATTTTTTGTGCGGCACGATTGCCGACTTTGACAATGTAAACTCCCGAAGTTGGCAGGTTGGTTGTTGATAGTTTTGAGGTGGTGCTCATCAACTGGCGACCGGTGATGTCGTAGATTTTCACAGCCTCGCCGTCGGAGTTCTCGACAGTGACGGTGAGTCCCGATGTGGTCACCCTGTCTCTATTCTCCACTACCCGTTCATCAATGCCTTGTGTGGTGCGGAAATGGACGTGGAAAGTGAGCTCGGTGCCATTCTCACAGATGTTGGTAATCTCGAAGCTGGTGTCAGGGGTGCCGTCGGTGAGATAGGGGTGCGGGTCGGTGTCGGGGCCGAAGGAAGTGCGACCCGAAGCCTGGCTGAAATGAGCCAGGAGAAGTACGCCGTTGACTGTATCGATGTCACTGCCCGGACGGAAAATCCAATACTGATGGGCCTGGTTGTAGAAGTCGAAGAACGCGTTGGCAAACATACCGCTGTAGTCGAGAGGCACAGTGTCGTTCCAGCGCGCCACGATGAGTCCGCTACCCGGGAGGCCAAACTCGAAGGGGTCTCTCCGGTTGCGGTACTCAAAAACAAACCACTGCGTGGTGTCGATGGCCGAGCGGATGTAGTAGCAATTCTGCGATGGACTGGAGCCTACGCTGCGCAACGTGTAGTCGCCGTCGGTGGTTATTTCGATTGGGTCGTCGGCCACGTGCAGTATCTTGTTTTTATAGATAGCGGAAATGTGGTTGGGGCTGTAGGAGTCATGCATCATATCCCACGGGCCCGCGGGGTTGATGCCACTGTAGTTGATGTAATGATACAGGTCGGGCAGATTCAGCGAGTGGCCCATCTCGTGGCGGAACACATTGACAGAGAAGTAGCTGGAACCGGCACCCTCAAACTCGAAGTTGAAAGTGTTTGGACGCACCCCGTTGACCACGACTGGGTGGTCGATGGAGTCGTGCGGGAAATACTCCATGTGAGGCCAGAGCAATGATGCCCATTCTCCCACACCGCCTTTGACGATGAAACTGACGTTGTCGATATATCCGTCGCCGTTGCCGTCGAGCACCACCGACGAGTCCACCAGATGCAGCGAATCGACATAGCGGAATGCCCGTGCCTGCAACTGCGCCTCACGCATTGAGATACCCACGAACGGCTGCTCCCACGGTTGGTAGCCAATGGGGTTGTCGACACTATCGTATGGCTGGTAGTAGGCACGGTTGTGGATGTCGCGGTACGAGACTATCACGCCGTTTTCGATGTTGTTGGTATAGACGGTGTTGTAATGTATCCGGCCGTAGGTGAGGGCGTCGTAGAAGTTGTAGACGCTGAAACAACCGTCGGCGCGACCGTTGAACATCGAGTCGATGTCGGCGAAGGAATGAGTGATTTCTTCATCGTCGGCGAAGCGGATGAAAATTACGAGGTTTGTCAGTTCAATGCTTTCGTTCTGGGCCTTTGCAGCCATTGGGAACATCATCAGAACTGAAAGAAAAATGATAAGAAAATGCTTCATATTACATGATTTTTATTGTGTGTCAGTGTGTTATATGGGTTGTCCGTTGTTATTTTTTTTTCGCAAATATGAATGCAAAGATATAAATTTTTCATTAATTTTCAATTTTCAATCTTAAATTTTCAATTTTATTCGTATCTTTGCCGTCTCGTTTCGTGTCTCCCAACCCGCGTCGGGAGCATGGAATGTCTTGATAATGAACGAAATAAAATAAAAATAAATAATAACAGTAAACAATGAAAATTTATCAGACTCAGGACATCCGTAACATCGCCCTCGTGGGCGGCGCCAAGTCCGGCAAGACCTCCATGGCCGAGGCTATGGCTTTCTGCGGCGGCCTCATCAACCGTCGTGGC
>CADCPQ010000082.1 GCA_902803395.1 uncultured Bacteroidota bacterium
GAATATACATCTGGGTGTGGCGCATGGCGGGGTTGGTTAGCGCCTTGGCAGGCTGCAGACGGAGGTCGTCGGCGAGGTATGCCGCCATGGCCTCGACAACCGAGCTGGCAATGGGGAAGTCGACGCCAAAAACAGTGTTGAGCTGTATCTCCTGCCGTCCTTCGATGTCGACATGGGTCATGCCGTAGCAGAAAAGGTCGCATTGGGTGCGCTTGAGGGCGAAATTGATGGGGCCTTCGCCGTCGACGGTGCAGTCGGAAAGATTCATCGACAGGTAGGGACCAGCGACCTCTTCGGGCTCGGCCACCTTGGCTTCGGAACCGATGAGGTACTGGTTGCGGACCTTGCTGTAGGTGAGGACGCCGCTGGCGCCGAGCAGTTCGTTGTCGGCGGGGCGTTCCTTGGTGAGGAATGCGGAATGGGGCTCGAGCGTGACTTTGTCCATCAGAATCGAGGCCGTGATGCGGTTGCCGCGCCAATCGGTCGGCAGCTCCGGCACGGTGACACGCACCGACGTGGGGTCGGTGTAGTCGGCGTAAGCCAGCAGGCCGAGTTCGCTGACCGGCAGGCATTCCTGCAGCAGACGGACGCCGCCTTCGAACCAGAAATCGGGACGGTTGCCCTCGACGCGCACTTTGCCCGCAAAGCCGAAAGCCGAATTGAGTTTGAACCCTGCGCTGTCGGATATGGTCCCGTTGCCGACGGTTATTCCGTCGCGGGTCTCGATTTTGGAAAGAATTATCGGGGTCTTGTTGTCGTCCTCATCGACATAATAAATGGTGCCTGAGCCGGAATAGGCGTCGGCCGAAGCCACCGTGAGGTCGGCATCGAAGATGTGGTGGAAAGTGTTATGGCCGTCAGCCATCAGCTGCGAATTCTTCATCGGAGCCATCTTGCCGCCCTTGCGGACAAAAAGGGTGTCGCCTCCGGGAGCGATATAGGCGTCGGCCACTTTGACGAGATACACACCGCTGCAGCTGAGCGAACCCTGCTCGTAGTGATAGGCCGAACCGACCGCGTGGAACTCGAGCCTACCCTGCCCCGGGTCGGAGCACACAAAATGGGCGCCGGGCTGCGTGTGGCGGCTTATGCGTTCCTGCACGGTGAGGTTCTCCATACCGTCGGAACTCTCGCTGCTGCTGTTGATGAGGGCGAGGTTGAGGTGGTCCATGTCCCATGTGAACTTGTCGGCATACGACTCATATTTTGCCAGCCGGAGATCGGTTTTCTGCATCTCGCCATTGGTTTGGAAAGTGGCGGTATGGGCTTTGTAGTCGACTTTCGAGCGTACGTTCTGCGCCGCGAAGGCCACATTGTTGAAAGTGCGGCTCATAAGGGTGAAATCGGTGACGACGGCCGTCATCTCGTCGGTTTGCAGAGCAAAACGCGGCGACCTCAACTCGCCCTCGCGTATAGCCGCCGAACCCAATGCCGTGGCGCCCGAAGGCTGCAGGTCGAGCCGGCCCGAAAATTTGGTCATGTCGTGGTACATTGTGAAAGGCGTACCCTTGCGGAGCTGGGCGACGGCCATCGAGTCCATGTAAGGCAGCCAATGAATCGAGGCGTGTCCGTTGTGTATGTCGGGGAAACCTTGCTCCTCGCGCACTATGAAGGTGTCGGTCAGTGCCAACAGCGAGTCGGGCAGGAAAAGGAAGTCTTTGGAGCGCGACTCCGAGGCCAGATAGCTGAGCTTGCCAGCGCCATGCAGACCTTTTTGGTCAAGCTGCAGTTTTCTGGCATACTGGCCTTTGCCGCCATAGGCCGGCAGGCCGTCGGCGAGAGTCTCGATCGAGAAGCCGAGGTGGTAGTCGCGCTGCACCGTCAACGGCTCATGGATGTCGGGGAAGATTCCTGCCGAGGTCAGCACACCGCTGAAGCGGAGGCTGTCGGTCTCGAAGTCGCCGAGGCTGGTGAGCGTGAACGGGGTCAGCGTGTAGTAGAATTTGTCGCGGTGGTACTGTCCTTTCTGGATGGTTGGCATATCGTAGTAGACGTAGCTGCTTTCGAAACTCTTGAAGATGGGGTACTGCTTGTTTTTCGTCAAGCCGCTGTGGTTGTCGGGCGCGTCGACCTCGAGGGAGCCTACGAGGTTGTGGAGCGGAGTGAGCACGATGTGTTCCGAGTCGGGGTTGTTGAACATCGGGACGAAGAAAAACATCGAGTCGACCTGCGGCAGGTCAAACCGGTAGTCGTCGTATGAGAATGTGGCGTTGGTGACAAAGAAAATAAACTTGCCGACGTCGATGCGACCCGAGAAGGCAAAGTCGCGGTTCTTCATAACTTGCAACCTGCCGCCACGTGGATAGATGACCACCTGCTGGCTGTCGCTCACCACAAAGCGGTCGACGCCGCGCATAATCAAGGCCGAGCTGTCGAGGCTCATCCTCGCGTTGTTGCCGTTGGAAGCCGATTCGAGCGAGATTGCGTCGTAGTCGAAATCCTTGGCTTTGCGGTAGGCGAACACATAATCGTAGAGTTTTGGCTTAACCTCGACGCGACCAGTGTTGTCGTTGTATGAGACCAGACCGGCCTTGGTCAGATTGTGAATCATCAGCTTGGTCTGGGTTATGTCGAGACCGAGGAAATTCGAGAAACGCTTGATTCCGAACGTACTGCCGTTGCCTTCGACGAAGCTGTGGACACGCATGACGGGGTTGATGTCGTCGATGCCCTGTATTTCGCGAAACTTCTTGTAGGTGTAGTAGTTGGCCGACTCGAAGGTTGCGAAAGTGTTCGACGCCGTCTGGCCGATTGTGGCAAAATCCAGATTGTCGGATTCGGTGTTCCAGGTGATGGCCTCGCAGTAAATGTCGAGCTGGTGATAGGTGTCGGTATAGGGGCTGTAGAAACTGCGCTTGGGGTCGTTGATGAGCGTCACTTTCTTATCGGCGGCCTGATAGCGGACGAGGATGCCGTTGTTGTGGATCGAGTCGTCGTCGCCGATGTAGAACGTCACCGTGGCGTTCTCGCTGACAGCGCGGTCGGGGCTGATGATAAATTTGCGCGAGGTCACGGCCAGCTGTTTCTTGCCGCCACGATAGAAAAGGAGCGACGCCTCGTGGAGGCTGTCGGCGGTAATGAACTTCGAGCCGTTCATCATGAAACTGCCGCTGTAGTCGACGCCGGGCAGGATGTCCTTGATTACGAAGTCTTTCTGGTAGGATCGGAAACGCGGAAAGCTGTATTTCGACGGCTCCGAGGGGTTGTTCACGGCCTCGTCGATGCGGCCGGGAATCGGCCTGGCGAAATACTTTGTGTTGACGAACGATACCGAGTCGGCACTGAATTTCGGAAATTTTACCACAGCCTCATAATTTTTCAAATCGGCCCAGCATTCCGAGCGGTCCAGACCGGTGCGGGTCCAGTCGACGGAACCGCCCTGGCCGCGCCACACTCCGTCGGTCCAGTCGAACACACCGCGGGTCCCATGGATGGTGTTATGGTCGCGGTTCGAACTGAAAGTCAATTCGATGGGCTCGTTGAAAACGACCACGATGTTACCGTCTTTGACGCCGAGGCTGAACTGCGCGCCGGCGGCAAAACTCCAGTCCGACGAACTGGAATGGTACAGCTTGTTGTCCGTCATGAGTTGCCCGCTGAAATCGACGAAGTCGCCGAGTGCCTTGGACTTGCTGTTTTTGGCCTCAAGGCGCGCCATTGCCGACATCCATCCATCGAGGGCGGCATCGCCGGCGGTAGCGTAGAGCAACAGCGTCTCGGTCATCTGGACGACATCGGGAACGGGTTTCAACCTCACCTTCTGCGCGTAGGCGTAAATATCGACAACACCCTGCTGACGACGGTCGTCGAGGCGGTCGTACATCGGGGTGAACTGCTTGATTAGCTTCGTATTGGCTTTCTTTTTCGAGTCATCGGAAGTCGAAGAATTCAGATATTCCAGCAACTGGTTGGGGAATCCCTCGGCGCTGAATGTCACGCCTTTGTTCTTTTGGGCCTGCAGACCTAATGCGGCCATGCAGAATATCACTGCAATGATGATGTGCTTACGGTTCATAAATACAATAACGTCGTATTCAATTTTTTATTGCGCTATTGTCAAAAAGATTGCATAAATTCGTTGCAATCGCTTGTCCGGTACGGAAAAAGTTCGTAACTTTGCCGTTGACTTTCTTGAACGTGAATTGCCGTAAATGGCCCGTAAATTATCATAAATTAAAAAATTCACGGACTATTTAAGGCAATTGACGTTAAGATAAAGAGGCGGCTCGCTGTCGCTCGCCGTCCTTAATCATTTGTTTGTAGCCCACCCCGGCGCTGCGCGCCACCCCTCCAAAGGAGGGGAGATAAGAATGTCCAGCGGCAGCACTCTCATCCCACGGAGGGGTGCCTGAAAGGCGGGGTGGGCAACATTACTTTTTTCGCATACGCCCCCACCTTAAAGGGCACCTCATCTGGCTTAGAGGGGGAATCAGGAATTAATCTGTAATATACAGAAAATCAGTTATTTATATAAATCACTGATTTTTAAAGGGTTGGATAGGTTCTCCTCGGGTTTGGGTCGGCCTTAGGTCGGCCTTACATCGGGCATGATTCGGCGGAGTCGACCCGGGGTCGATTTTGGGGCGAAGAATAGAGATGTTAGGTGCGGTGTATCAGACGGTTAGGTGGATTGGGTGCATTTTTTTGCTGCCGGGCGGGTCGGCGATTGAAAAAAAATGTGTAATTTTGCAGCGTGAAATTGATTTGCGACATGAGGCGAATTGCTTCGATAGTAATCATCATAGCGCTGTGGTCCGCCATCGGATGCAGCCGCGACGGCTGCTCACGGCCGAGGGCCACCGAGGCCGACGGCTTCGTGCGTCTGGAGGATGGCCGGTTCATGATTGGCGACTCGGTGTGGTTCCCGCTGATGGTGAACTACTGCGTGGAGCTGCGCGGCGAGGGCGACAGCCTCAGCTTTGTGCCTGCGCCGTACTACGGCGAGGGTTCGATTGCCGACCATCTGGCCACGATAGCGGGCTGGGGGTTCAACAGTGTGCGACTCTGCGCCGACCGTATGGGCGACGGTGATGTGGGCCGCGCCTGCGGCGCGGCCCTGCGTCAGGTAGCCATGACCGCCGACAGCCTCGGCCTGCGTCTCATGGTGCTCATCCGACCGCCGTTCGACGCCCGCCAGCGTCGCCGCACCGCAGCCATGCTCGACCAGCTGGCCGACTGTCCCGCGGTGTGGGCCTACGATTTCATGAACGAGCCCCTGTATTTCGACCCCGAGCCTTACCGCACGAAGGACGATGCCGTTAAAATCGTCGGCCAGTGGCGCCGCCTGATGGAAGCCCACGCGCCGCACCAGCTGTTCACCGTGGGTCAGGCCGAGCCGATAGAAGTCTTCGAGTGGGACCCCTCGTTGCTGCCAGTCGATTTCGTCGAACTGCACACCTACCACCCCCTGCGCGTAGCCAGCGAGATGTACTGGTACAGCCGCTACGTGGGCCGTCCGTGGATTGTGGGCGAGACCTCGCTGCCCGCCGACGGCGACTCGGTGCCCCTCTCGTGGCAAGCCACTTTCATGAAGGAGAGCTTCGCCTGCGCGCTGCGCTACGGTGCCATAGGCTACGGCTGGTGGGAGTTTCAGGACTTCCCCGGCGGGGTGAACTTCGAGGCCCAATATAGCGGCCTGCGCACCTCCGAGGGGGTCGACAAGCCGGCTGCTGCCATTGTCAAAGAACTCTCGCCGAGCGACAGGGCGACATCGTCAGTGAAGCCTGTCAACTTCTACAATATGCTGTTCTACAGCAACATCGCCATCACTGGAACCGTCACCGACCTCAATGGGCGACCTATCGAGGGGGCCGTGGTGCGCGGCTGGAACGACGACTGGAGCGTAGGCATGAACACCTACACCGACCCTGACGGGCGTTTCGAGCTGTGGTGCAACGCACTGTGCGTCCATTTCGAAGTGTCGGCGGCGGGATGGTCGAAGGCCAAGTTCGACGCGCAACCGCAGTTCGATGGCGAGGCTCCCGACCTCGCGGCCCTGCCTGCGCAGGAGCGTGAATACCAATCGATTGACTACCGGCAATACCTGCTCTCCGACAGCAGCCTGCTCACTCTCGATTCGTCGCAGCTCAGCACCGAAGGGCTTCGTGCCACCATTCCGCCAGTGAGGCTGAGAAAATAACGCGACCGGAGCCGATTTATTGTGCGGGCTACGATTTTTTTGCCGCTTTCAGGACCTGTTCGACCACGCCGATTTTGTAACCTTCGCTGTGATAGATGATTTGGCCGTTTTTGTCGATTAGAGCCACCAGGGGGTACTGCACGTTGGCGTCGCTCTTGGTGGCCTCGAGAATGCGCTGTTCAAGTATGCCGCGACGGTATGCGATGTCGGTGTTGGCCAGGTTCCAGTCGGTCATTTTCAGCTTGGCGGGGCCGACCATGAAAGTCATGCCGCCCCACTGTTTCATCTCCTTCTGCAAACCTTTCAGCTCGACAATCAGATGCTTGGAGGGTTCGCTGTAGTCGCCGAGGTTGACGTAGAGCATACCCGCGTCGCCGGCATAGTCCCACAGCTCGATGCCGTCGAAGAGTTCCAGATGTGGGTCGAGCACACCGAGTTCGTCGGTACGCGCCAGCAGCGGCAGGATGACGATTTCCTTGGTCACTTTCTCGCCGGACTTCACCTCGAAAAACTCCATACGCGAACGCACGGCGCCGTCGGGGTAGCGGTTGCCTGTGCTGAGGCAGTATACGCCGGGCTCGACGATAAGGAACGCAGGAAACGACTCGACGCGCGCGTCGCCCTCGAAGTCGAAGGTGCGCAGGTCGCCGTTTTCGCGCTTGGCGAGGGTGAAGTGAGGCCAGTAGACGGGCTTGGCAGGCACCTTGCCGCGGTAAGTGAGGGTGATGAATGCCACGTTAGGCAGGCCGTCGTCGACCTTTTCGTCAAATCCTATCGTGCGCCATACCTTTCCATCATTGCTGTAATGGATGATATTGGTGGCGTTGTCCAGATAGGCGGGTATACCTGCAGCGCGGCAGGCGGCCACGAAGAAAATGTCGCGGCTGTGGCTGTCGGCACGGCGCAGCTTGTAGACACCCACAGGCGAGATGGGGCAGTTGTAATAGTTGCTGCTGTCGTCAATCGTGATGCTGTCCATTACCCACTGCCTGATTTCCTCGGCGGCCATGCCCTTGAAGCAAGCCAGCTCCTCACGGTAGGGACGCACCATCTCGTTGCTGATGCGGGCAGGGAGGCCGCCCTTCCTGTAGGGACCATATTCATTTGCCATCGGATGCATGGGGGGCACC
>CADCPQ010000083.1 GCA_902803395.1 uncultured Bacteroidota bacterium
CAACGGAGGCACAACCTGCTCGTACCAAACGAGCAAGGCTTCGGGTTTGTACGCCTACAATACCCTTGATTTGACTTCAGGCACATACGTATACAATTATGACTGCTATGTTGGTGGTGAAGCCGGCGGCGCCGATTGTATGGTTGCAGCCCTCGTTCCGGCTTCGGAACCGATACCAACAACTACTGGAATGTGGACGCTTCCGGCATCAGCGCTACGTCTGCACTCGGAAACAAAACTTTTCCTTACTGGCGGTTGGGTGAATAAAAACGATACCATAGTAGTCAGTAATTCAGGATATTATAATCTGGTGTTTTTCTGGCGCAACGACGCATCTGATGGCACAACCATGAGCGCGGCGGTCGACAATATCGTTATCACTAAGCTCGGGGAGACCCCTGTCGAGCCAACCAGTTTCGACGTTACCTTGTCGGTCAATAACCTGCTGTTTGGTACGGCCATCGGTGGCGGAACATACAACTCTGGCAGTACAGTGACCCTCGTTGCAGCGCCGCATTTCGGCTACGCTTTCGGCGGCTGGAGCGACAGCAACAACGAAAATCCACGTCAATTGACCGTCAATCGCGACACCTCGCTGACGGCTCTGTTCTTTTTGTCAGAAACATTGCATTCAGTTGACACTGTGCACGATACGATATACCATAATCTCTATCACCACGACACCGTGGATGTCCACGACACATTGATTGACACCATCTATATCAACCTCTACCATACCGATACCGTCGAGCGCCACGATACCGTGACAGTGACGTACTTCCGCACTGACACCGTGACCATTACGCTTGTCGATACCATCGAGTTTAACTACTACCACACCGACACCCTCGTCACCGTTGACACCGTGCGCGACACGCTAGTGTTCGACTACTATCATACCGACACCCTTTACCTTCACGACACGTCGATAATCGACACGGTCATCCACGACACCGTCCATTTCGTGCGCTATGACACGGTGACGGTCGAGGTCGTCCATCGCGACACGCTGATTTTCAATCACTACGACACTATCGACCGTGAGGTTTTGGTATATGATACTCTCGTTTTCACCGACACCGTGATTCGCGTCGATACCGTTGTGCGCTACGATACTGTCTGGCAGATTGACAGTGTGATAATCCACGACACCGTAGTCGTCCACGACACAATCGAGGTCGGCATCGATGGCATCAATCTGTCGGACGTCAAGGTTTTCGCCGACGGAGGTCGCCTTGTGGTCGAGAACCCTGAAGCACAGCCCGTTGTTATCTACAATTCGGATGGTCGCAGATTCGGTTCGTGGCGGCAGCAAAGCCACGTCGAAGCCGACGTGCCGTCGAGTGGGGTCTATTTCGTGAAAGTGGGCGACCGCTACGCCCGCAAAGTGGTGATAATCAAATAAATTTAGTGATGGGGGACGAGTCGTTCTTAAGTCGCACCGCGCTGTTGGTCGGCGACGAAGCCATGCAGCGCATAGCCACTCGCAAGGTCATTTTGTTTGGCGTCGGCGGCGTAGGCTCGTGGTGTGCCGAAGCCCTTGTACGCAGCGGTGTACGTCGCCTCACCATCGTCGACGGCGACATCGTGGCGCCCTCCAACGTCAATCGCCAGCTGATGGCGACATCAACAACGGTTGGTCGTGTAAAGGTCGAAGTTATGCGCGAGCGTCTGCTCGACATCAGCCCCGAGGCCGAGATTACCGCCCTGCATACAACCTACACGCCTGACACTGCCGAAATGTTTCAACTCGCTGATTACGATTATATTATCGACGCAATCGACAGCATACCGGACAAAGTTCATTTGCTTTGCTACGCTTCTACGATGAAAGGTCGTGTGATTTCGTCGATGGGTGCCGCCCGCAAGGTCGACACCGCGCAAGTGTCAGTGACCGAGTTTTGGAAAGTGCAAGGCTGCCCTCTGGCACGGGCTCTGCGCAAGCGCATGAAGCAGACGAATCAGTTCCCGGCCAAAAAAATTCAGTGTGTCTACTCGCCCGAACAGCTACCAAACCGCGGCCAATCCGCCGAAGGCAGCCGCACAAACGGCACCTTGGTCCATGTCACCGCGCTCTTCGGCCTCACTTTGGCCGGCCTCGTCCTAAAAAACGAAATGTGATTTTTTTATTTGTCAGTTTGCAAATTTTTCGTAATTTTGCATTTGTTAAATATTGTTAAAAATAGTTAAATTTTGGTATCCTGTGTAATATTTTCATTTTTTCTGTGTATTTATATTATAGAGGGTGATTTGAAAATTGAAAAAATAAAAACCGGAAAAATGTAAAAAAAAATCCCCCATTTATTCAAAATTTTATTCGTATTTTTGCAGTGCGAATAAACAAAAAACAAACACGGTAACACCTGACAACACAGACAACAAACAATATTTAACAAACCTTTCATAATTACAAAATATGAAAGCAATAACAAAAATCAGAATCGTCCTCATCGTAGCGACAATGTTCATCGGCTCGTCAGCCATGGCACAAACCTACACAACCTTTGGAATAGGCACCGACTACCCGGTGGGGACGTTGCACATTCACTCGGGAGAAGTATACACAAATCAAGTTCTACCCATTGTAGGGCCCACGCCGGGAATAACCCCTGGCAATCCAAACGGAATGATGAACTTGAATCAATTAAACTCAGGTGAATTTACATATGACTATGTCACACTTTTCCACATCACAAACGACAATACCGGTGAGGATGAAGACAACGGTTTCTCTATTATACAGGCGAACCGTGACATAATCATGAGGCAATTTGAGGATCACGGCTATTTTAGAATCGACAACACCATGGGTTCACTTACCCTTACCCCAACGGGCAATATTGGCATAGGCGACACGGCCGCCAATTACCGTCTTAACGTTGACGGTAATGCACGTACATCAGGTAATTTACATATCGGCGGAGCCTTAACCATGGGAGGTAACGCCTCAACCCAGAATCTCACTGTAGGCCACACGCTCAACTCTTCAGTAGCAAACATAACTTCGCTTACGGTTCCATCTTATTTGCACATAACGGGCACCGCCGTATTCGACAACGATGTGAGTATTGGCGACGGGTTCTATTGTGACGATGAAGGCAACCTGAAAGTTCGCAAACTTGAAGTGACAACGCTCAACTGGCCTGACTATGTTTTTATTGAAGGACACTCGGTGATGTCCTTGCCCGAAACCGAGCAATATATCAAGCGGCACGGCCATTTGCCCGACATACCTTCGGCTGCAGAGGCCGAGCAGAATGGCGTGGACCTCGGCGAGATGAACCGCCTGTTGCTGCAAAAGGTTGAAGAATTGACATTATATGCCATTGACTTGCAAAAACAGATTGACGAACTGAAAACAAAAATAAAGGAGGACTAAATCATGAACAGATTCAAGGTCGTGATAGTGATGTTCCTCTGCGCGGTTGTTTTTTCGGCATGCCCTCTGAGCCCGACAGTTGCAATAGAACACCAGTTTACAATATTCAAATACAAAGATGGGGTGGATTACTCAGAGAATATGCCCAATTATTATCCCCTATTCTCAAACAATTCTTCATCGTATGGCGGTTGGAGATATGAATTGAGAACAATACCACTGACAAATGATTATTATGCGGCCGTGGAAAGGGATGTTGATGATGTGTATCTAACATCTTTAACCATTGCTGAGTATATAGAATTAGATTCGCTGCACTTGCTCACACAGGCTTTTATAGACAGCCTGCCAAAGGATTCAAACGTGTACTGTGAATTCTATGGTACTAAAGGAGACAGGTTTTCTATAGATTGTTGGGGCCACTATGGCAGAGGCCTCGACACCGCTAAACTGAACCTGATAATCCGCAACGGCGAACTGGACCAATATTTTCACAAAATAAAATAACAAACCAATGAAAAAAATACAGAAAACCAACAAGTTCAAGGTCGTAATAGTGATGCTCTGCATGGTTGTTTTCTCAAGTTGTTTTCTTGATGATTGGGTGGATGGCTCTCAGGATTCCCTTTTCTATATTTTCAAATACTACGACGGGAAAGATTATTCTGATAATATGCCATACCGTCATTCGCTCCAGGATTATCATATGCAGGGATATGCCTATTATTCATGGGAAGCTGGGGAAGGAGGAAATGGCGTAAAAGTTATACCGTTGGCGAACAATTATTATGCCAACTATCATAGGGATCCTAATGATGTGTATTTTACCACTTTGACGATTGATGAATATAGAGATATGGCCGACTCCGGATTGATTACACAGGCATTGGTTGACAGTATGCCAAAAGATTCGAATGTTTACTGTGAGTTTTATGGGGCAAAAGAGAACCTATTTACCATGAGATGTTGGATTCGTCAAGGGTCAGGCCATGTGCTTGACACCGCTAAATTGAACTTGATAATTCGCAACGGAGAACTTGACAAATATTTTATGAAATGCAAAATGAAGTCATGAAGAATAAATTATCTTGCTTTTTCATAGGATAAAATCAATTTTTTGTAAGGTTTTAAAAATCAGCGAGTTATATATTTTAATATAACTCGCTGGTTTTCATTGTGTTGGATAGGTTCGCCTCGGGTTTGGTTCGGCCTTACATCGGCCTTGCTTCGGCGGAGTGGTCCCGGGGTCGATTAAAAGCCGAGGAAATCCACGTATCACTTTGATTTCTTGAGCACTATACGGAATGTCGACCCCTGCCCCGGTACGGAGTATTTGAGGTATATCTTGCCGCGATGGTAGTCGTTGATGATGCGTCGGGCAAGGGATAGTCCAAGACCCCAGCCACGCTGCTTGGTGGTGAAGCCCGACTCGAAGATGTGTTTCTGCATCGACTGAGGTATGCCTTTGCCGGTGTCGCTGAGGTCGATGTATATCTGCCTGGCATCCTGCGAAAGGACTATGCTGAAAGTTCCGGCGCCGTTCATGGCGTCGATGGCGTTTTTGCAGATGTTTTCGATGACCCATTCGAAAAGGTAGCTGTTGATGGGCGCGATGAATTCTTCGTCGTCGGGGAAGGTGGTGACGAACTTCACTTTTCGCGACGAACGGTTCTGCAGATAGGTTATTGCGTTCTGAATAACCTCCTTGACGTTTTCCTCTTTCAGTTCCGGCACTGAGCCGATTTTGGAGAAGCGGTGGGTGATGGTCTCGAGGCGGCTGAGGTCCTTGCGCACCTCCTCGGCGTAGCTATCTTCGAACGTTTTACCCCTGAGGTATTCTGTCCAGGCCAGCAACGATGAGATTGGGGTGCCGAGCTGGTGTGCCGTTTCTTTGGCCATGCCGACCCAGATGCGGTTTTGTTCCATTGTGTGGGCCGTGCGGAAAAGGTTGTAGGAAACAATGACCAGCACCAATGCAATGAAAATATAAAGCACCGGCGCCAACTGGACGGCGCGGAGTAGGGGGGTGTCCTCGTAGTAGACGTAAGCGCGCCGATCGTCAGGCAACAGAATTTCGATTGGTTGGTTCGAGTTTTCCATACGGCTGAGGCGCGCCGCCAGTTTCTCTGGCGTGTCGACCTCGGAGTTTTCGATGTTGCCGAGCCCGATGATGTCGCACCGACGGCTGTCGACGATGATGACGGGTACGAATACCGAGTTGTTTGTGATTTCGGACAGGAACGATTCGCCCAGCTGGTCGAGCGCGTGTCGGAGATTGCTGTAAATTATTGATTCCTTGTAGTATAGGGTCATCGGCATACCCCATATTTTGTAATGGAATGGCGGGTTAGCCGAAAATTCGGAGAGTAGGGTGTCGTTCAGTTTTTGTCCGCTAAGTTCTTGAGGGACAGTGATTATCGAGTCGTTGTTGACGATGAGAATCTCGGTTTTGCTGCTGTCGATGATGTAGTTGACGTATGCGAGGCTGAAATTGAGGTCGCTGTTCATGTTCGGGCTGTTGAACGACTGGAGGATGTTGGTGTACATCTCCATTTTGCGGTGCTCGTCCTGCGCCACCTGAAGGAAAAACTGCTCGGTCGTATTGACTAATTGAGCTTTCTGGCTGATGGCGCTGGCCCAGAGGCGTATTTTCGAGGCCTCGGAATCGCGAATCTGCGAAGCAACGCGGTTGGTTTGCCACAGGGCGGCGAAAGCGACGATTATCGTGACGGTCAGGACTATGAACTTTTTGCTCATCGTATGTCGGTTTTAGTTTTCCACACGTATGCTTTGTGCTGGTTCTATACGCGAAATATAGGCCGTCGGCAGCAGCAGGGCCACGAGGCAGACCGCTAATGTGCCGAGACTTATAGTAATGAAAATCAACGGGTTGAAATCGATTGGCACCGATGACATCGAGTAAATTTCGCTGTCGAGTTTTATTACATGGAACGAGGTCTGCAGCCAGCAAAGCAAGATGGCCACAGCGTTGCCAATCAGCACTCCGCGGCCTATTATGCCGGTCGATTTTATCAGGAAGATTTCGCGCACGGAGCGGTTTGTTGCCCCAAGCGTTTTCAAGACGCCGATGGTCGAGGTCTTCTCAAAAATCATTATCAGCAGCGACGAGACGATAGCCACGGTACATACCAAGGCCATCAGGACGATGATAAGTGCGATGTTCGAGTTGAGCAGATCGAGCCACGAAAACAGGGCGGGGTTGAGGTCGGCAATTGTTTGCAGCGTGAGGTCGTAGCCAAGGTTGTCAAGTACTTGAGGCGTGACTTTGTCAATGTCTGAAAAATTGTCAAGAAGGACCTCGTAACCAGCAACTTGATCGGAGCCCCAGCCGTTCAGGCGTTGAACTTGCCGCAAGTCGCCGACAATGTAATGCTCGTCGTATTCGGTCAGGTCGGTGCTGTATATTCCCGCCACGGTGAAAGCCCGAGCGCGGTAAGTCGACCCCTGCCAGAAATAGGTGCGCACCTTGTCGCCGACGTTGAAATGCAGTTTGTCGGCCATTGTGCGTGAGATAATTATCTCGTTCGAGGCCGTGCTGTCGGGATATTGGAACATCCTGCCGGCGACGAGGTTGGAGGCGAAAAATGTTGTGTCGGAGCCACTGTCGACCCCTTTGAAAATCACGCCGTGAATCTGGTCGTCGGTTTTGACCATTCCACCCTTGTTGGCGAAAAACTGCACGTGGCGTACACCGTCGACGTTTGCAATGGCTTCGATTTCAGGCCGCTGTGTTGATATTGGCGTTTCGTCGTATGCCGGGCTCGAAGCAAAACTGCGCACCACGATGTGCGACCCGAATCCGGCAACTTTGTCGGCTATCGCGCCCTGGAATCCGCGCAAAATGCATACGGCCATGAGCATAACAAGGACGCCGAGAGCAATGCTACCGGAAGCAATTCCTGCCAAATTGCCTGAAAATCTGGTTCCGCCCTTTGGCAGGAATTTTTTTGCTATGAATGTCTCGAAACGCAACGTATTAGAATGCCTGAGCTATTGCGATGAAGTCGTCGGCTTTGAGCGAAGCGCCGCCAATGAGGCCGCCGTCGACATCGGGGTTGGCGAACAACTCCTTGGCGTTCGACGGTTTGCAACTTCCGCCGTAAAGAATTGTTGTCTCCTGCGCAATATTTTCGCCGTATTTTTCGTTAATAAGGTTGCGGATGAAGGCGTGCATTTCTTGTGCCTGCTCAGGAGTGGCGGTTTTGCCGGTGCCGATGGCCCAAACGGGTTCGTAGGCAATGACGATGCCGTTGAACTGCTCAGGTGTCAGGTGGAACAGTCCGTCGGTAATTTGGCGGCGAACCAC
Source organism: uncultured Bacteroidota bacterium (assembly GCA_902803395.1). Lineage (GTDB taxonomy): Bacteria > Bacteroidota > Bacteroidia > Bacteroidales > P3 > Colimorpha. Next base: position 7,707 of record CADCPQ010000083.1, read on the forward strand.
GTCGAACTGACGGTTGGCTTCGCGCTCCTCGAGGACTTCGCCGCAGCATACGATGGGTGTGATTTCGTGAGCCAGCAGCTGGTTGACCTTGGCGGCCACGATGGCATCGGTTTCGCCATAGTAGGCGCGGCGCTCGGAGTGACCGACGATGCAGTAGTCGACAAGTTCGAGCGATTTGAGCATCTCGGCGCTCACTTCGCCAGTGTAGGCTCCGCGTTCTTGGTCGCTGACGTTCTGTGCTCCGACGGCAAAGTATGAGTCGTTGGCGTAGTCGGTGCACATTTCAAGGTAGGGGAAAGGCGGGCAAACAATGACCTGCACGTTGCGGTCGAGTTCAATCTGTTCGAGTTTGTCCATGATGTCGGAAACCAGTTCGTCGGCCTCGCTGAAGGTCTTGTTCATTTTCCAGTTTCCTGCTACGATTTTTTTTCTCATAGTGAATAATATTTTAATGGTTTTTACGTTATTTGTGTTGAAACATTATCTGGTGCGGTTTGTTGGCGTTGCGGCGCTCGTATTCGTCGAGGAATGGCAGTATCGATTTGGTTGGCAGCACTTTGTTCATGATGATGCGTCGCTCCTCGTTGAGGATAATCATGGTCGGTGCACCGTGGACGTTGTAGGCTTCCTGATAGTCGATATTGACGTTGGTTCCGCCGACATTGACAAACGGCAGGTTGTGCTCGCGGACGTAGCGTTTCCATTTCTCGACATCGGATTCGTAGCCCACGGCATAAACCTCGAAACGGCGGTCGGGCGCGGTGCGGAGCGAGTCGTAGAGTTCTTTGAGTGTGGCGGTTTGCTCCTGACAGTGGTGGCAGTCGGGGTCCCAGAACCAGAGGATGACATACTTTTCGGGGAACCTGTGCGATGAAATCCAGTCGGCGGGATTGTTCGACTGGTTGGTGTCGGCCATGAAAAGTTCGGCTCCCATGGCGCCGATGAGCGATTTTTCGAGGTATTCGGCCTGTTTGCGTTTGTTTGTCAGGTCGCCCGGCGTGGCCCAGGGACAGAGGCCTGACAGGTAGTAGCGGCGCACCAGATGGCACCATTCCGCATCCCAGCCCACGTTTTTGGTCGACCGGTAGTAGCGTGGCATGATGTGGTCCAAGAAGTAGCGCAACATCAAAGTGTCGTTCTGAATTCGTGACAAAACGGCATCGCCATACTTCTTAATAGTGTCGAAATCAGCGTAATAGAGCGCCCCGAAAAAGTAGTAGTTCATTTTGTTGTAGAGGTCGGGGGTGCGTGTCAGTGAGTGGTCGGTGAGGTCGATCTTGTCCCAGTAGTGTGTCAGGTAGTATGGCAGTTTGGCTGACAATGTGTCAGGAACCTCTGGTTCGGCAAACATTTTGATAAGTTGAAAAAAGTAGAGGTCGGCGTTGGCGGCGAAAGATTCTTTTTCGTATGCTTCCATCTCGTCGGAGAGTGCTTTGAAATCTTTGTCTGCCTTGTTTTTGATGTTTTCGTCGCTCGAGCGTTTCCGTTCGTTTATTTCTTTGGCACGGTTGCGGGCTTCGTTCAGCTTGGCGATGTAGGCAAACGCGGCCTTGTTGGCCTTGCAGCCGGTAATCTTCATGTCGGCGGCGGCAAAAGTCGGGCCGCAGGCTATCGTGAATTTTTGCGAGCCGTCGACGGTGAAATCTGTCAGCGATTTGTTTCGGGTCTGCCCGATGAGAGCGTAGATTCCGCGGTCGAGTTTCTGTCCTGCGAATGTGTAGCTGTCGCCTTTCAGCCGTGCACTGTCGACTATTATGAAGCCGTCGCGGTAGTGTTGGCCGATATACATCACCGAGTCCGTCGGATTGACCAGTTTGAAGGTAATCTTGCGCGGTTGCGCTGTGGCTGCAATGCTGCCGAGGAGGAATATGGCCAGTATCGTTCGTTTTATAGTGGTGTTCATATATGACAATAACTTGTTTTTGCGAGTTTTATTGTGTCGAGAGAGCTAAAAAATCAATGTCGCCGACGCGAGCAGTGCCAATCTTTCGTTGGGGTCGTCACGATGGTACGAAGCCCAACGGGACGTTATCTGGTAAGCAGCCGCCGCGCCGATTTGCAGCCCGTTGAGGTTCAAGAGGTTAGTTACACCTGCCGACAGTTCGCCGAGTCCAACCTCAGGGGCTTGTAGCGGCAACCCATCGAAACGTGTGCTGCCGACGAGCTCGCCATCGATCCAGAGGGCTCCCCATGCGAAGTTGGCTTGGATGTAGGCTTTCGGCGCCGAGTAGCCGTATAGGTTCCAGAGAGGCTTGACGGCCGCCAGGCGACCACACACTTGGGCGTAGACGTTGGCAGCCATTTCGGCGGGTCGCAATGTGAGGAATGCGTTGGTGAAATAGAAACCGCTTCCTAAGGTGCCACCCATATCGAACATCCGCGAGTAGGGCGTTTTGGCGGTAGAAGCGCCGATTTGGCAAAATAGGTTGAACTGGCCTTTTTGGCCTACTGGGTATGCTCGTGAATATTGGGCTATGCCTCTGACAAAGAATACGTTGCGGTCGTTGAGCCACCCCATGTCGCCAACAACCTTCTCGAACGGCAGGTTTGTCCAGCCCGCCCGCAACGATAGTTTTGCGCGGTTGTTGTAGTCGACAACTACAGCGGCCTCCAGAAAATCGCGTTCGTGCTCTCTGTAGCCGCCGTTTCGCAGTGGATATACCATACCGTCTTTGTTGAAAAGGTATTCCTCAACCGATGCGCGCAAGCTGGCTTTGACGTTAAGTCGCGGAGCAACACGGCTTTCAACCGTCACCGCCGCCCGCATGATATGCGAAAAACGGATGGCCATATAGGTGCTGTTTGCCGAAAGGTTGGTCAGGGTGTAGCTCTCCAAATTGCGCGAGCCGGCGTGTTCCAAATCGTTCACAAAACTCAGTCCCACACGGGTTTGGCTGTTGCCACCGGCCTTGTACGATATGGCCGCGCCGTATTTCCACATATAGTCGTTCACGCCATAGCCGCCGTAGGCATCGGCCCACAGCTGGCGACCGGCCGGATGTCCGTCGAACGAGTAGATGTAGCGCAGTCCTGCTCCCCAGCGCGAGTACTCGTAGAGGTTGAAATTGTAAAGCTTGTTCATGTCGAAATACAGTCCGTGTTTCGACGTGGCTTTCGTCAACCTAAGATATTGAGCCTGAGCCGTCGGCAGCGTTCCGAACAGCATCGCCGCAGCGGCTATTGCCATGAGTTTTGATTTCAGAGTCATTACCGAATGCAATTGTCAATTGAATTGCAAAAATACGAAAAATATCGCAACCGTCGACAAAAAACTTCCGTCAAAATGCAACTCTTTGAAAATCAATAAATTGACCATAAAAATATAACCTATTGAAAGTCAAGGTTTTAAATAGGTTCGGGTCGTATTTGGTTCGGCCTTGGTTCGGACACACATTGGGCACCCATTACGTTTGTTCGTCATTTTCCGATGATTAGCCGATATTGTACCCTCTTTTCTTCACATTGCCAGAGGGTTACATTATTAGTTAAATTAAAGCTTTATGTAAAGTGTTTTAAAATATTGAAAATAAATATTAAAAATGTGTTTATATAAACTAATAATTTAAATAATTTATATATATCTTTGTCAATTAGTCTTTTGATAATAAAATTTCAACTTTTGTGCTCATTTTGGATTTTTTTTCGTATCTTTGCACTCCATTTATATAGATTAACAAAATAAAAAATAAACAGAATGAACTACGATTTATTGGTTATAGGAAGCGGTCCGGGAGGCTATGTGGCCGCAGTCAAAGGGGCTCAGATGGGTCTGAAAACCGCCGTTGTCGAACGCGAAAATCTGGGTGGCATCTGCCTCAACTGGGGTTGCATCCCCACCAAGGCGTTGCTCAAGAGCGCTCAAGTGTTCAACTACGTTAACCATGCAGCCGCATATGGCGTTGCAACTCAGCCGATTGAAGCTGACCTTAGTGCCATGGTTGCCCGTAGTCGTGGAGTGGCCGAAACGATGAGCAAGGGCGTCCAGTTCCTGCTCAAAAAGAACGGTGTCGACGTTATCATGGGAACAGCTCGCGTCATGCCCGACCATAAGATCCAGGTGACTAACGGCGACAGCGTCGAAACCTATGAGGCTCAGCATATTATCATCGCTACCGGCGCCCGTAGCAAGGTTATGCCCTCGATGCCGCAGGACGGTCGCCACATTATCGGCTACCGCGAGGCGATGACCCTTCCGTTCAAGCCGAAAAGCATGGTTGTGTGCGGTTCCGGTGCCATCGGAAGCGAGTTCGCGTTCTTCTATCAAAGCATTGGAGTTCAGGTCACTCTGGTCGAGTTCATGCCCCAGATTCTTCCCAACGAGGACGAGGAGACGGCTTCGCAAATCAGCCGCAGTTTCCGCAAAATGGGTATGAAGGTCATGACTTCGAGCAGCGTCGAGCGCGTCGACGTCGAAGGCGACATCTGCCACGTAACCATCAAGGACAGCAAAAAGAACACCGAGACGGTGGTCGATTGCGACGTGGTTCTGTCGGCCGTTGGCGTTGTCACCAACCTCGAAGGTATTGGTCTTGAAGAAGTTGGCATCAATGTCGAGCGTGGCAAAATTGTTGTCGACGACTTCTATTGCACCAACGTTCCCGGGTACTACGCCATTGGCGACGTGGTTCACGGTCCGGCTCTGGCCCACGTGGCTTCGGCCGAAGCTATCTGCTGCGTCGAGAAAATAGCCGGCGGTAATCCCCATCACATTAATTACCAGAACATTCCGGGTTGCACCTACACAACTCCCGAGGTGGCCAGCGTCGGCCTGACCGAGAAGAAAGCCGTCGAGGCGGGTTACGAAATCCGTGTCGGCAAATTCTTCTTCAAAGCCTCCGGCAAAGCCACTGCGGCGGGCAACACCGATGGATTTGTAAAAATCATTATCGATGCCAAAACCGACCTCATCCTCGGTTGTCACCTCTGCGGCGACAACGTCACCGAGATGATTGCCGGTCTTGTGGCCGCGCGCCAGAACGGACTGACAGCCAAGCAGGTGGCGTCGTCCATTCACCCTCACCCCACGATGAGCGAAGCTATCATGGAGGCAATCGAGGCGGCGTATGGTCAGGCTATTCATGGTTAAAATTATAACGTTCGAGTTATGAAAATATTGCCTTTCAAGATAGAAAAACTTTCCAACGGAATGAGCATCCGTGTGTCTCAGTACTTTAAGTACACCAACTTCGGATCTCGCGACGTTCATAACATGAATTACAGTAGCGGGCGCTACATTGGTTCCCAGGAGCCAGGCGTTGGATTTTTTGCCCGTGAGACGGCAAGTCATACTTATCAACATTTTGTCAATCAGTGCAATGGCAGTCATCACCATAGATATCTTGATATGCTGCTCGGTCGTGAGCCGTCGTTCGATCGCATGAGAAAAAAGGTGGCGAAAGCCCTTGTCGAAACCGACGACCCGGAAAAGAAACGCATCCTCGAGGCCTATCTCGGCTGCCTGCACTACGCCAGCCTGAACGAGCACCTCGAAAGGGTTGTCCGCGCAGTCAAAAACAAGGTTAAGGCGTCGATGGATCGTGGAGCCCACAGCAATGTCCTCAACCAGTACAAAAACAAGCTCAAGAAGGTGAGCAACGAGATGAATGCCATCCAACTCGACGTTGCCGATATGTGCCCTCCCGAGCAGTTCGAACGTTTCAAGAAGGTTGTCGAGGCCTTCGAGAAAATGGCCGCCTGCCGCCACATATGGGTCGACGACGACAGCTCGTTAAAATACAAGCAGGTATTTCTTGACCTTGGAATTTTCGACTTCATCAAGTCGCCTGTCGATACGCCGGTTTTCCGCACCAACAAGGGCGAAACCTGTTACCTGTATCCCAACTATTTCATCCGTGCCCGCAGCGCTGTTGATTTCGACATCATCCCCCTCAAAGAGGTCGAGTTTATATGCAACGAAGCCAACTTGGCCAATGCGGCCGACTCGGTGGCATCGGTTGCTGGCGACATCGCCACAATCCTGATGGTTCCAGCCCTTAGCCTGACCTATTACTTCACCCACTTCAAAGTCATCGCAGCCTTCACCAAAGAGATTAACGAATATATCCGCACTTTAGTATGAGATGAAGAACAAAAAACACACCTATAAATTCAATCCGCACACTTTGTCGTATGAGAAAGTGAGAGTTACGGTGCACGAGAGGGTCAAAAAAATCTCGTTCACGGTGGCGTTCGGATTGGTTTTGGGTGTGGTGTTCCTCATTGTCGGGTTCCAGATTGTCGATTCGCCGAAAGAGAAAAACCTCAAACGCGAAATCGCGCAGTACAAGCGTCAAATCAAGAGCCTCAACGAGCGCGTCGACCGTGCCGAGTTGGTTTTGAAAGACCTTGAAGAGCGCGACGATAATATTTATCGCACAATTTTCGACGCCGAGCCGGTGCCGAACGAGGTTCGCAACAGCGGCATCGGCGGCGTGGAACGTTACGCCGACCTCGAAGGCTACGACTGCAGCGAGAGCATAATAGCCACCTCGCGCAAAGTCGACGACCTCTCGAAAAGGCTCTACGTCGAGTCGCATTCGCTTGACGAGATTTACGAGATGGCACGCACCAAGAACGAGCGCATGACCTCAATGCCGGCCATCATGCCGGTGGCCAAAAACAAGTGCAAAATCGTGTCAGGCTTCGGTGTACGATACCACCCGATTCTCAAGTCACGTCGCGCACATACCGGCATCGACATGACCGCACAAAAAGGCACCCCGATATATGCCACCGGAAACGGTGTCGTAATAGCCGCCGGCCGCAACGTGCAGGGATTGTCAGGCTACGGCATTGTGTGCGTGATTAACCATGGCTACGGATTCCAGACATTGTACGCACATATGTCGGACGTCAAAGTGCGTGTAGGACAGAAGGTGAAACGCGGCGAACTCATTGGCCATGTGGGAAGTACAGGTCTCTCGCAAGGCTCACATCTTCACTACGAAGTGATTCTCAACGGCAAGAAAGTCGACCCTGTTTACTATTTCTTCAACGACCTGACCCCTTCGGAATACGAGGAGGTTATCGAGGCCGCGAAACAAGACAACCAGTGCCTGAGCTGATGAATATCGTTATTGATAGCAATGCCGGATTTTGTTTCGGGGTGGTCAAAGCCATCGGCACCGCCGAGGATGAGCTTTCGCGTCGCAGCAAGCTCTATTGCCTGGGCGACATTGTTCACAATAATGCTGAAGTAAAACGCCTCAAACAAAAAGGTTTGGAGGTTATAAATTACGACGATTTTGGTCGTTTGAAAGACACACGTGTCCTTATTCGTGCACATGGCGAACCCCCGTCGACCTACGAAACGGCTCGCCGTCAGGGCATTGAACTCATCGACGCGACATGTCCGATTGTTCTTGCCTTGCAACAGAAAATCCGCAACGGCTATGAAGAGATGAAAAGTGTTGGTGGACAAGTTGTTATATTTGGAAAACCAGGCCATGCCGAGGTCATCGGGCTCAATGGACAGACTGAAAATAACGCTGTCATTGTCAGCACCCCCGACGACCTTTCGGCCATCGACTTCTCGCGACCGATACGACTTTATTCGCAAACCACGAAAAGCCGTGAGGAATACGAGCGCCTGAAAGTCAATATCGCAGCGAAATCGACCGATTTTGTGGCTTACGACACCATTTGTGGCCGTGTGGCCAACCGCGCCAACGAATTGCGACGGTTTGCGCAAAATGTTGATTTGTTGCTTTTTGTATGTGGCGCCGAAAGCTCCAACGGGCGTTATTTATATGAATATTGCAAGCAGTTCCAACCTAAGACCCATCTGGTTTCGAATGCCGACGAAATTCTGCCGGAGTGGTTCTTTGGAGTGGAAAACGTTGGTATCAGCGGCGCCACAAGCACCCCGCGTTGGCTGATGGAAATGGTAAAAGAAAGGATTTCGCGCCTATGACTCTCGACCATCTTTCGCTTGCCAATTTCAAAAACTACGCCGAGGCCGAGGTCGACCTTTGCAGCAACGTCAACTGTTTCGTCGGCAACAACGGGGTGGGGAAGACCAACCTGCTCGACGCGGTGTACTACCTCTCGTTCTGCAAGAGCTATCTGAATCCCATTGATACTCAGAATATTCGTCGTGGCGAGGACTTTTTCGCCATCCACGGCACTTACGGCGAGTTGAAAGTGTCGTGTGTACTCAAGCGCGGTCAGCCAAAACAGATGAAACTCAACAAAAAAGTGTACCGCGCACTGGCTGAACACATTGGCCGTATTCCGCTCGTGATGGTCTCGCCCAACGACCAGACGCTCATCATCGGTGGCAGCGATGCCCGCCGCAAGTTCATGGACGGCGTTATTTCGCAGGCCGACAGCGGCTACCTCAACCACCTTTTGCAGTACAACAAGGCCCTCGACCAGCGTAACCGTCTGTTGAAACAGATGTTCGACGACCGCGTCTGGGACGAGCAGTCGGTTCTGCTTTGGGACCAGCAACTGACCCGTCACGGCGAGTTCATAACCGACAGTCGTCGCCGTTTTATAGCTGATTTTGAGCCACTTTTCAACGATTACTTCAACTTTATCTCGAACGGCAGGGAGCAGGTTAAGGTCGTATTCGACTCGTATGAAGGCCGCCTCGACGAAAGACTGATCGAGGCACGACAGGCCGATCGCTACGCCCAATATACAACCGTCGGCCCCCACAAAGACGACCTTGAATTCATCATCTGTCCCGATATGCCCGTCAAGCGCTACGGCTCGCAGGGACAGCAGAAAACCTTTTTGCTCGCAATGAAACTCGCTCAGTTTGAGTATATTTACCACTCGTGCGGAATCAAGCCGATACTGCTTTTGGACGATATTTTCGACAAGTTGGACATCGTCAGGGTCAAACAGCTTGTGCAACTCGTGGCGGGCGAACGTTTCGGGCAGGTACTGCTGACCGACACTCAACCCGGCCGCGTGGAGGCCATTTTCGACGAGCTGCCCAATGTCGAACACCGCATTTTCAGTGTCGACGAGGACGGCTCGATAACACAATTGCGTAACCAGTCATGAAAGAGCCCGACTACAAGCTGAGCGGATGGCTCAAGCAAGCCTTCAAAACCATCAATATGGACGACACCGCCACCGAAATCGAGGTGCGCGACGCATATAGCCGTCTGGTCGGCGATTTGATTATGAAGCTGACGTGGGAGATAAATTTCGACAAAGGGGTGCTTCGCGTCAAGTTGGCCTCGGCTGCTCTGCGACAGGAACTGACGTTGCGTCGCGAATCGCTCCAACAGAAGCTGAACGAAGCTCTGGGCCGCAATGCGGTGAAACAGATTGTGTTTCAGTAATATAACGCGCTTTCTTCGGCTTTTTATCGACACCGGACGGAGAAAGCCGAAGCAAGGCCGATGTAAGGCCGACCTTAATACGACCCGAACCTATCTTAAACGTTGAAAATCAGTGGGTTAAGTATAATTTTATAAATGATTGATTTTCAGTGAAATAACTGGGGCCGGCCGCGTAGCGGCCGGCCCCAGCCAAAAAACCATTCCACAATTCTATTTTTCGCTCCCGTACCAGTTGATATGTCGCGAGGCATACATCGACACTCCGATTATGACGAACAGTCCCACGCTGCCAATCATCAGGGCGTAGCTCTCGATTTGTAGCAGGATGTAGATAAAAACGTACAGTGCGCTGAGTGCCAATCCGATGGGTAGAGCCGTCTTTGGTGTGCGCAATATGCCTGCGATGTTGGCGGTTATGAGTCCGACGGTCATGACCGAGGCTATGATATAGGACAGCAGGAACGACATCTGTTCAGAAAACGACAGCAACAGCGTGTAAAACAGCATTATAGCCAACCCTATCAAAGCGTACTGCACAGGATGTATAGGTTTCGCTTTGCGGATTTCGACGAAAAACACGACCCCGAAAGTGAGCAGAACGATGATGTAGGCGTATTTGACGGCGCGCTCGCTTTGCAGGTACTGTTCAACCGGGGTGCGCAGCTCGACGCCGAAATTCGAGCGCGATTCCGACTCATAGTAGAATTGCCCGCCCTCTTCGTTGGTCAGTTTTTCCCAGCGATTGCGCGAAATCACTTGCGAAAACGAGCGGTTGATGGCCAGCACCCGCCAGTGGGCGGTGAAACCCGTGTCGGTGACTTCACGCTCGGCTGGCAGGAAATTGCCGCCGAACGACGGGGTGGGACAGTCGGAGCTCAGGCTGACGTTGGTCGTGCGGCCAACAGGCACAAAATCGAGCCTGTCGGAGCCGCGTAACGGCAGGCTGATGTGGTAGGTCACGACGCCGTCGGCGTCAATAAGGTCGGCTGGAAGGTCGCATATTATGCTGCCGTTCTCGTAGCGCACACCGTCGACGAGCGTCGTGCCGCAGATTTCGACAACGGGGTTGTCGGTGAGTCCTTTGGTCGAGTTGAGTCCTATTGCGACCGTGGCGCCGTCATTAAGCAAACGCTTCAGGTGACTGTCGCTGAGGCGGAACTCGCCGTTGAGCTCGAGTGTGGTGCCGAACACCGTGAAGTCGTAGATGCCGCGTTTGAGGTTGCGTGTCTCGACGTGGCCGTTGATGTCGAGAGTTTCCGGCATAAGGTAAATTGAGCCGTACGTAGTGTCGGGCAGCGCTATTGCAGGTCCTGCCACGGCCTGCCAGCCACCCCATTTGGCCGACACCTCGCTGCCGGCTTCGTTGGCAGTGTTCTGCCGCTCCGAGATGAGCGATTTGATCATAAACCACGGTATCAGTAGCAACATACATATCAGTCCGATAATCAGCAGTTTGAGTCCAATACGAGGTTTCTGGTTGGTTTTCTTGTCGTCGTTGGCGACGTTTGGGGTTTGATTGATTTGTGTTTCCATTGTTTTGATTATTATGTTATTAAAGAACTTTGTATTTCAAAGTATAAACGTCAAAAAAAAATTATAGTTGGGTTTTGAGCAGTTGAGCCAGAGCGTTAAGATGGTTGCGGAAGGCTTGACGCCCCTGGTCGGTTATGCGGAAAAGGGTGTTGGGTTTGCGCCCGATGAAACGTTTCTCGCAGCTTATGTAGCCCAACTCCTCGAGGTTGCGGGTGTGGCTGGCAAGGTTGCCGTCGGTGACTTCGAGCAGCGACTTGAGGGTGGCGAAGTCGGCCGACTCGTTCACCGCCAGCGCCGACATGATGCCGAGCCGCACACGGCTTTCAAAAGCCTTGTTCAGTCCTTCGAGGTTGGGAATCATTTCTTTACAATTAAATAAATGCCGAAAACTATGTGCATCAAGCCGAAGCCGACGGCCCAGAAGAGTAGGGCATGGGTGGCCAAGAAGCAGTCGATGAGTCCGAGCGCCAACTCGATGTAACCGAGCACTCCGAGCGCGGGATGCGAGAAATGGTGGCAATTGACGAGCGCCAAACCATAGAAAATGAGCATTATCGACGAGGTTAGGCCGTAGTGCCCTTGCAGCATGAGCGCCAAACACAGAATGCCGCCGGCGAGCAGAGGGACGAAAAAGTTCAGGAGCAGACGACGCATTGTCGAATCGACCTCAAAACGTATTTTTTTGCGTCTAGCGTGTATCATCGAGCCGAAAAACACAGTCAAGAACGCCACAATTGCGAGCAAAACGGCTCCAATGGCGGCAATTTTCGTCTTTTCGGCCAATAAAAAGTCGGTATTGCCGTAAAGTGTTGAGAATGCGTTGTTTGTATCGTTGTTGAACAATCCGTCGGCAACGAAGGCGGCCACAGTTGCCAGCAGTCCTACCAATGCCACAGCAATGCCGCTAATGGCTTGAAAACGTGATGATTTCTCCATCATCGAACGGATGTCGTTCAGGGTTTTGAGTGCGTCTTGGTTATCCATCTGTTTTAAAGTGCTTTGCGCTGCAAAGTTACGAATAAAAATCAAAACACCAAATTTTTTTGTGATTTTTTAGAAAAAAATGATGTGGGGGGCTTTTTAGTTGACGAAGCAATCGTCCTCGAAACTCTCCTCGGTCGTGCGTTTCATCTCGACCGAGCCGTCGCGGTCGATGAGCAGGTTGACATACTCAGTCGAACGCGATGCGATGTAGCGGTCCTCGGTGTATTGGCGACTACGGTTGCCGAGAGGCAGGTCGTTGAGAATGAACTGGTTGAGCACTTCAACCAATCGGCAACGTTGTGCTGTGGCAAGGTCACAGTCCCACGCTTCGGCGAAGTCGATGTCGGCTTTCAGCGGCTGAGGCACACCCTTGTGGTCGGTAGGCAGTAGTTTTGTGGCGCGCACCCACACGTGCATCAGTTCTTCGCCCGACTTGGTCGAGCGGAGCTGGTATTCGGCGTATACGGTCCATTCGCAGGTCGTTTCGCGCCAGCGGTGGATGGTTGTCAGCAAGATGGCGTCGATGCCGTAGCGCTCGTTGAGGTCGGCAATGCTTTCATTTTGCAGTTGGCGACGGGTGCGTGTTTCGGTGGCGGCAATCTGGGCCGAAGCCATAGGGCCAATCACGTAGTATCCGCTGTTGACGAGCGGTGTGGCGGCGGTGAGGTACATATGTTTGGCGGCGATGTCGAGGGAGGCGTTGTGGCTCTTGTCGTTCAGTTCGCGCTCAGCGTTGCGCTCGGCTATGTCGCTCAGCGGCGCGACATATATTGTGGAGGTCTTTTCCTTGTAGATATTGTCGTAGAAAGCGTTCTTTTTGCTGCTTTTGCAGCCTGCGAAAACGGCGAGAGCGACAATGGCGGTTATGATGATATGGCTGGTTTTCATATTGTTGATTATTGTTTTGGCTGGTTCTGCTTGTTCTTGGCGGCTTCTTTTTTCTCGGCTTCGCGCTGGGCACGTGCCGCTTCACGCTCTTGTTCGCGCTGTTTCTTCAGTTGCTCACGTTCTTTCTCGCGCTGTTTCTGCTGGGCTTTGCGCTCTTTTTCGCGTTGTTTTTTAAGTTGCTTTTTCTCGCGGTCGGCCTCTTTTTTGGCGCGCTCGCGGTCTTTTTTGGCTTGTATTTTGGCTTCGTCCTGCTCCTTTTTGAGTTTTGCTGCTGCCTGCTGTTCTTCGGCCAGACGCTCGCGTTTCTGGTTTGCGGTCAGGCGCAACGGGGCCACGACCGAATCGGCGGGAGTTTGTTTGCGCAGCCGTGCTGTGTCGGTGCTGTCGATTATGCTGATTTGATATGGCACGAAGCGTTCGGCGGTTATGGAATCGAGCATAATTGACGACAAGATGGCGAGGTTGACGGTATCGGAAGTTCCGGTCGAGGTGTCGTTGACGAAGTCGGGCGTAAGGCGGCGTTTCAGCTCGTTGACGTAGGGCTCTGACTGTGGGAAGGCTTTGATTTCGCGGCTGAACATGCGGTTGGCTTCCTCCTCTTCGCCAA
>CADCPQ010000084.1 GCA_902803395.1 uncultured Bacteroidota bacterium
GGCCTCTTCGGCGGTGAACCAGTGGTCGCGGTCGGAGTCTTTCTCCACCTGCTCGAAGGGCTGGCCGCTGTGCTTGGCGATAATCTCGTAGAGCTCTTTCTTGAGTTTAAGAATCTCGCGGACGGTAATCTCCATATCCGTGGCCTGACCGTCGGCACCGCCCATGGGCTGGTGAATCATGACGCGGGCGTGAGGCAGGGCGCAGCGCATACCTTTCTCGCCGGCACAGAGCAGGACCGAGGCCATCGAGGCCGCCAGACCGGTGCAGATGGTGGCGATACGGGGCTGGATGTACTGCATGGTATCATAAATTCCGAGACCTGCATACACCGAGCCTCCCGGCGAATTGAGGTAGATGGATATGTCCTTCTGCGAGTCGACGCTCTCGAGGAAAAGCAACTGGGCCTGGATGACGTTGGCGGTGTAGTCGTCGATGGCTGTGCCAAGGAAGATGATGCGGTCCATCATCAGGCGACTGAAAACGTCCATCTGGGCGACATTCAGCTGGCGTTCCTCGACGATATAGGGTGTCAACGAGTTATTGATGGCCGAAGTGTATTTGGCGTAGGTCGTGCTGCTGATACCGCAGTGGCGGGTGGCAAATTTTTCGAATTCTGTCATGGCTTGGTATAATATTTTTTGATTTTTTACGTTATTTTCTGTGCGAGTCCTTTGAAATGTTTTTTATAAGGTCCGGGCGACGCTGACGGGTCCGTTCGACAGCCTGGTCATAGCGCCACTGCTCGATTTTGGCATGGTTGCCGCTGAGGAGCACATCGGGCACACGCCATCCGCGGAACTCCGGCGGACGGGTGTATTCGGGCGGAGCCACAAGGCCGTCCTGGAACGAGTCGGCCAGAGCCGACTGCTCGTCGCCGATGGCACCTGGCAGCAGACGTACAACCGCGTCGGCCATCACTGCCGCAGCCAGTTCGCCACCGGTCAGCACATAGTCGCCTATCGAAATTTCGCGAGTGATGAAATGTTCGCGTATACGTTCGTCGACACCTTTGTAGTGGCCGCATAGTATCATCAGGTTCTCCTTGAGCGACAACTCGTTGGCCATCGGTTGGCTGAACATCTCGCCGTCGGGAGCGGTGTAGATGACCTCGTCGTATCGGCGTTCTTTCTGCAAGCCCTCGATGCAGTTGGCCACCGGTTCCACGGCCATCACCATGCCAGCGGCACCGCCATAGGGATAGTCGTCAATCGAGCCGTATTTTGTCAGCGAATAGTCATGTAGGTCGTGAAACACCACCTCGACAAGCCCTTTCTTCTGAGCCCTTTTGATTATGGACTCCTCGAAGAACATGGTCATCATGTTTGGGAAAAGTGTCAGTATGTCGAGTCTCATCGTATGCGTAGTTTGCGGCCTATTTGCAGCACCGTTGTTTCCTTGATTCCGTTGAGTTGGCAGAGGCGTTTGACCGTGGTTCCGTTGCGTTTGGCAATGCGCGACAGAGTGTCGCCGCTGCGCACTTTGTAGTATTTGCTCCCACCTGCGCCCGATGTGACACCGCTGCCCTTTGTACCGCGCTTGCGGAACGAGTCGGCCGTCAGCGTTATTTGCGGGCTCACGAGGTCGTGTGTGCTACACGACACCACGTGTTCGGGATTGATTGCGTTGCCCTCATAGCGCACCTCGAAATGCAGGTGGCTTCCGTAGGAACGCCCCGTGTTGCCGGTCAGGCCGATGACTTGTCCAGCCTCGACGTGGTCGCCGACGTTGACTTGGCGTTTCGACATGTGGGCGTAGTAGGTTTCCAGCCCGTTGGCATGGCGCAATATGACGAGGTGGCCGTAGGAGCGGTTGTAGCACGAGATGCGCACAACACCGTCGAAAGCGGCATAAATCGGTTCTCCAGTGGGCTGTGCAAGGTCGAGGCCGTAGTGGAAACGGCGACGGCGCGGGCCGAAATGCGACGTTGGACGCGCCGACAGCGGCGTGGGCCACACAAAACGGCCCAAATCGACGGTCAGCGGCGCCATGTGCGAGATGTCGGCTTTCGGGACATGTATGGTCGTCGAGTCGAGTCCAATCATCAATATCTCGTCCTCGCTTTCGGCGGCCTCGTCGTCGATGGCGTTGTACACTCGCGGTGTCTCGTCGTCGTCCTCGTCGTCGGGGTTCTCGACCATGAACGGCGCCTGATAGATATAGTTCTGGTCGTCGAAATCGGTCTCCTTCTGGTCAACAACCACGCCCTTGTATTCATCCTCCTCGTAAATGATGTCGAGTTTGTTGACTTTGACAACCGATTTTTTCTCTTTTTCCTTGTTGCCCGGCTGGGCGTCAGCAACCGTCGGCGCCACGGCAAGAAGCAACAAAACTATTGCGCCGAATATACTGATTTGACTGGTCTCTTTGGTTTTCATTGGCATCGCATTTTGCAGAATAAATGAAATTGCAAAGTTACGAAAAAAAATCCAAACTGCGGCCATAAATTTTCAATGCATTGAAAATCAGCGCGAGCCGATTCAGATTTCCTCGTCGATGGCGTACATATAGCGGCCGGCTGGATACGACCCTACCTTGAACCGCAGGGGGCGCAGGTTCGACCCGCCCTCGGGCGAGTGCAGACTCACCCTCACCATGAACTGGCCGAGGGTTGAACGCCGTTTGACGTTGAGCTGGCAAAGGTGGGCAATGCTGACGACGCAGGTGCTGTCCGACGTGCGGAAGGCGAACTGCGCCGGGTCGGCCTCGCGCCAGTCGACGGTGCGTCCGTTGCGCAGAAGCTCGAGAATCAGCGTGGGACCCGACAGGGTGTCGGCATCTTTCGGCAACGACATTTCCACCTCGGTTTCGACCATCACAAACCGCGTGTCGGTCAGCTGACGGAGCGGAGCCTCGAACAGGGTGAGCCACTCCACCGAGTCGGACCAGCCTGTGACCGGGGCGCTCGCCGCCGTGGTTTCGTGCCAGCCCACGGTGTCGGCTCGCGGCTCGCGGCTGAGGGTGATGACGTCGGTGGTGGTGCACTGGCGTCGGCTCACGAGGTAGGGATAATAGCGGCGGACAAGGCTAACCTGCTGTTCGTCAAGGCCTGAGCATACCACGAGAGGGGCTTGGGAGGTATCAAGGTCGTATTTAGTTCGGCCAAGGCCATGGTAATCGTCATCATAACAGGTAGTTACGCTATTGCCGTAATAAGCCAGATGGAAAGGAGTCAATGCTATGAGGCTCAGGGGGTTGCGTCCAGAGGCGAGCAATCGTGCCTCTTCGACCGACTTGACCGAGTGGTAAAGATAGCTGGAGCGACACACGCGGTAGTGCTCACGAGTGGTTATCAGCGTGACAATCAGGGCGGTGGCGTAGATGACTACGCCGGCGGCGGCCTGCGGCCGCCGCCGGCCCTCACCCACCATGCCGCCCAATACCAGCGGCAAAAACGGCAGCGAGAAAATCAGCGTCGAGGTCTGCAGCGTCGGGCTCACCCGCACCGAATACACATACCCCACAATCCCCGGCAGCACAAGCAGCACAGCCGCCAACGCCATGCGTGGCAGCGAGCGGCGTATACGCGACCAGTCGTAGTCGCACATCAGTGCCAACGCCGCCAACAATGCCAGCGGCACGATGGGCGAAAAATGGTTGAGGTAGCGCACATATTGCAGCACCCATTCGGGCGAAGGTTTACCCAACCAGGTAACACCCTGCAACTCTGTGAATTGATGCCACGTTATAACAAGGTGGGGTGCGAACAAAAGCACCGCAGCGGCGCACGACTCTATGTATTTAACCCTCAACTCCTTACCAACCAACAGCAGACCTGCCACGGCTATCAGGGCGGCACCCAGAGCGCAATAGTAGTGAGTGTAGGCGCACAGCGCCAGCCCGAAAGCCAGCGCCACAGGCAACCACCAGCCTTTCTCGCCGCGCCACACCATGCGGCTCCACGACGCAAGGACAATCAGTATGGCCATCAGCCCGAAGATGTACGGACGCGCGATGCACGAGTAATAAACTGAAGTTTGCGTGAACGCCACCACCGTTGCGGCCAGAATGCCGGCACGGTGGTTGTACCAGCTGCGGCCGACGTCGTACATCAGCGGCACACAAGCCAAACCCATCAGCACGAAGGGCAGCCTGACCGCCACGGCTCCGGTGCCGAACACACGGCACCAAAGCCACATAAAGACCTGAACCCCGGCGGGGTGTCCGTCGTCCCACACACCGCCGGCCAAAAGGTCGTGCAACGTGTCGAACCCGAGCCGCCGTATAGCGCTCAATTCGTCGTAAGTCAACGGATTGTCGGGCAACGCCGCAACACGCAAAGCCGCCGCCACCAAAGTAAGCAGCGACACCTGTGCCCACGGCCTTGTCCAAATCCGTCCGCGTTTCATACTGTTCCGTAAACTTTTGCCTGGAAACGGGCTGTGTCGACCACGAAACGCTCGTGACGGCCCTCGCCAATCACGCCGCGTTCGTCGTGTGCCGTGACCTTGAACACCAGCCGCCTGCGGTCGACCTCGATGAGCTCCGAATCGCACCAAACCTTCATACCCACAGGTGTGGCGGCGGAGTGGGTCACATTGACCAATGTCCCCACCGTCGTCTCGCTCTCGGCCAAAAACGGCGCCACGCTTGTGTGGCAGGTGCTCTCCATCATGGCAATCATCATCGGGGTGGCAAACACCCTGACCAAACCGCTACCCACGCGGTCGGCTGTCAGCTCGGGCGTAACAGTCTGTTCCAAATGTCCTTTAATACCAGTTTCAATCATTGTTGTGGCAGGTAAAATTTCTGCAAAGATACACAAAATTTTCGGAATTCGGATTTTTTGTGTAATTTTGCAGCCGTTTTAGTGAAACAAAGCCATCGATGAAAGTAATCCTCGACACAGATTGGTATTACGTGCTGCTGTGCCTGCTGCTCGGCGCGGCTTACGCCGCTGTGCTCTATTTCCTGGGGCGTCGCGGCGAAATGAACGCCCGTCTACGCTGGCTGCTGGCCGTTGTGCGGTTCTTGGCAGTGAGCCTCATAGCGTTGCTCCTGCTCGCACCGTTGGCCAAACGCGAAACCACCCGTCACGAGAAACCAGTCGTGGCGTTGCTCGAGGACCGCTCGCGTTCAATCTATCTGACTCGCGACTCGGCCTACTACCGGACCGAATTTGCCGCCGACCTCGACGAGATGGCGGCCAAAATGGAAGATGACTACGACGTGGTCCGGATTCTTTTCGGCGACCAGTCGACCGACATCGCCTCAGCCCTGTCGAAAGTGCATGAGCAATACTCGGGCCGCAACCTCGGAGCCGTGCTGCTGATAACCGACGGCATCTACAACGAGGGAGCCAATCCGGCCACAACCGTCGAAGGACTTTCCGCCCCGGTTTACTGTGTTGCTTTGGGCGACACCGCCGTACGACGCGACGCTGCGCTGGCCGACATACGCGTCAACCGGACAGCCTATCTCGGCAACAGTTTCCCGCTGGAGGTCACGGTACGAGCCAACCGCATGGATGGACAGCGCCGCAACCTCACCATCGAACACGAAGGGCGCACCGTGGCCTCCCGTCAGTTGCAGTTCGACGGCCCGTCAATCACCATTGCCGAGACCTTTGTGCTCGAGGCCGACAAGGCTGGTCTGCAACGCTATACTATCAACCTTAGCCCCACCGACGGCGAAGCCATTACGGCCAACAATCACCGCTCGGTGACGGTCGACGTCATCGACGGCCGACAAAAAATAGCCATCGTGCCGGCGGCCCCTCATC
Organism: uncultured Bacteroidota bacterium; assembly: GCA_902803395.1. Classification (GTDB taxonomy): domain Bacteria; phylum Bacteroidota; class Bacteroidia; order Bacteroidales; family P3; genus Colimorpha. Next base: position 5,721 of record CADCPQ010000084.1, read on the forward strand.
CCGACGTGGCGGCTCTGGCGGCAGCCATCGGCAGCAACGCAGCCTATGAGGCAAAAATCATAAAAATCGACGACCTCAAAAACCTCACCCAGTTGCAAAAGGACGGATACAACCTCGTGATTTTCCACAACTTGCCCAATGCAGCCCATGACCTCAAGGGGTTGCCGGGCTCGCTGCCGACGCTGTTCGTCATCGGGGGTCAAACCGACCTGCCGCGCTTCAACGCCTTGCATCAGGGTCTCGAGATTGTGACCAAACTCAGCAAGCAGACCGAGGCTCTGCCTGTGTGGAACCGTGACTTCGGCTTGTTCACACTCGACGACGACGCTGCCCGCCGCATTGAGCAATGGCCACCGTTGTCAGCACCGTTTGGCGATTACCGCCTCGGTGGCGGAACCCAGAGCCTGCTCACTGCCAAGGTGGGGCAGGTTGTGAGTCGGCAACCCGTGGCCGCTTTCTCGTCGCAAGGCGAAGCCCGCCGCGGATTTATCGCCGGCGAAGGCCTATGGCGTTGGCGACTGGCCGACTACCGGCTCAACAACTCTCACGAGACGTTCAACACTTTGATATCCAAAATGCTCAACTTCACGGCACTGCAAGCCGTCAAGGAACAGTTCCACATAAACGCCAACGCCATTTACCGTACCGACGAGCCCGTCGTCATCGGAGCCGAGCTCTACAACGACAGCTACGAACCCGTCAACACCCCCGAAGCTACAATTGTAGTCAAGGGAGAGCAACAGGCCGAATACACTTTCAACCGCGCCGGAACAGGCTACACCCTCAACCTCGGAGTCCTCCCTGCGGGACACTACACCTACCAGGGTGCGACAACCATGAACGGACGGCGACTGACATCAGCGGGGGCTTTCGTTGTCGAAGAGTTGGTGCTGGAAGAACTCACTCTCACCGCCGACCACTCGCTATTGGCCACAATTGCCTCCACTAGCGGCGGCGAAGTGCTGGAGCCTTCGGAAATAAGTTCGTTCAGCGACATCATTAAGCAGCGCGACGACATCAAGTCGGTTATCTACAGCCAGATACGCTATTCCGAACTGATTGGGCTGCCCTGGGTTTTTGTCTTAATCATGCTGCTGCTCGGAGCCGAATGGGTGGCACGGAAATACAACGGGGAGGTGTAATATGGCAAAAGTGAAATTGCCGCGATGGATACAAGAGGCAGGCACTCTGCTCACCGGAACCGCCGGGGCGCAGCTCATCACCGTGGCGGCATACTTCCTGCTCACCCGAATCTATTCGCCCGACGACTTTGGCCTTTTCAGCATCTTCTGCAGCTACCTCGAGGTGCTTGTGATAGCCTCGACCTGCAAATACGAGCTCTCCATTGTGGCAGCAGCCGACGAACGCGAAGCCTCGGCCGTGTCGTCGTTCGCCCTGAAGATGAACACCGCTGTCAGCATCCTGCTCTTGGTGGTGGCAGCCATTTTGTGCGCAACCCGTTCGCTGCCGGGCAAAATGAGCGAGCTCGGCTACATCGCCATGCTCATTCCACCGCTTGTCTACTTTTCTGGCACCTCGCGAGTGTACGAGAACCTCTTCAACCGCCAGAGGCAATACGGCAAGATAGCCCTCTCGGAAGCCGTCAACGCTGCCGCCACCGTTGCGGCAAAAACCTGTCTGGGTCTGGCCGGTTTGTTCAGTGCCGGTATGCCGGTGGGTACCGTGCTGGGACGCATGGCCGGCAACATCAATTACCGTGTGGCCTTGCGACGCCTCCAACTGCCGCACACCACCTTCGCCGAGCAGCGTCAGGCCGCCAGTAGACACCGCAACTTCCCCCTCTTTGTGGCACCGAAAGACTTTGCCAACAGCCTCTCTTTCAACCTGCCAGCCATATGGCTCGCCAACTATTTCGACCTGGCCGAGGTGGGTTTGTTTTCGCTGGCCGTCACCTTCGTGTTCCGCCCCGTCAACATCCTGAACGTCACCGTCGAGAAGGTTCTCTATTCGCGAGCCGTCGAACATCGGCTGAAAGGTGAGCGTATGTGGCCCGAGGTGCGCCAGTTCCTGCTGCCTGCGGTGGCAATCGGACTGCCCGTAGCTGTGGTGCTGTTTTTCCTCGCCGATCCTCTATTCGGATTTCTCTTTGGCAGCCAATGGGCGGCCTGCGGCTACTACGTCCGCTGCCTGCTACCGTGGATTCTCACCATGCTCCTGACCAACTCGTTGATGTATGTCAGCAACGTCTTCTCCACCCAACGTGCCGAATTCATCTTCTGCCTCGTGCTGCTCGCCTTGCGGGCCGGAGCCGTGATGGCCGGCATAGTGGTCGGCAGCTTCCGCACCGGCATTCTGCTCTTCTGCGTGGCCAGCACCGTGGTCAGCGCAGCACTCCTCTGGTGGTACCTCTACCAGATACTCCGGCACGACAAAAATCTGAAATCATAACTCACTTATAATTTAGAATTAGAGATAAGAAATGAAAAAGCTTTTCCTTTTGCTGGCTCTGCTCCTTGACCTCGCCGGGGTCCAAGCCCAAATCCCGGCCGAAGTGACCGAGGTCATGGACAAGTGCCGCACGGCCATGAGCAACCCCTCGGGCCTCGAATACGAGATGGATATGAAGGCCGGCATGGGTCCTGTGGCCCTGAAGATGCATTTCGTCATCGCCAGCAAGGGCGACCTCTACCGCACCTCGATGACCACCAAGATTCTAAGTATGACGGTGAATCAGGAGTCGGGCTTCGACGGCACCAACACATGGGAGATAAAACACTCGACCAAAGGCGACACCATCATCTTCACCCGTGGCAACACAATAGCGGAAAGCGAAGGCGCCCTTGACCTTGACCTCGACAAGCAGTACCACAAGGCCAAGATGAAAAACAAGGACGGATACTACGAAATAACATTCAGCGACCCGAAGGACAAGACCAGTGAGATTAAGCGCATATCCGTCAAGATTTCCGAGAAGAACTACGCAATGCGCGAGATACGCAGCGGTGCCCGTGGCGCCAAGGTGACGATGACCATCACAAAAATCCGTGTCGGTCTCAAAGACAGCCACTTCAAGCTCGACCTCACCAAACACCCCGACGCTGTGGTCATCCGCAAATAGCTCTGCTACGATACCCCATCCCCTTCGGGGCTCTCCCCTTAAACATGAGGAGATTTTAATTTTTTTTCTTGATTTATAAAAAATATGTATATTTGCAGTCGATTTGGTCGCTGAAAACGAAACTAATAATCGTTGCAATATACTGATTATTAGTTCGCTGACGCGCCAAGAGGGAATCAGGTGCAAGTCCTGAACAGTCCCGCTGCTGTGAGCTCAACGGTCGCGGTTGCCAGAAAAATTTGAGAGCCATTGTGCGGCGCCATAGTCGCATGAGAAGGCGGCAACCAAGCGAAGAGCGAGTCAGAAGACCTGCCAAATCGAGAGATTTTTTAGGCTTTCGAGGAAAGAGTCGCAAAAAAGCAAACACCGCCCGACACATTCACACCGCCCGACACAGGGGGCCTGTGAGCCGCAATCGTTGCCGTTTTTGTTCCTTTTCCCACCGAAAGCTGTTTTGAAATGACGAAACCGCTTTAAAATTATTGTATAACATATTAAAAAAGGAATGAAAATGAAAAAAGTATTAACATTTGTGTGCCTCCTCGGCATCGCGCTGTCGATTTCGGCACAAAACAACATCACGACCGACCAGGTTCGCTATTGGGTCGGCACCGGTACCGACTCGGCCCTGGTAATCATCAACATCGCCACCGAGGATGACGTGAACGGCGACGACCTTGGCTACTACAAGACCGCCCTCGTGTATGGTGTGCGCTGGAACGGCACCGCCATCACCCGCGACTTGATGGACACCCTCACCAAGAACGACTACCGTCTGGCTTTCACTTACAACTCGACCGGTACCTTCTTCACTTCCGCCTACTTCAACGACACTGCCGCCGGCATTGAACTTGAGGATTCCGAAATGGAGGCATGGATGTACACCGATAACGGCGACACCGTCGACGGCATCGCCGTGCACACCGTCCTGAACGGCCACACCCTCTTCCTCGCCGACATGGGTTATTTCCACGCTATCGACACCATCATCTATGTCGAGGCTCCCGCTCCCGCTCCCGCCGAGTTTGTGGTGAGCGCCTACGACGTCCCCTACTGGATTGGCACCGGCAGTAACAGCGCTGTCATCGCCATCAACTGGATTGACACTGCTCTGGCTTGGGGCTTCCACTTCAGCAGCGCCACCGTCCTCGACGCCCTTAATGCCATCGCCGCCGCTGACAGCCGCGTTATCATCGATGCCGACTATTACCTCAACGACATTCTCTTCGTCCGTGCCGCTGGCGACACCCTGAAAGGCAGCACCCCCGGCTGGTGGGGCAGCACCAACAATGGTGTGATGGACGCTGGCATATACCAGCCCCTCAGCAACGGCGACTTCGAGAAATGGGCCGATCCTGTTAGAGGAGTCTACACCGGCAGTGCCTGGGACACCAGCTGGGGTGGATACTTGGCGGGATTTTACGCCTATCCCGATGTCATCCAGCCTGTTGATCTTCCCGCCAGTTTGGTTCCCGCCGAGGCCACCATCGCCGCCAACGACATCCTTTACTGGGTTGGCTCCGGCAGCAAGAAGGCCGTCATAGCCATCAACTGGGCCGACACCGCCCTGGCTTGGGGCTTCAAGTTCGACGGCACCGCCACCGTGCAGGACGCCCTCGACAGCATGGCCGCAGCCGACAGCCGCTTCTCCACTGTGATTGGCACCTACGGTATCGACGACATCGTTTTTGTCCCCGCCGCTGGCGACACTCTCCGCCTCTCCGCCTACAGCTACTGGGAGAGCACCAACAATGGCTACACCGACGCCGGCTTGTACCAGCCCCTCAACGACGGTGATTTCGAGAAATGGGCCGACCCCGCCGCCGGTGTCTTCGTCAAGAGCACCTATTGGGCCGACTGGAACTACTGGGGACACACCTATGTCTATCCCATGACCATCCATGCCGTGAACCGCCCCACCAATGGCATTGACGCCATCGAGGCCGCCAACGTCAGTGTGTGGCCCAACCCCGCCACCACCGAGGTCCGCGTGAGCTTCACCGCCATGGGAGCCAACACCGACGCCGTGCTTTACGATATGGCCGGCCGCGAGGTTTCGCGCTACGCCGTTGCTGCCAACTGCACCTCCATCGACATGAATGTCAGCATTCTGCCTGCCGGCATCTATATGCTGCGTATTGGCTCGACTTTGGCCAAAGTGGCCGTTAGCCGTTAAGTTATGACCAAAAATGTTTTTTTCATAGCCGCGACTCTGCTCCTGGGCCTCACCGCTCAGGGGCAGGGTCAGTTTTGCGGCGCCGTGGGTACTGAAGGCTGCAACGCCGTTAGCAAGGACAGCTCGGCCATAGTGGGCTGGGCCACCGGCTGCGTGGTGACTCGCGGCCCACAGAATATCGCTGTAGACGGCTCGCCACTGGTGAGTTACGGTTCCAGCCACTGCGGAATAGGCCCTGCCGAGGGCGTCACCCACGACACTTCGGCACTTGTCAGTCTTGGCGACGGCGGTACGGCTTTGCTCACTTTCGCCCATCCTATCAAGAACGGGCTCGGCCCGGACTTTGCTGTATTTGAAAATCCGGTAACCGACTATTTCCTTGAAATGGCCTTTGTCGAAGTGTCTACCGACGGCGAGCGTTTTGTGCGTTTCCCGGCTACCTCGCTCACCCAGACCGAGGTGCAGATTGGCAACGGCGGTTCGGTTGACCCGACCAACGTCAACAATCTGGCTGGCAAATTCAAGGTCGGCTACGGCACCCCGTTCGACCTCGAGGAATTGCGCGACTCGGCCGGAATCGACATCGATTCAATCGTTTACGTGCGCCTTGTCGACGTGGTTGGAAGCATCGACCCCCAGTACGGAACCTACGATGCCTATGGCCACATCATCAACGACCCGTACCCGACTCCGTTCTGGAGCAGCGGCTTTGACCTCGATGCTGTGGCTGTCCTGAACCAGAGGACAAACGCCATAGCCGATGTCGACACTCCTCGTGTGAACCTGTACCCCAACCCCGCCACCAACCGTGTGACCCTCAGCGTCGACAGTACCCAACAGCATTCGGCGACCATATACGATATGCGTGGCCGTGAGGTGCTGCGTACATCATTTAGCGGCATGACCTACCAAATGAACATTGAGAACCTGGCTGCAGGTGTATATATGTTGCGTGTCGACGGAACGACGAGCAAACTCGTCGTGAGCCGTTGACAAAAATACAATTATTTTTACCTTTTCAACAACAGACAGAGGTGCGGCCCGACTTGCGTCGGGCCGCACTGCTTTATTTTTTCTTGCAAGGCACACAATAAAAACGGCAAGGCGACGTTATCATTAATATTATTGTGTCCGAGCACTTGATCATATCGACCGCCACCGACTTGCTGTGCGTGGCTTCCGACGAGGTGATATTCATCTCGTCCGATGGCAACTATTCGTCGCTGATGTTGACCTATGGTGAGTCGCGTGTGGTGACGCTGCAATTAGGCCAGATTGAGCGGCTGATTGCCAAACAGCTCCACACGCAGGGCCAGAGTTTTATCCGTATCGGTAGAAGTTTGATTATCAACCGAAACTACATTCACTACATCAACCTTCCGCGTCAGCAGCTTGTGTTATGCGACGGTCGCTCGGCCAGCCATACGCTCTCAGCCTCACGCGAGGCTTTGAAACAACTGAAAGACTTGATAGACAAAGAAATACAATGAAAAACGATATTGACGACAACGAGATTCGCATCATTGGTCCGGAGCAGCATGATGACCACGGCACCAAATTATTGGTTCCAAAATGGTGTATTGTGGCTGGCGCTGTGGTTCTGATTGCCGTTGTGCTGTACATTCTATGGCCGTTCGGCAAGGATGGAAACGCGGCAAACACTGGCAATGTTACAATTCCCGAGCCCGAAGCCACCGAGCCTGAATCGTTGTGGTATGACAATTACGACGACTCCCTCGACCCGCAAATAATTGTCGCCGACACTGTTGTCGACAGCCTGCACCTGCTCGTTCTCACCCCCGTCAATGCTGTACCCGAACTACACATGGGGCCGATTGACGTCGCCGACACCGACATCCTGCTCGCCGCCATGGCCGCCGACCTGCGTCGCGACAACAACAAGATTGTCGGAGCCTTTGTGCTCAACGGCGTTCCCCTCTCGTGGGGTCTCTCGAAACGTGGCTATTGCGCAATAATCGATGGTCATATAACCCTCGGTGTAGCCGACAACTCGCCGCTTTTCGAACAGGCCACTGAGCAGGGCGGCAGCTTTTTCCGCCAGTATCCCGCTGTCGACCGGGGTCAAATGGTCCTTAACAATCCCGAAAACGCCTCCTACCGCCGCGCCCTTTGCGTCATCGGCGGCAAGGTCAGGCTTGTGGTCAGCACCGACCGTGTTCTGATGAACGATTTCAGCCGCACCCTTGTCAAACTCGGCGCGAGCGATGCCATATTTCTCGTAGGAGGAACCTCGAATGGCTGGGCGCGAACCCCCGACGGCGGCCTGTTGCGACTCGGCACGTCGTACTCAAAAAACAAAAAATACGTCAACTACATAGTCTTCCGCAAGTCCTGACACGGGCTGAATTTATTACCAATTTGCATCGCCGATGACATTTCATACAGCCACCCGATGTGTTCCTACATCGCCCGGCGAAACCCCTTGACGGACGCTTTTTTGTGTGTAATTTTGCAGCCTGAAAAAGGATAATTAACACACAAAAAACATCAAAATGAAGACAAGAGTATTGACTGTCGCAGCCCTTGTGGCCGCCATCGCTGCGCTGGCTTCGTGCCACCAGCCAAACAACGAAACCGAAACAACCAAACCCGCCGCCGACCCCGAAATCCAGAACCTGCGACAATCCCTCTTCGAGGGCGACAAGCGTTTCTGGTTCCCTGGCAACGACACTGGCTTCTTCGAAAAATTCTTCGTGCAGGCCGAAACGGCACAAGCCAAGAAAACAACGTTGCGGGTTCTTCACTACGGCGATTCGCAGGTGGAGTCGGATCGCCTGACAGCGCAGCTCCGCGACCGTATGCAGGAGCTGTTCGGTGGCGGCGGACCGGGGCTGCTGCCGCTGAAACAGCCCATCCCGTCGCTCACCACGCGCCAGAGCACGAGCGGCACCCTGATCGGGCAATCCACCTACGGCAGCAAACCCTATGTGCGCTGCGACGGTAACTATGGCCCGATGTTGCGCAGCTGGCTGCTCAACGGCAGCGCCTCGACGAATATCGCGGCCGAACGCGGCCGGCTGGTGTGCGACCGCGCCCGCAGTTTCTCGCGTGTGGCGTTGCTCTACAACACGAAGGACACCGATGGCAAAACCTCGCTCGAAGTGTCGTCGGGCGACCAGCGCAAAGCCAAGACGGGCTCGAAAAAAGGTGTCAACCGCCTCGAAGTCAAGCTCGACAGCGCTGTGACACAGCTGAAAGTCGATGTCAGCGGCCACGCCGACATCTATGGCTTGACAGTCGACGACGGCTACGGCGTGGCTGTCGACAACATCGGTATGCGCGGCGTCTCGGGAACACAGTTCACCATGGTCGACTCGGCGCAGTTGGCCGACGCCTACCGCCTGATGAACGTCGGGATGATTTTGCTGCAGTTTGGCGGCAACGCCATGCCGGGAATGACCAAGGACTGGCAACTGGAGGCCTACTGCAAGAACATCGGACGGCAAATCGACTTCCTCCACTCCGTCAGGCCCGAGGCCGTCGTCATGCTCGTCGGTCCGGCCGATATGTGCGTCAGGCGAGAGGGCCAGCTGCTGACCAACCCCATGCTCCCAAAGCTCGACAAGTGCCTGAGGCAGACGGCTTTGACTCATAACGCAGCCTATTGGAGCGTGTTTCAGGCTATGGGTGGCGAGGGCTCGATGAAACAGTGGGTTGCTAAAGGGTTGGCCTCGAAGGATTATATCCATTTTTCGCACAACGGCGCGGCGCAGATGGGCGAAAACCTGGCCGATGCCATGGCCGACCTCTACCGTTATTACAGGTCCGGAAAAAAGTGAAAAATGAAAAGTGCAGGACAATGTCCGGTTTTTCAATTTTTTTGTGTAACTTTGCAGTCTGAACTGAATCGAACCAATTGGATTAAAACGACTGTATGGAATTCATTCTCAACACTATAGAAGAGGCTATCGAAGATTTTCGCAACGGCAAATTCGTTATTGTGGTCGACGATGAGGACCGCGAAAACGAGGGCGATTTCATCATGGCCGCCGAAAAAATCACTCCGGAGCACGTCAATTTCATGCTCAAGAACGGTCGCGGCGTCCTCTGCGCCCCCATCACCGAGGACCGCTGCCACGAGCTCAACCTCGATATGCAGGTGCACGACAACACTTCGCTGCTCGGCACCCCCTTCACCGTCACCGTCGACAACCTCGAGGATGGCTGCACCACCGGCGTCAGTATGCACGACCGCGCCAGCACCATCCGCGCCCTCGCCGACCCCGCGACACGTCCCGACCAGCTGGGCCGTCCGGGTCACATCAACCCGCTGCGCGCCCGCAACGGCGGTGTGCTCGTACGCGCCGGCCACACCGAGGCAGCCGTCGACCTGGCCCGCCTCGCCGGCCTCAGACCCGCAGGCGCCCTGATTGAAATCATCAACGACGACGGCACCATGGCACGTATGCCGCAGCTGCAGGAAGTGGCAAAGAAGTTCGGTTTCAAAATAGTGACTATCAAGGATTTGATTGCATACCGCGTAGCCCACGAAACCCTCATCCGCAAGGAGGAGGAGGTCTTCCTGCCGACACAGTGGCGCACCTTCAACCTCATAGCCTACACCCAGCTCGACAACGGCACCACACACATGGTGCTGAAAAAGGGCGAGTGGGAGGAAGGCGAGCCCGTGATGGTGCGCGTACACTCCAGCTGCGCCACCGGCGACATCTTCGGCTCGTGCAAATGCGACTGCGGCGAACAGCTCCATCAAGCCATGCAAATGATTGAGCGTGAGGGCAAAGGCCTCGTCGTCTACATGAGCCAGGAGGGCCGCGGCATCGGTCTCGTCAACAAACTCAAGGCCTACCACCTGCAGGAACAGGGTTTCGACACCGTCGACGCTAACATCAAGCTCGGCTTCAAAGCCGACGAACGCGACTACGGCATTGGCGCCCAGATACTTCGCGACCAGAAAGTGACCAAGATGCGCCTCATCACCAACAACCCCGTCAAGCGCACCGGCCTCGAAGGCTACGGCCTCGAAATAACCGAAACCATCCCCATCGTCATCGAGCCCAACCGCTACAACGAGCGCTACCTGAAAACCAAGCAGGACCGCATGGGGCACAACCTCCACATGAAATAAACCGACAACGAGTTTAAGATACTGAAAATCAGCAAATTATTGTCAAATGACATAATTTGCTGATTTTTAATTGTTTGGATAGGTTCGGGTCGTATTTAGGTCGCCCTTACATCGGCCATGGGTCGGCTTTGTCCGACGGCGGTCCGATGTAAGGGCGACCTAAATGAGTTAAATGTCTGAAGTTTAACTATATAAGAAGCGTTTGATGCTCAATTTCGGGGTTTTCTCGAACGGTTCGCTGCGCAGCTCGACTTTGGCAATCTTGCTGTAGTCGGGCAGGTGGCGGTTGACGGACTTCATCAGGTGGTCGGCAATCCTCGGCAGGTCTTCGTCAGTCACCTCGTAGCGCTTCAGGGTGTCGGGGTTGAGGTACACGAGGGCCACGAGTTTGCCTTCGCGGTCAACCACCACGTTTTCAGCGACGTAGCGGCGGCTGGCGATGAGCGACTCGATTTCCTCGGGGTAGATGTTCTGGCCGTTGGCACTGAGAATCATGCTCTTGCTGCGGCCTTTGATGAAGACGTTGCCGCGCTTGTCGATGAGGCCGAGGTCGCCGGTGTGAAGGAATCCGTCCTCGGTGAAAGCGGCTGCAGTGGCGGCTTCGTTTTTGTAGTAGCCCACGCAGATGTTGTCGCCCTTGGCCTGGATTTCGCCGACGATGTTGGCCGGATCGGGCGAGTCGATGCGCACATCGGCGCAATCGACAGCGCGACCGCACGAGGCCTGGACGTACTCGCGCCAGTCGACGTAAGCCAGCAGCGGCGCGGCTTCGGTCATACCGTAACCCACGGTGTAGTGCAGCCCGATGTGCTTGAGGCAGTGGTCGACCTCGGGGTTGAGGGCGGCGCCGCCCATGATGTAGTGGCGCACACGGCCGCCAAACGAGGCGTCGAGCTTGGCACGTATCTTATTATACAACAGCTTGCGGATTCCCGGGATGGCCAGCATGAATTTCATGACAGGCTTGCGGATGACGGGTTTGATGGATGTGCGGTAGATTTTTTCCATCACCAGCGGCACGGTGCAAATCATGAATGGGCGCACCTCCTGCATAGCTTTGAGCAGCAGCGACGGAGCCGGGGTACGGCCGAGAAAATAAATCTCGCAGCCGCCGGTCAACGGGAACAAGAACTCGAAAACCAGACCGTAGATGTGGGCCATCGGCAACATAGAAACCATGTGGTCGGTGTGGTACACGTTGACGTGACGATGGGCATAATCGATTGAAGCGCTGACGTTTCCATAAGTGAGCATAACACCCTTCGGGTCGCTCGAAGTGCCCGAGGTGTAGTTGATTATGGCGATGTCCGACATTCTGCCGGCCGGGAACTTCAAGTCGCTGGCCTGCATACCGTTAGGATAGCGCTCGGCAAAATACTGGCCGCGGCAGCTGTGGGCGTAGAGGATATCGTCGTTGGCAAAAAACAGGCTGAAATCCTCGATGTTGACGATGCAGCGCAGGTTTGGCATCTGGCTGGCGCTCAGGTGTTCGTAGTGGTCGCTATCGGTGAACAGGATTACCGAATCCGAGTGATTGACCAGTTTTGTGATGTTTGGAGGAGTGAAGTCCGACAAAATGGGCACAATCACTGTGCCATAGGTGTTGATGGCCAGAAACGAGATGGCCCAACGGGCCGTGTTTTTGGCGCAGAGGGCAATGTGGTCGCCTTTGTGGATGCCTATTTTCTCAAAAAATAGATGCAGAGAGGCAATATGAGCCGCCGATTGTGCAAATGTGAAACACTCGCCGTTGTATGTGTGTACCGCCGGCTCGCCCCAATAATTCTTAAAGGTTTGTTCAAGGTGTTGCAGATAGTGTTGCATAAAGGTCGTCTGTTTTTTGATTGAAAATGCAAAAATACAATATTTTTTTCAATTCTCAAAAAAATGGAGCAAATAGGGACGAAAAAAGTATAAAAACACCCATTTTGGTGCCAAAATATCCATTTTTAGGGACGAAATTCGGGAAAAAATAATTTCATCCCACAATTTTTAGGGACGAAATTCAGGTTAAAATAGCATATTTTTCCACTTCCAGCACAATAATTACGGCCCTGCTCCGTTATATAAAAAAATTACGATTTTTTTATGGAAAGCAAACTTTATCCCATGAAATTTTTGCCGCTGTACAAAAACGTCGTGTGGGGCGGCAACCGAATAAAAGAGCTCGGATTCGACTATTCGCCGCTGCCTAACTGCGGCGAGCTTTGGTGCCTCTCATCTGTCGAGGGTCGCGAGTCGGTGGTCGAAAACGGCTTCCTGGCCGATAACAACCTCAGCGAAATACTTGAAATATATATGGGCGACATCGTCGGCGAACGCAACTATGAGCATTTCGGCAACACCTTTCCTGTGCTGTTGAAACTCATCGACTCGGCCGACCGCCTGTCTGTTCAGGTGCACCCCGACGACCGCTTGGCTCGCGAGCGTGGCATGGAGAACGGCAAAACCGAGATGTGGTATGTCCTGCAAGCCGACGAAGGCAGCGAAATTGTCGACGGCTTCACCCACTCGATGACCGCCGACGATTACCAGAAAGTGCTGAGCCTTGGCAAGTTGGAGAGTATCCTGCACGTCGAACATCCACAGCCGGGCGACTGCTTTTTCATTCCAGCAGGACGCGTCCACGCCCTCGGCAAGGGACTCATGGTTGCCGAGATTCAGCAAACCTCGGACTGCACCTACCGCATTTACGACTACAACCGCCCCGATGCCAACGGCAAGCTGCGTCAATTGCACACCGCCGAAGCGCTGGCGGCACTGGATTTCAGCGAGGTCAAGGATGGCCGTACGCCTTACAACTACCAGAAAAACAGCACGGTATGTCTGGCCGATAATTCCCACTTCACTGTTAGCCTTGTTGCCTTAGACAAGCCGATGAGGAAAAATTTCACCAAACTCGACTCGTTCGTCGTTTACCTCTGTGTCGAAGGTCTGGCTGCTGTACGTTCGATGGGTACGGTGGTACCTATTCACGCCGGCGAATGTGTTTTGGTTCCTGCTGTGGCCGACGAAGTGGAACTCTACAACGAAGGCGATGCCAAACTGCTCGAAATTTACGTCGACCCCGACAAATGGGAGGACGACGGGCACTCACACATTCACGATTTCGATTGGTTGGCCGAGTTCGTCGGCAGTCCCTCGCAATGCGACTGCGACGTCCATCACAATCTTTGCGACAACCCCGATTGCAACCAGTAGCAAAACCATAGTTGTCACTGCGGCTGAGGCTCTACTTATGCGGCAAGATGTTATTTCTCCGCGAAACGCTCGACCACCATCTCTTTGGTGATGGTCAGCGACGTTCCTTTCTCTCGTTCAGGCAGTGAGAACATGAGATCGGTCATGACCAGCTCCATGATTGAGCGCAGACCACGGGCGCCGAGGTGAAACTCGATGGCACGGTCGACCACGGCATCTAGCGCCTCGCTGTCGAATTCAAGCGTCACGCCATCCATCATGAACAACTCCTGATACTGCTTGACGAGGGCGTTCTTGGGTTCGGTGAGGATACGGCGCAGTGCGTCGCGGTCGAGGGGGTCGAGGTGAGTGAGCATCGGGAAACGCCCCACAAGTTCCGGGATCAAGCCAAACTTCTTAAGGTCCATCGGCAGGATGTATCGGAGCATATTGTGGCGGTCAATCTCCTCGCGGGTTTTTGTACCGCCGAAGCCTATGACGTTGCTTTTCAGGCGTGAAGCGATGTCGCGCTCAATGCCGTCGAAGGCTCCACCGGAGATAAAGAGGATATTGCGCGTGTCAACCTGAATCATTTTCTGCTCGGGGTGCTTGCGGCCACCCTCGGGAGGCACGTTGACCACCGCGCCCTCGAGCAGTTTGAGCAGGGCCTGCTGCACACCTTCGCCGCTGACGTCGCGGGTGATGGACGGGTTGTCGCTTTTGCGGGCAATCTTGTCGATTTCGTCGATGAAGACGATGCCGCGCTGTGCAGCTTCGACATCGTAGTTGGCGGCCTGAAGAAGGCGAACGAGAACGTTCTCGACGTCGTCGCCCACGTAGCCGGCCTCGGTGAGGGTGGTGGCGTCGGCGATGCAGAACGGAACGTTCAAAATTCGGGCGATAGTGCGGGCCAAAAGGGTCTTTCCTGTACCGGTCTCGCCGACAATGACGATATTTGTCTTCTCGATTTCAACGTTGTTGTTGACGTCGTGTTCTGTGTTGTAGCGCAGGCGCTTGTAGTGGTTATAGACAGCTACAGAGAGCACCTTTTTTGCTGCTTCCTGGCCTATGACGTACTGGTCCAAATGGGCCATTATCTCCTTAGGAGTCGGTATGGGTTTGCTTTTCCAGTCGGAGTTGTTGGATTTTTGTGGTGTGCCGGTGGCGGGTTGCAGACCGACCATGATACCGGCTTGGGTGGCGCATGCGTCGCAGATATAGTGGCCGTTGCCGCCTATGAGCATCTCGACCTCGGACTCGGAGCGTCCGCAAAACGAGCAGTGGTTTTCGTGAGTGTTGTCTTTTTTTGCCATGATAGATTAACGCGCAAACGGCGTTTTTATTGTTTACAAGAGTTGATTTTTGTCGGCGTCCTGACGAATGAAAATAAACAGCAGGAAGGTGAAGGCCAACAGCGACGAGCCACCATAGCTGAAGAACGGCAACGGTATGCCGATGACCGGCAGCAGTCCGAGCACCATGCCGACGTTGACTAGCAGATGGAAAAACAGTATCGACGCTACCGAGTAGCCGTAAAAACGCGCAAAAGTGGAGCGCTGCCGCTCGGCCATTGTAACGAGGTGCACCAGCAGTACTATGTAGGCCACGATGAGCAGTGTGCTGCCGAAAAAGCCCCACTCCTCACCAACGGTGCAGAAAATAAAGTCAGTGTCCTGCTCCGGCACAAAGTTGGCTTTGGTGACAGTGCCTTTCAGGAAGCCCTTGCCAAAAGCCCCGCCCGAGCCGATGGCTATTTTCGACTGGTGCTGGTTGTAGCCGGCCTTGGAGATGTCGTCGGTCTTGCCTAAAAGCACGTCAATACGTTCGCGCTGGTGCGGCTCAAGCACTTTGTTGAAGGCGAAATCAACCGAAAAAACGAATGCCGCCGACAACAATAAAAACAACACCACACTGGTGTAGTCTTTGCGGGTGCGCTTGTTGAGCCACACAAAAAGGTAGAACAGGCAAGCAGCAAGCAAGATACCGACAAGGATAAATTTGCTCATCACCAGCGCGAGTACAAACAGCAGTATCGCCAATCCACCGAAAATCAGTATTTTGCCCGACATTCCCTCGCGAAACATGGGGAATATGAAACTGGTGAAAACCAGCGCCGAACCGGTATCGTGCTGCAGCAGAATGAGCCCTGCAGGTATGGCTATGATGACCGCGACCCACAATTTGGTACGCAGTTTGGTGATGTCAAGGTCGATAGAACTCATGTATTTCGCCAGCGCCAACGCTGTGGCGAACTTTGCGAACTCCGACGCCTGCAGTTTGAACGAGCCTATGACAATCCACGATTTGCCGCCGTTGGTCTCGCTGCCTATCAGCAGCGTAAGCACCAGCAGGCCGAGCACGGCGATGTAGATAAAGTATGAGGTGTCGGCGAAAAATCGAGGCTCGACGTTGAGGATGACTACAGCCAGAATCAACGCGATACCTATCCAGAGCAGCTGTTTGCCATGTTGCTGTGCGAGGTCGAATAGGGCTGCATGGTTGGCGTCGAAGCAGGCGGCGTAGATGTTGAGCCACCCGAACAGGACGATGCCGAGGTAGAGGCCGATGGCGAGCCAGTCGTATTTTTTGCGTTCAAGGGGTCTCATCTTCTCTTCTTTTTCGATTTTTTGATTTTGTGGGCCAGCGGCAGTTTCTGGCAGGGAGCTGCTTCGCGGTAATTACGCTCAAAGTCTTTGCGTTTGACTTCGCCGTTGATGTATTTCTCGATGAGCAAACCCGCTATCGGAGCCGCCCATGTGCCGCCACCGCCAGCAGCGTTCTCGACATAGACAGCCAAAGCTATTTTTGGATTTTCTTGGGGTGCAAATGCAATAAAAACGGAGTGATCGTTACCAATATTTTCGGCGGTACCGGTTTTGCCGCACACGGCAATGCCCGGCACGTCGGCGCGATGGCCAGTGCCTCCGGCACCGTGCACTACGTCGTACATACCGCGGACGGCGATTTCGAAGTATTTTGGGTCGACACCAGTTTCGTGCCGCTCGTAGTACTTTTCGTTGCGCACCGAGTCGGGTCCATAGTAGCGCACCAGGTGCGGGGTGTAGAAGAACCCACGGTTGGCAACGATGGCGGCCAGATTGGCCATCTGGATGGGTACCACGGCCACCTCACCCTGCCCGATGGAGTTGGAGTAGATGGTCGAGAAAGCCCAGCGGCCGCGGCCGTACCAGCGGTTGTAGTACGAGGTATCGGGTATGTTGCCGCTGGCCATGC
Source organism: uncultured Bacteroidota bacterium (assembly GCA_902803395.1). Classification (GTDB taxonomy): domain Bacteria; phylum Bacteroidota; class Bacteroidia; order Bacteroidales; family P3; genus Colimorpha. Next base: position 22,497 of record CADCPQ010000084.1, read on the forward strand.
CACCCTGTGGCAGGTCGATGTCGAGCCGCTTGCCGAAACCAAACCGCAGCATATAGTTGCGCCACACCGTGAGGCCGTACTGGCTGTCCTTGTATATGTTTTTGTGGCGGTTTTGCTGTATGACGCGGCGGTAGACCTGGTAGAAATAGGGATTGCACGACATCTTGATGGCATCCTGCACCGTCGGCGCCGAAGGATGGTTGTGGCAGCCAACGAGCGACTTGTCGCACACAAAGCCGGTGTTGGGCTGGATGACGCCGAGGTCGAGGGCTACCATGGCCTGGGCCACTTTGAAGATTGAGCCCGGCGGGTACTGTTCCATGATGGCGCGGTTCTGCATAGGCTTGGCTATGTTGGCGTTGAGCATCCGGTAGTTGTCGCCGCGCACTCGTCCCACCAGCAGGTTGGGGTCGTAGCATGGCGCCGACACCATGGCCAAAACCTCGCCGCTTGAGGGCTCGATGGCCACCACGCAGCCGCGCTTGTTGGCCATGAGTTCCTCGGCGTATTGCTGCAGGTCAGCGTCGAGGGTGGTGTAGAGGTTGTCGCCTTCGACGGGCAGAGTGTCAAGCGCGCCGTGCTGGTAGGGGCCGATTTCGCGGTTGAGGGCGTCGACGTGCATGATTTTCTTGCCTTTGATGCCGCGGAGTACCTCTTCATAGCTCTTTTCGAGGCCGCTCTTGCCGATATAGTCGCCGATTTTGTAATATTTGTCGCGCTTGAGGTCGGCGTCGTTCACCTCGCCTACGTAGCCGAGCACCTGGGCGGCAATGGGGCGGTCGTAGATTCGCAGGGTGCGCTGCGAGATGTAGAAGCCTTTGAAGCGGAAGGCCTTGTTTTCCCAGCGGGCATACTCCTCCTTCGAAATCTGCTTCATGAATATCGACGCTGCAAAGGGCGAGTAGGTACGGGCCTTCTTCATTCGGGCGTCGAAATCGTCGCGCGTTATGCCCACGGCTTCGCAGAAATAGGCGGTGTCCAAATCCTTGACCATGCGCGGTATCACCATCAGGTCGTACACGGCCTCGTTGTGGACGAGCAGCTTGCCGTGGCGGTCGTAGATGAAGCCGCGGGCCGGGTACTGCGTGATGGGGCGGAGCGACTGCAGGTTGGCCAGCCGCTTGTACTCCGGGTCGAAAAGCTGCAACGCGGCGAGGCGGACAATGAACGCCACGCCCACCACGATGAAGATGATTTTCACCACACGGCTCCGGTCAGAATACAAATTAGACATTAAAATAATAACGCGAAAAACGCCGTTTTAGTGCGTCCAAACATAAGTTTTTTTGCAGAATTATGGATTTTTCTGTATCTTTGTCGAATTGAACGGCATAGATTGATATGAA
>CADCPQ010000085.1 GCA_902803395.1 uncultured Bacteroidota bacterium
CCCCGTGCTGGATACCGCGAAGTACCGCTCTTTCGTCGGCATGCATCCCGTGCCGGTAGTTTATGGTATGACCATCGGCGAGTATGCCCGGATGATTAACGGCGAAGGTTGGTTTAAAGGCGGCATCGAATGCAACCTTACTGTCGTCCCCATGCAGGGCTATAAACGCGACTCGGTGGGCTACGAGCTGCCCGTGCCGCCGTCGCCCAACCTGCGCACCGCTCATGCTGTGGCCCTCTACCCGAACCTATGCCTTTTCGAAGGTACCAACTGCGGCGTCGGGCGAGGCACCGACTACCCCTTCGAGTGGGTCACATACGAGAATGACACCCTCGACCTACGACAGGAGCAGGCTCCGGCGGCATTCAGCCTCAAATATATTATTAATATGTATAGGCGGGTGCCGAAAGGCAAGTTTTTCCAGAAAAGCAATTTCTTCGAGAAACTGGCCGGCAACGGCGACCTTCGCCATCAGATAGAGGCCGGAATGAGTGAAACGGAGATACGCGCCTCGTGGCAGCCCGCCCTCGACGAATTCAAAAAAACACGCGAAAAATATCTTATTTATCGCTAATTTCAAAAAAAATCGTAATTTTGCAGCGCAAAATTCATAAATCACCGATATGAAAAAGAACGGGAAAGATATTTGCGCCTACCTCAAAGAGGTGCGCCAACGTGTGGCTGACGAGAACAACATCCCCCTCGAACAGCACGAATGCACTTATGACGGTCCGTGCAACGGCACCTGTCCGCGCTGCGAGGCCGAAGTGAAATATCTGGAGCATGAACTGCACCGCCGCATGACCCTCGGCAAAGCCGCCGCTGTGGCCGGCGTAGCCATGTCGCTTGCGGCTTTCACCAGCTGCACACAAGGGGATGAAATGGGTGATATAAATATCCCCGTAGATACTACGCACATCCAGAACGACACCACCAACACCAACGTCGACACCACCAGCGGTGCCACCCACGACACAAAACAATCAACAATACAATACAAATGAAAAGACCCCTTATTCTGATGGCAGCGGCAGCCATGCTGTTCGGCGCCTGCTGCACCAAACAGTGCGACACCCCCAGCGTTTCTGGAGTGGTGATGGAGAACATCCTCAACCGCAAGAGCGTGCGCTCCTACAACGGCGACACCATCCCCGCCAATGTTATGGAGGACCTGCTGCGCGCCGCCATGGCAGCCCCCAGTGGCCGCGACTGGCGCCCCTGGAGTTTCGTCGTGCTCACCGACAAGAGCCAGTATGAAACCATCTTTGCAGGCAACCACAATATGCAGAAATTCATGGAGAGCGGCGCCGTAGTCGTCATCTGCGCCGACACCATACACATGGGACCCACGCGCGACAACCCCGACGGCCCTGATGTGCCTCAGGTCAACCATTTGTGGCGCGACGACCTTGGTGCCGTCACCGAGAACCTGCTGCTCGCTGTCGAGGCCTACGGTCTCGGTGCCTGCTGGACAGCCTGCTACCCGTTCCCCGAAACCATGAAGCCTGTAAAGGAAAGCCTCGGCCTGCCCGCCTCGGTGGTGCCCTACGCCGTGGTGCCAATCGGATACCACGACGGTACAACCCAGCCCAAAGACAAGTGGGACCCCGCCCGCGTCCACTACGGCCGTTGGTAAAAATCACCCTTTTTTTTAATTTTTATTTGTGGGGATAAAAAAATAATTGTATCTTTGCAGTCCGAAATTTAACCGTTTTGTACTATGGGAATTAGCATTTTTGCGCTCATCATCGGCGCCATATTCGTCAACAATGTTGTGCTTGCACAGTTCCTGGGAATCTGCCCGTTTCTCGGTGTAAGTAAGGATGTTAAGAGCTCTGTCGGCATGAGCGGAGCCGTGCTTTTCGTCATGCTGCTGGCCACCATCGTCACCTGGCTCGTCATGCAGTACATCCTCGTGCCGCTGAACCTGCAATATCTGCAAACCATCGCCTACATCCTCGTGATTGCCGGCCTTGTGCAGATGGTCGAGATAGTGCTGAAGAAAATCGCCCCGTCTCTCTATCAGGCCCTCGGCGTGTTTCTGCCGCTCATCACCACCAACTGCGCCGTGCTCGGCGTGGCCCTGCTGGTCATCCAAAAAGAAATGAGCCTGCTCTATAGCGTCATCTACGCCGCCAGCATCGCCATCGGCTTCACTATCGCGCTGGTCATATTCGCCGGCATACGCGAGCAGATGGAGCTGACCGGTGTGCCGAAAGGCATGAAAGGCGTACCCATAGCGCTTGTCACCGCCGGCATTCTGGCCATGGCTTTCATGGGTTTCAACGGACTGGTGCCGCTACCCTGAAAATGTTAAAATTAACGATTTAAAATTGCTAAAATCAAGTGGAAAACGACAAGATTTTCCACTTTTTTCTTATTATATAAGTGTTGGCAATCAGTGAGTTATGGATTTTTTAACATTTTTTCACGTTTTAATTTCTTGCGTTTGAGCGAAATGTAGTACTTTTGCAGCCGTAAAACTTATTGAAAAACCTTTTTAAAAATTAAATTTGAAATGAAAAAAGTATTCTTTCTTTTAGCCGTTGCCGGCATGATGAGCTTTGCCGCTTGCAACAACAACAAAACTGCTGAACCCGCCGTCGAAGAGACCGCTATCGAAGAGGTTGCCACCGAGGAAATGACCGAGGAGCCCGCCGTCGAAGAGGTCGCCGCCGAAGAGGTTGCCACCGAGCAGGTTGCCGAATAAGTTATTCGCACAACACAGCAATGAAAAAAAAGTGTCCGCCGTCAGGTGGACATCTTTTTTTTTGTCATATCCGGAAAAATGCGCGACTTACCTCTGAAAAAAAAACGTCAATTGCCGAAAATGGCCGTCGGTTTCCAAAAAATAATTTCGGGTAATTCACGCTAATTTACGTTTATACGGGCATCCAGATATTATTTTTTTCGTGTGTCGGTGTTTGTATCAAGAAATTTATGTAACTTTGCAGCGCAAAAATTAATGTCATGAGCCGCACAGCTATATTGATACCATGTTACAATGAGGCCGCTACCGTGGCCAAGGTGGTGGCCGATTTCCGTGCCGCGCTGCCCGACGCCGAGGTGTATGTGTACGACAACAACTCGACCGACGGCACCGCCGACCTCGCCGCCGCCGCCGGCGCCATCGTGCGCCGCGAGCCTATGCAGGGCAAGGGCAACGTCATTCGCCGTATGTTCCGCGAGGTGGAGGCCGACTGCTACATCATGGCCGACGGCGACGACACCTACCCGGCCGACTATGCGGCCGAGATGGCCGCGGCGGTTCTCGACGGCAGCGCCGACATGGTGGTGGGCGACCGCCTTTCGTCAACCTATTTTTCGGAAAACAAACGCCCCATGCACGGCAGCGGCAACCGTCTGGTCCGCTTCATAATACGTCGCCTTTACCACACCGACATTCACGACATCATGACCGGCTACCGCGCTTTCAGCCGCCGTTTCGTCAAATTGTTCCCCGTCATGTCGACGGGCTTCGAAATCGAGACCGAGATGACCCTCCACGCCCTCGACAAGCGTTTCGCCATAGCCGAGGTGCCGGTGGCCTACCGCGACCGGCCTGAGGGCAGTGTGTCGAAACTCAACACCGTTGGCGACGGGCTCCGTGTGCTGCGCACCATAGCCGTCATTTTCAAAAACTACAAACCCATGGCCTTCTACGGCTGGCTGGCATTGCTGCTGGCTGTCGTCGGGCTGGCCTTCTTTGTGCCGGTGCTGGTCGAGTATATACAGACCGGCCTGGTGCCGCGTTTCCCCACGCTGTTCCTCTCTTTGTTCCTTGTTCTGGCAGCATTGCAGAGCCTTTTCACCGGGCTGTGCCTCGACACCATTGTCGAAAAGGACCGCCGCGCCTACGAGTTGCGGCTTGTTGAATTCGAATCGTTGCATAAATGAAAGCCGTCGTTCCATACATCAAGGCCTTCGCCATCCTGATGGCCGCTTTTTGGGGGTTCGCCCTCGCGGCCTGCCTGCTGCCCGACGCCCCGGTGCAGCGCCACGTGGCCTACAGCGTCACCCACGGCGACCTACAGATCGACTATCCCCGCGCCATCATTCCCCGCGAAGAGTGCCGTATGGACAATTTCACCGACGCCCTCATCCTCAACCAGGCCTATATGTGCAGCCGCGACAGCCTGCTCGTCTCGTCGCTCGCCAACTACCACTCCTGCGTGGGCGGCGACGCCGTCGAGGTGCTGCAGAACCTTGTGGCCGGCGAGGACAAAATCAAGGACGCCTACTCGCGCTACTGGCACGGCAGCACCTATCTGGCGCGCTGCCTGCTCGTATTCAAGGACTACACGGCCATCCGCTACATACTCTACTTCCTCAGCTCGCTGCTCCTGCTGGCCGCCGCCGCCGTGGTGTGGCGCCGGGCCGGATGGCGGCCCGTGGTGGCCGCTGCGTTGGGGCTGCTGGCGGTGAGGGTTTTCGTCATGCAGTTCTCGCTACAGTTCCTGCCCGTGATGGCCATCGGTGTGGCTGCAGCCGCCTACCTCTGTGTGGGACCGCGGCACCGTAGGATGTCCGACGGCATGGTCTTCTTCGTCGCGGGCGCGCTGACGGCTTATTTCGACCTGCTCACGGCCCCCATGCTCGCTCTTGGCCTGCCGCTTTGCATGGCGGCGTGGCTCACGCCCGACGGCGAGGGCTTCGGCCGCGGCCTCTGGCGTCTGGTGCGTTTGGCGCTGCTGTGGTTTGCCGCCTATTTGTTCGCCTGGGCCTTCAAGTGGCTTCTGGCCACACTGCTGCTGCCTGGCAACGTTTTTGCCGACGCCATCCAGCAAATCAGTATGCGCACGTCGGATATCGATGACTGGACCCGCCTCGACGCGCTCGGCGCCAACCTCAAGATGCTGCCGTGGAGCTACATAATCATTTCGCTGGCGGTGTTTATTGTGCTGGCGGTCCGACGGTTCGACTCCCGCGGATGGACCCGCGCCGCCCTGCTGCTCGTGGTCATGCTGCTGCCCTACGCATGGTATTTTGCCGCCGCCAACCACAGCTACCTGCACTGGTGGTTCACCTACCGCGCACAGGGAGTCAGCGTCTGCGCCCTGCTTCTGGCCGTCGCCGCCCTCATTGGACCAAGGAAAGCGAAAATCGAAAAGTGAAAATCGAAACTTCTTAGATTCTTAAATTCTTAACGCACTGTAAATCAATACGTTGTTGATATTTATGTAACTTATTCAAAACCAATGGTTTGGATAGGTTCTCCTCGGGTTTGGTTCGGCCTTACATCGGCCTTGCCTCGGCTTTGTCGGCCCGGGGTCGGTCGAAACCCGACCAAAGGGTATGTAACAAAAAGCGAAACCGTTGTCATTCAGCGGTTTCGCTTTTCGCTTTTCACTTTTAGTTTTCAAAAAATCAATGTCCGAAGTCGGAGAGGAATTTTATTCGCATGAGGCGAATCTCCTCGGGGGTGTAGTCGGGGTCGTCGGAGAACTCTTCGTAGGCCTCGTCGAGGCTGCCGGTGGGCGAGTCGTGCCAGTAGTCGAGGATGGCGTCCTGGTGGTCGGGCTCGATGTTCTGGTCGATGTAGTAGTCGATGTTGATTTTCGCGCCACTGGAGATGATGTGCTCGATTTCGGTCAGCAGTTCGTCGAACGAGAGACCCTTGGCGCGGGCTATGTCCTCGAGCGGCAGCTGGCGGTCGATGCTCTGGATGATGTAGACCTTGAGGCCCGATTTGTTGGGCGCGGAGCGTATGACGAAGTCCTGCGGGCGTTCGATGTCGTTGGTTTCGACGTAGTTTTTGATGAGTTCGATGAACGGGCCGCCGTATTTCTGGGCCTTGTTGATGCCGACACCCTGGCAGCGCGAGAGTTCCTCGACGGTGATGGGGTACTGGATGGTCATGTCGCGCAGCGAGCGGTCTTCGAAAATGACGTACAGAGGCAGCTTTTGTTTCGACGCAATGGATTTGAGCAGCGACTTGAGCTGGGCGTACAGAGCCTCGTCGCCCACGGCCGACGCGCCGGGTATTTCGGCGCCTTCGGCTGAGTCGTCGTCGGAGTTTTCTTTGTAGTCGCGGTCGGCGGCCACCATTATCGAATGGGGTTTGCGGATGAACTCGCGGCCGGCCGGTGTTACCTTGAGGGTGCCGAAAGTCTCGACCTCCTTGAGTAGCAGCCCCTCGAAAAGGGCCTGGCGGATGGCGGCGCGCCAGAAGGTGTCGGGCTGGTCGGTGCCCTGTCCGAACTGCGGCAGCTGGTCGTGGTGGTATGAGCGAGTTATGGAGTTTTTGCGACCCTGGAGCACGTCGATGATTTCCTTGGGCTTGAAGGCTTGCTTCATAGCCAGTATGGTCTCGAGCAGGTAGGCAACCTCCTCGTGGGCCTCGACGCGCGGTTTGGGGTTGACGCAGTTGTCGCACTTGCCGCAGTTGTCCTGGTCGTAGTTTTCGCCGAAGTAGTGCAGTATCGAGCGTCGGCGGCAGGCCGAGGTCTCGGCGTAGGAGACGACCTCCTGCACCAGCTGTATGGCCATTTCCTGCTCGGTGATGTTCTTGTCGGAGAAAAATTTGTAGAGCTTCTCGATGTCCTGTTCGCAGTAGAAGGCGATGCAGTGGCCCTCGCCGCCGTCGCGTCCGGCGCGTCCGGTCTCCTGGTAGTAGCCCTCGATGGACTTGGGTATGTCGTAGTGGATGACGAAACGCACATCGGGTTTGTCGATGCCCATGCCGAAGGCGATGGTGGCCACGATGACGTCGACCTCCTCGCGCAGGAACTTGTCCTGGTTCTCGGAGCGCGTCTTGTTGTCCATGCCGGCGTGGTAGGGCAGAGCCTTGATGCCGTTGAGAACCAGCAGGGCGGCGAGGTCTTCGACCTTTTTGCGGGTCAGGCAGTAGATGATGCCGCTCTTGTTGGGGTTCTCCTTGATGAAACGCACAATCTCCTTGTGGAGCAGCAGCGGGTCGGAGGGTTTGGGTCGGACTTCGTAGAAGAGGTTGGGGCGGTTGAAACTCGAGATAAACTGCTTGGCGTTCTCCATGCGCAGGTTCTTGATGATGTCCTGCTGCACCTTAGGTGTGGCCGAGGCGGTGAGCGTCAGCAGCGGCACGTTGGCGCCTATGGCGGTTATGGCGTTGCGCAGGCGGCGGTATTCGGGGCGGAAATCGTGACCCCACTCCGAGATACAGTGGGCCTCGTCGACGGCGAAAAACGAAATATTCAGTTGCTTGAGGAACTCGACGGTCTCCTCCTTCGACAGTGTCTCGGGGGCGACATAGAGCAGCTTGGTGCCGCCTTTGATGAGGTCTTCCTTGACTTCGGCGGTCTGCACACGCGAGAGCGACGAGTTGAGGAAGTGGGCCACGCAGTCGTTGCCGGCGGTGAAGCGGACGGCGTCGACTTGGTTCTTCATCAGCGCAATCAGGGGCGACACCACGATGGCCGTGCCTTCGAGAATCATGGCCGGCAACTGGTAGCAGAGCGATTTGCCGCCACCGGTGGGCATGATGACGAAGGTGTCGTTGCCGTCGAGCAGCGAGCGGATGATGGCTTCCTGGTCGCCCTTGAACTGGTCGAAACCGAATATTTCTTTCAACTTTTCATGTAAGTCTTCCATAATTTCAAAAAAATTCGTACCTTTGCAGTCCGAAAAATTAGGATTACAAAGATAAAAAAAAAATCGCAAACAACAAAATAAAATTGGCCTTGAAGACACGTGAAGAAATAAAACGTATTGCTACTCAGGTAATTGCAGATGAAAAAAAAGCAGTGGCAAATCTCGGCGACCGTATCGGCGAGAGCTTTGCGGAGGCTGTAGAAATCATTTTTTCGGCCTCGGGAAGGGTTGTTGTGACCGGAATTGGCAAGAGCGCCGACATCGCCCGCAAGATTGTTTCGACTTTTAACTCCACCGGAACCCCGGCACTTTTTCTCCACGCCGCCGACGCCATCCACGGCGACCTCGGCATGGTGCGCCCGGGCGACGTAGTCGTCTGCCTCTCCAAAAGCGGCGACACCCCTGAAATCAAGGTCTTGGTGCCGCTCATCAAGAATTTCGGCAACCCGGTAATCGCCATCGTCGGCAACACCGCGTCGTTTCTGGCGCAGCAGGCCGACGTGGTGCTCGACGCCACCGTTGAGCACGAGGCCTGCCCCAACAACCTGGCTCCCACCAGCAGCACTACGGCGCAGCTGGTCATGGGCGACGCACTGGCCGTGGCCCTCATCGAGTGCCGCAATTTCACGGCTGCCGACTTCGCCCGCTTCCATCCCGGCGGTGCCCTCGGCAAGCAGCTCTACCTCCATGTCGCCAACCTCTATGTCCAGAACGAGCGCCCCGAGGTGAGCCCCGAAACGCCTCTGCGCGAGACTATTATCGAGATGACTTCGAAGAGGTTGGGTTGCGCAGTGGTGACTTCCGACGGCCGCCCCGTGGGTATCATCACCGACGGCGACCTGCGCCGCATGATGCGCAAGCATACATCGTTCGAAGCCCTCACCGCCGCCGACATCATGAGCCCCAACCCCAAAACCGTCACTCCCGACGAGTACGCCGTGGGTGCCCTCAACATCATGCGCAACCACTCGATAACGCAGCTCGTGGTGGTCGACGCCGACGGCCGCTTCCTCGGCGTGGTGCACATCCACGACATCATCCGCGAAGGCATTATATGAGTGGAGAACTAAGAACTAAGAGTGGAGAACGTAAAACGGACAACGTCAAACATAAAACGGAATATGCAGCTTAGAACCGAAAACGTAGTCAAGATATACCGCCAGCGCACGGTGGTCAACCGGGTGTCGGTCAACGTGGCCCAAGGCGAGATTGTGGGTCTGCTGGGACCCAACGGCGCCGGCAAAACCACCACCTTTTATATGATAGTCGGCATCATCAAGCCGTTCGAGGGCCGCGTGTTTCTCGACGACCTCGACATCACCCGCATGCCTATGTACCGCCGCGCGCAGCTGGGCATCGGCTACCTCGCGCAGGAGGCTTCGGTGTTCCGCCAAATGAGCGTCGAGGACAACATCGCCTCGATTCTTGAATTCCGGGCCGACCTCACCAAAGAGCAGCGCAGCGAAAAACTTGAGTCGCTGTTGAACGAGTTCCGCCTGCAGCACATCCGCCGCAGCAAGGGCGTGCAGCTCAGCGGTGGCGAGCGCCGCCGCACCGAGATTGCGCGCGCTCTGGCCAACGACCCCAAGTTCCTGCTCCTCGACGAGCCTTTCGCCGGCGTCGACCCCATCGCCGTGCAGGACATCCAGGACATCGTGGCGCACCTCAAGGAGCGCAACATCGGCATCCTCATCACCGACCACAACGTCCGCGAAACCCTCGCCATCACCGACCGCGCCTACCTCCTTTACGAAGGCTCTGTGCTCCACCACGGCACCCCCGAGGAGATGGCCGCCGACCCCGACGTCCGCGAAAAGTACCTCGGCCGCGACTTCGAGCTCCGCCGCGCCAGGACTGTCGAAATATCGTAATTTTATATAATTCGTTGATTGATAGCGTCTTCACCTGGGTGGGGACGCTTTTTCGTCGACCCCGGACCAACAAAGCCGAGGCAAGGCCGATGTAAGGCCGAACCAAACCCGAGGAGAGTCCCTCCAAGGGCCTGTAAACCAGTGGGTTATGTGTAAAAATATAAATGATTGGTTATCAACGACTTGGCGGTTTGCCTATTTGTAGTATAGAAAACTGAGCCGGTCGGGTGCGAACATTTCGGCGGCGAGGTCGCGGATTTCGGTTGCGGTGACGGCCATGACGTCGCGGCTCATCTCGTCGAGCGAGTCGACGCGGTCGTAGTTGAGGTGGCTTTTGCCGATGGACTGCATCTCGTTGATGGCCTGGTCGGCGGCGACGGTCATCTGGCCGACGAGTTGTCGCTGTGCAGCGCGCAACTGGCGGTCGGTCAGTTTGTTGCGGCCGAGGTTGGCCAGTTCGGCGAGTATGAGTTCGGTGGCCTGCTGGCCGTAGCCGGGCTCGATGCCGGCGTAGATGCAGCAGAGTCCGGTGTCGCTGAAGGGGGTGTATTGCGACTCGACGGTGTAGCAGAAACCGTGGCGCTCGCGCACTGCCATGTTGAGGCGCGAGTTCATGGCGGGGCCGCCGAGCAGGTTGTTGAGCACGGTGAAGGCTGTGCGGCGCTGGTCGAAGGTGTCGGGGGCCTGGCATCCGATGATGGCGTGGAGCTGGTGGGTGCGGCGCGACACGGTGCGGTTGAAGGTCCGGAACTGGGGTTTAGCCGAGCGGTCGGCAGCCGATTCGACGGCCGGGCGGTCGGCGAAATAGCGTTCGCACATACGCACCAGACGGCCGAAGTCGATGTCGGCCACAACGCTGACGACCATGCGGCCTGTGGTGTAGCGGCTGCTGAAAAACCGGCGCACCCTGTCGGGGGTGAAACGGCGCACGGTGCGTTTGTTGCCGAGGATGTTGTGGGCTATGGGGTGCCCCTCGAAAGCCATCTCCTCGTATTCGTCGAAGATGAGCTCGGAGGGTGTGTCGCGGTAGCTGTCGATTTCGTCGAGCACCACCTCTTTCTCGCGGTTCAGCTCGTGGTCGGGGAAGGTGGAGTTGAAGAGCACGTCGCTGAAGAGCTCGAGGCAGCGCCCGAGGTGCTCGGTGAGCGACGAGGCGTAGATGCAGGTCTCCTCCTTGGTGGTGAAGGCGTTGAGCTCGCCGCCCACTCCGTCGATACGGTTCAGGATGTGGTAGGCGCGGCGGTGGGCGGTTCCCTTGAACAGCGAGTGCTCGATGAAGTGGGCCATGCCCTCGTCGGCGGCCTGTTCGTCGCGTGAGCCGATGTTGACATACACGCCCGAGTAGGCCACAGCCGAGCGGCTGCGGCGGAACACGATGCGGATGCCGTTTTTCAGTTGGTGGTATTGGTACATGACGGAGTTTTTCGGAACGCTAAATAGAAACAGCAGAAGAGGATGCCGGCGAGAGTCTCGAGGGTGTCCTCGCTGCAGAACGACACAAGTATTATGGTAATATATGCCACCGTCAATGGGTCGCGCAGCTGCGGCGCGAGGCGGCCGCCTGGCAACAGGGCGCGAATCATGAGCAGCAGAAGCAGCACCGCGCCGATAACGCCGATGGCCATAACGATGGTAATGTATTGGCAATGAGGATTTTTGGTGGTTCCGGCGAGCTCCGAGCCGTCGGCTTCGAGCTGGGCGTGGAGGGCGTCGGGCACATCGCCGTTGCCAACCCCGAACCACGGGTGGTTGCCGATGACGCGCAAGGCGGTCTTCCACAACTCGAAGCGTTGCAGCATCGTGAAGTCGCGCACCACGCCAAAATGGATGTAATTCTCACGTTCAAAGAGCATTACGTACACCATGCGGCGCAATCCGAAAGTTTCGTACACCGGATTGGCCACGCCGCGCTCGATGTCGGCCACCTGGTCGGGCGTCAGGCTCCAGATGCCGACGCTGTCCTTGGTGAGGCCCACGGCGTTGAGGTAGCGCAGAAGGGTGGGGTAGAGCTCGTAGCCGTTGTCGAACAGGTGGTTGAGCGGCACGTCGGAACGCCGCGGCCATTCGGCGAAGATTTCGTCGTTGCAGATGTAGTTGTTGAGCAGGTTGCCGTTCTCGGTCATGCCGTCGCGCAGGTGCAGGTAGGGGCGCCCGCCCGTCGTCGTCGCGGCTAAAGGCTGGTTGACGAGCGGCACCGGGGCGTAGTAGTCGTGGATATATTTGACCGTAAGGCCGCCGGCCGCCAGCACAACGGCTGCCCACACCGCGGCCATCCACCAGCGCAGCCGTCCCATGCGGCTCCAAAAGGCGACAAGAATCGCTGTGGCCACGATGGCGAGTATGACGATGGCGGTGTAGCTGCGGATGACGAGCAGGAACACCGCAAACCAAACGATAAGGAGAATCGAAAAATAAAAATTAAAAATCGAAAATCTTGAGCGCCAATCTCGAGAGGGTGCGGGAAGTTTAGCCGAACAGGTGGAAACCACTCCCGAGACAAGTATGCACACGGCCAGGCAGATGTTCAGCGCGAGGCGTATGTGCGAGATGTACGGCACGATGTCGCGGTAGGGCAGGTCGGGCATGACCATCATGCGTACTATAGATATCATAGTGACCACCCACACAGTGCCGACATAGAGGAAAGCCACCAGCTGGCGCTCGCCGAAAGTGAGGGTTGACAACTTGAGTTTTGAGGTTTGCAGGGGTCCGGTGGTGAGCAGTACGAGTGGCAGAGCCAGCAGCGGCAGCTTCTTCTGCAGGTCGAACAGCCCATAGTGCCAGTTGTCGCTCCACAACATCGACAGGGCGAGCATCGCCATCAGAGCCACGACGACGTGGAGCAGGCGGCTCTCGCGGGCCATCGGCCATTTCTCGCGCCAGCGTCCCTCGAACACCCAGTTGGCGAAGAGCAGCACCCACATCATGTTGGCCATGAACACCGAGGTGGTCATGAAGACCGCCAGCAGCGACAGCAGCGCCAGAAAGATACACCTATGAACCCGAGCCCCAAACATATCACATCATCAGTACTTGCTTCTTAATACCTCGACGGCTTTCAGCACACAGGGGTCGGACTGCAGCGAGCCCTCGATGCGGCCGTGGTCATAATAGTAGCGGACGAGGATTTCGGCCTTGAGCATCTCGCACACCTCGTCGCGATGACGGTTCAGGTCGTCCTTTTTCTCCTGCTCGACCCGAGCTTTTATCGAACCGATAGCGTCGTTAATGGCGTCGAGGTAGCTCTCGGTTTCGGCTGCTTCGCGCAGCACGTCGAGAGTACGTTCGGTGACGGTGGGATAGGAATAATCCCTGTTGGCGATGAAACTGCGGAAGTCATTGTAGATTTCGTCGGTTATCTCAAACTGCGAGGCGGGAGGAATGGTGGGGTGCGAGCGATGGAACTCAGTGGCGTAGTCGAACACGATGAATTTTTGTGCCAAAGCCATGGCGAGGTTCGACATATAGAGGGGTTCGACCTCGACGTCGGGCTCGATGCCGAAGCCGTCGTACACCGTGCGTCCGCTACGGGTTTTGAAGGCGGTCTTGAGCGAGTCTGGCACCTTGGTGGCGCGGCCGTTTTCGTCGCGATGGCTGTAGTCGATGGCCTGTATGCAACGTCCGCTGGGGATATAGTATTTGCTGACAGTCACTTTCATCTGGCTGTTGTAGGCCATAGGCAGGATGTTCTGAACCAGTCCTTTGCCGTAGCTGCGCTGGCCCACAATCACGGCGCGGTCGAGGTCCTGCAGGCTGCCGCTGACGATTTCGCTGGCCGAGGCGCTCGAGCCGTCGATGAGCACGGCAAGGGGTATCTCGGTGTCTTCGGGGGCCTGGCGGGTGTAGCTGCGGGTGTTCTTGCTGGCTATTTTGCCTTTGGTTTCGACCACGAGTTCGCCCTTTTTCACCCAGATGTTGACGATGTCGACTGCCTCGTTCATCAGTCCGCCGCCATTGCCACGGAGGTCAAGGATGAAGCCTTTCATGCCGGGATTTTCGGCTTTCAGGCGGCGGAAAGCCTCACGCACGTGCTTGGCGGCGTCGGTGGTGAATTCGTCGAGTTTGACATATCCGATGGTGCCGCCGGCAATCATGCCGCTGTACGACACATTGGGGAGTTTGATTTCGCGGCGGGTGATGGTTTTGGCCATTATCTTGCCGTCGCGTTCTACTTTGATTTCGACGTTAGTGCCGGCCTGCCCGCGCAGAGCAGAGCTCACGTCGGCGGTGTTTTTGCCTACGGTTGACTCGCCGTTCACCTCAACAATGCGGTCGCCGGCTTGCAAACCTGCCTGATCGGCGGGCAACCCTTCGTAGGGCTCGGAAATGTACACTGAATCGCCACGTTGCATAATCATGGCTCCGACACCGCCATATTGCCCGAGCAACTGCAACTTGACGTCCTCCATGTCACTCTCGGGGTAGTAGTTGGTGTAGGGGTCCATCGAAGCCAGCATGGCGTCGATAGCGGTCTTGATGGCTTTACCAGGGTCGACATCGTCGACGTAGTTAAGGTTCAAATTCTTATATACGTTGGCGAATATCTCGAGGTTTTTCGAAATCTCGAAACTCCGGTCGGCGGGTTGTGCTTGTGCAGCGCAGCAAAAAACAGTTAGCAGCAGTGCTGAAGTGGCAATATGTTTTACCTTATTCATAATTATTCTTTTTCGTCGTTGGTGGTTTTAAAGATATCCCGGAGGGCGTCTTCGAGGTCCTGTCCGCGGAGGTTGCGGGCGGCCACTGTACCGTCGGGGCCGATGAGGAATGTGGCGGGAATAGCGTTGACGCCATAGGTTCGCGCCGCCGCTGAGTTCCAGTATTTCAAATCGCTGCCGTGGTAGGGCCAGTCGAGGTGGTCGTCTTTGATAGCTTTAACCCACGAGGCGCGGTTGTTGTCGAGCGACACGCTGAAAATCTCGAACCCATACTTGTGGTATTCGTTGTAGAGACGCACTACGTTGGGGTTCTCGGCGCGGCAGGGGCGGCACCACGAAGCCCAGAAGTCGAGCAGTACCACGTGCCCGCGCAGGTCGCTGAGGCGGTGCATTACTCCAGCTGAGTCGGGCAGCTCGATGTCGGGTGCCTCCATACCCTGCACTATCTGGCCGCGAAGTTTGTCGGCGAGGTGGTCGACGAATTCATTGCCGGGATAGCGGGGTGCCAGCGAATCGTGTATCTGCTTGTACAGTGGTGCAAACGAGTCGAAGTTCTGGTCGAATATGGTGACGAGGAAAGCACTCATGAGGCAGTTGCGGTTGCGGAACAGTAGTTCCTCGATTTTACCGGGCAGCTCGGGCTTGAGTTCGGGGACGATGGTGGCTTCGCTTATGAGGTTGTTGAATGTGCGGTAGACTTCGGCGTTGTCCGACCCTTTGGTGCCGGTCACTTGTATGTGCTGTATGGCGGGCATATATTGCAGGTCCATAGTCACTTTTTCCTTGGGCTGAAGGAAGAGATGAATCATCGGCGAGCGTTCGACTGTCAACGTGAGGACGTAGAAGGTTGCCTTGCTGATGTCGAACGAGGTTTTGTACTTCCCGTTGCCGTCGAGGGTGAGGGTGTCGGCCGGCACGAGGCGGTTGCCGTCGGTCACGTTGACCACTATGCGGGTACCGTCGGGACAGCCTGTGAGGGTGCCTTGCAGGACGGTTTTCTGCGCCTGAACAAATTGTGTCGCAACAAGTGCGGCTAATATCAACAATATTTTTTTCATTTATCGAGTAATTTTAACGTTCTTGCTATTTCGTCGTCGTAATCGAGGTATATTCGTGTGAAGAGCCCGTCGCCGTATAGCGATTCGCCGATGTAGGCCTTGAGCATGGCGCGCAGGTAGGCGCCATATTTGGCGAGACTGGCGTTGTCGCGTTTTATGCCGTCCTTTTCGCCCATCTCAATCATCTGGTTCAAGAGCTTGTCGGGAGCATTGAACGAGGCCACAAAATCATTGGCAGTGGGGTAGGTGGCGAGTAGCTGCCGTGCATTTGCGCGGGTGTAGTCGAAAGCGGCGCGTTCAATGATGCTGTGGTTGGCAAGACGGTTGACGTAGGCGAGCAGCTTGTCGGTAAAATAGGGCAGGACGTGGTCGGGGAATATACCGCCTCCGCCGTACACCACGCGGCCGCCCGAGGTATAGTACGGGGTGCTGTCGTTGATTATGGCCAGGGCGGTGTCGGTCAGGGCCTCTTCGAACATACGGTTCAGAAACTCAGTATAATATTCATCTGTGCCACGGTTGTAGGGCCGTTGAATGCAGCGGCCGCTGGGGGTGTAGTAGCGGGCTATCGTCAGCCACACCGCAGAGCCGTCGTCCAGTTCGAACTGCCTCTGTACCAAGCCTTTGCCGAAACTGCGGCGGCCTACAATCAACCCGCGGTCGTTGTCCTGCACCGCACCGGCCAGCACCTCGCTTGCCGAAGCCGAATACTCGTCGATAACTATAGCCAGCTTGCCGCGAGTGAACAGCCCTCCGCCGTTCGACACCAACTCCTTGCGGTCGCTGTGCGCACCCTCGGTGTACACTATCATCTCGTTTCTCGGAAGCAGCTCGTTGGCCATCTCTACGGCTGACTCCAGCACTCCGCCCGAGTTGCCGCGCAAATCCACTACAAGTTTCTCCATGCCCCTGCGCCTCAGAGCCGATAGCGCATTGTGGAACTCCGCGGCCGTGCGCTCGCCGAAACGGCTCACACGTATGTAGCCCGTCTTCTCGTCGACCATGCCACTGTACGGCACTGTCGGAGTGCTCACCACGCCGCGCCTCACCGCTACAGTGTGCGGCTCCGTGTCGCCATGGCTCAGCACCTGCAGGCGGGCCGTCGTGCCGCGTCGACCGCGTATGTGGCCCACAACCTCATCGTTGTTTAGGCCCGCACCGCTCAGCTGGGTACTGTCGACTCCAAGCAGCTTGTCGCCCGGCAGCAGGCCGCTACCGGCCGAAGGGCCCGACGGCATGATTTGGCTTACGAAAACGCTGTCACCTATGTACTTCAGTACCACGCCGATACCCTCGAACTGGCCGCTCAGCGACTCCGACTCCCTCCTCAGCTCCTCGGCCGAAAAATAGTAGCAGTGTGGGTCCAGCTCCTTCAGGATGGCACCTATCAGGCGTCCGTTCAGCGAGTCGGCGTCGATAGAGTCGACGTAGACGCGGCCCAGCAGCTCCACCACACTCTCCACCTTGTGACCCGTCCGGCCCGCCGGGGCATTACCCGGGGCTATCTTGGGGGCAAACATCACGCCCAGCAACATTCCCATCACCATCGCCAGCACAATCAGCCAGCCGTATTTTTCAGTTTTCATTTGTTCAAAAATCCACTTTCCCTAAATAACGCGAAAAACGCGTTTATATTTTGTTGTCGGGCAAAAAAAGTTTCTCGTAGGCCCGGCGCACAATCGCGTTATGGTCGAAAGCCAGCTCCAGACCGACGGGAAACAGCGGGTCGTCGGGGTCACGTGCCGCCAGACGTTTCCAGCGGGCCTCGCTGGCGTCGTCGCCGGCCTGCACCGCAGCTATCGGCACCATGGCGGCGTAAGCCACCGTCACCGTTCGGCCCCTCGGGTCGCGGTCCACGGCGCTGAAGCTGCCCACCTCCACCAGCGGCTGCGTGAGGCGTAGACCCGTCTCTTCCTCCAGTTCTCGGCGCGCGCATCGCTCCAGCGTCTCGTCCATATTCATAAAACCTCCCGGCAGGGCCCAGCACCCTGCGAACGGCGGCCTGCCGCGGCGCACCAGCAACAGGAACACCTCGGCGCCCTGGCGGCCGAAAATCACACAGTCGGCGGTCAGCGCCGCCCTCGCATAATCATAACAAAACCTGCCTTCTGACATGGCTGCACTGCAATACATTTCCGGCTGCAAAAATACGAAAATTTTCCGATTTATAGCCACTAATTCCGCGAATTGCGATTTTTTTTGTATCTTTGCAAAAAATTTCAACGCCATGATGAACCTTCAACCTATGCTGATTTACAATACGCTGACGCGCCAGAAAGAGCTGTTTCGTCCGCTGGTGCCGGGCCATGCGGGCCTGTATGTGTGCGGCCCGACGGTGTACGGCGACCCCCATCTGGGCCATGCCCGTCCGGCGATTACTTTCGACATCTTGTACCGCTACCTGCTCCACCAGGGCTACCGTGTGCGCTACGTGCGCAACATCACCGACGTGGGCCACTTGGAGCACGACGCCGACGAAGGCGAGGACAAGATAGCCAAGAAGGCGCGCCTGGAACAGCTGGAGCCCATGGAGGTGGCGCAATACTACACGAACCGATACCACACCGCCATGGAGCGCCTGAACGTGTTGCCGCCGAGCATCGAGCCTCACGCCTCGGGTCACATAGTGGAGCAGATTGCGCTGGTGCAGCGCATTCTGGACGAGGGCTACGCTTACGTGAGCAACGGCTCGGTATATTTCGACGTGCGCAAGTATCAGGCGGACACTCACAGGTACGGACGCCTGTCGGGCCGCGTGATTGAGGACATGCTGGCCACGACGCGCGAGCTGGACGGTCAGGAAGAGAAGCGTTTTGCGGGCGATTTTGCGCTGTGGAAGAAAGCTTCGCCGGAGCACATCATGCGGTGGCCGTCGCCGTGGAGCGATGGTTTCCCCGGCTGGCACGCAGAGTGCACGGCGATGGGCGCTAAATATCTGGGCTCGCCGTTCGACATTCACGGCGGCGGTATGGACCTGGTGTTTCCGCACCACGAGAGCGAGATAGCTCAGTGTGTGGCCTCGACGGGTCACGAGCCCTGTCGCTACTGGATGCACAACAACATGATTACCATCAACGGCCAGAAGATGGGCAAGAGCCTGGGCAACTTTATAACGTTGGAGGAGTTTTTCGACGGCAGCCACAAGGACAAGGAGGGCAAGGAGATGCTGGAGCAGCCGTACGGGCCGATGACGATAAGGTTTTTCATACTGCAGGCGCACTACCGCTCGACAGTGGATTTCAGCAACGAGGCGCTGCAGGCCGCCGAGAAGGGCTACAGCCGTCTGGTGCAGGCCTACAAGGCGTTGGGGCGCATTGCCCCGGCCAAAACGGCGTCGGTTGAGCTGCCCGACTACCGCCAGCTGTGCTACGATGCGATGAACGACGACCTGAACACCCCAATAGTGATAAGCCACCTGTTCGAAATGGCCAAGACAATCAACAGCGCGGCCGACGGAAAGGCGACCTTAACCCGAGCCGAACTCGACGAGATGCGCTCGGTGATGGAGACTTTCATGTTCGACGTGATGGGGCTGACGGACTCGGCCTCGGGCGACAATTCGGCGGTGATTGACGGTTTGATGAAGATTATTCTCGACATCCGCGCCACAGCCAAGGCCAACAAGGACTGGGCCGTAAGCGACCGCCTGCGCGATAGTCTCAACGCCCTCGGTATCACGGTGAAGGACGGCAAGGACGGAGCCACATGGGAGATGTGATTTGGGTTTAAAGTTTAAGGTTTATGGAGAGTCTCTCGCCGATATTTCTCGATTTGGCCATAATATTGGTAACTGCCGGAGTCATCACGGTTATCTTCAAGTGGTTGAAGCAGCCGTTGGTGCTGGGCTATATATTGGCGGGTTTTTTCATAGGGCCTTACTTTCCGTGGTTTCCGGCTATCAAGGACGCGACGGACATCCATGTGTGGAGCGACATCGGCATTGTGTTCCTGATGTTTGCTCTGGGTCTCGAATTCAGCATCAAGAAGTTGAAAAAGGTGGGCGCCACGGGAGCCATAACTGCGCTCACCGAGCTGGCCATAATGTTCCTCATCGGCTCGTCGGTGGGCCGGATACTGGGCTTCGCCTCGATGGACTGCACGTTCCTCGGGTGTATGCTCTCCATCTCGTCGACCTCGATCATCATCAAGTCGTTCGACGACCTGAAACTGAAGCAGCAGAAGTTCACCTCGACTGTAACCGCCGTGCTGGTGGTGGAGGATTTGATAGCGGTGCTGCTGCTGGTTGTGCTCTCGACGGTGAGTGTGAGCCGCAGCTTCAACGGCGGCGAACTGGCGTTCAGTATGCTCAAGCTGGCGTTTTTCCTGATAGCGTGGTTTGTGTTCGGCATCTATCTCATCCCGACGTTCTTGCGCTGGATGAGGCGGTATATGTCGGAGGAGACGTTGTGCATAGTGGCCGTGGGGTTGTGTTTCGGCATGGTCGTGATGGCCTCGGTGGCGGGTTTCTCGACGGCTTTGGGAGCCTTCGTGATGGGTGCCATATTGGCTGAAACCATCGAGGCCGACGCAATACACCGTGTGATAACTCCGTTGAAGGACCTGTTCGGAGCCGTCTTTTTCGTCAGTGTGGGTATGCTTGTCGACCCCCATGTGTTGGTCAAATACTGGCTGCCGATACTGGTTGTCGCCGCCACGGTGGTGCTGTTCAAGTCGTCGTCGGCCACGCTGGGGGTGCTGCTCAGCGGCAAGCCGCTGAGGACGGCCATGCAGAGCGGTTTCTGCTTCTGCCAGATAGGTGAGTTTTCGTTCATCATTGCGGGGTTGGGACTCTCGTTCGGCGTCATCAACCCCGACCTGTACCCGATAGTGGTGTCGGTTTCGATAGTGACCACATTTGTCACACCTTATATGATTAAGGGCGCCCTGCCGGCCTACGAGCGCCTCGAGCCCCGGCTGCCCGAGAAAGCCAAGACGGCGTTGTTCCGCTACTCGCAAAGTGCCAAGAGCACCGAGCACGAGGTGTCGATACGTCTGTTTATGCGCAGGCAGCTCTCGTCGATATTGCTTTACGGCGTCATCCTCGCCGCCCTGTATCTGCTCTCGGCCTACCTGCTCATGCCGACCCTCGACGGGTTGTTCGACGAATGGGAGGTTCCCCGCATATGGAGCCGCCTGACGGGTTTGGTAGCGTCGTTGGTGGTGCTGTCGCCGTTTTTGTGGGCCATGGTGGTCAAGAACGTCAACCGCGAACGTGTCAAACAGCTGCTCTCCACCTACCGCCACAGTCAGGCTGTGGTGATTCCGGTGCTGATACTGAGGTATTTCACCGCTGTGCTTTTCGTCGGACTCCTGATTGGCCGCTACGTCCACATGGCCGTTGGTTTCATACTTGCTTTGGCATTGATAACCGTTGTTGTGGTGCTGCTCTCTCGCAAAGCCACGGGGTTCTACCAGCACATCGAGGAGCGATTCATCAGCAACTTCAACCAACGGCAGGCCCAGCAGTCGTTCCGCATACCCGAGTCGCTCGAAGCGGGTTTCGTGCTTGAGCGCATACCGGTCACGCCCTATTCGCCGCTTGCCGGTGTGAGCCTGAGGAATTCAGGCTTGCGCCAGAGTTACGGCGTCAACATAGTCGCCATCGAACGTGCCGGGCGAGTGATCGACCTGCCCGACCCCGACACTGTAATCCTGCCCGCCGACCGTCTCTCGGTGATAGGTAGCGAGGAGCAGCTTGCACAGTTCCGCACCGCGGCCGACGTCGAGCCCGATATGCTCATCCACGACCACTCCGACCACGAAATGAACACCTACCGCTACCACGTTATGGGCAACGGTCCGCTGGTTGGCACCATGCTGCGCGACTCCGACTTCCAGCACCGCTACCACGCCATGGTGATAGCCATTGAGCGAGGTGGCGAATATGTCCTCAATCCACCGGCCGACACCATATTTGCCGAAGGTGACACCGTGTGGTTTGTATCGCCAGAGAAAATAACACTCCGTCGTTTTATTGAAAGTTGACAATATTATATAATGATTTCTAATTTCTAAATTCTAATTTCTGATTTCTAATTTCTGATTTCTAAATTCTGATTTCTAATTTCTAATTTCTGATTTCTAATTTTTAAGTATTGCAGATGATAACAAAAACACAGATAGAAATGGCCCTTGGCCATGTGAACGACCCTGACCTCGGCCAGAGTTTGACCCAACTGGGCATGATCGAGAATATCGAGGTGGATGGTTTGAAGGTAAGTTTCGACCTTGTCCTCACCACCCCGGCCTGCCCCATGAAAAAGAAAATGACCGACGATTGCATAGCGGCCATCCATGAATTGGTGGACCGCAACGCCGAAGTGACCGTCAACCTCACATCCAAACCGCAACCCGACCCCAAAGAGGAATTCAGGGAGGTGTTCAAAAACATACACCACACCATCGTCGTGGCTTCCGGCAAAGGCGGCGTTGGCAAAAGCACTGTGGCTGTCAATCTGGCTGTGGCTCTGGCCAAAACCGGTGCCAAAGTCGGCCTCGTCGACGCCGACATCTACGGCCCCTCAATCCCCATCATGCTGGGAGTCGAGGGTGAGGAGATTTATGGCCACCGTGTGGGTGAGAAGACCTACATGCTCCCCATCGAGAAATATGGCATCAAATTGATGAGTGTCGGCTTTTTTGTCGACCCCAACAAAGCCCTTGCCTGGCGCGGCCCCATGGCCAGCGGAGCCCTCAAACAGTTGCTGGGCGAGACCTGGTGGGATGAAATCGACTATCTGGTGGTCGATATGCCTCCGGGAACTGGCGACATACAGCTCACTCTGGCTCAGAGCATTCCCGTCAGCGGCGCCATCATCGTCAGCACTCCGCAGCAGGTGGCTTTGGCCGACGTGGTGCGCGGAGTGGAATTGTTCCGCAACGAGAGTGTCAACATCCCCGTGCTTGGCTTCGTCGAGAATATGGCCTACTTCACTCCCGCCGAGCTGCCGAATAACAAATATTACATTTTCGGCAAAGGCGGCTGCCGCAAACTGGCCGAGGAGATGAACATCCCTCTGCTTGGCGAAATCCCTCTGGTGCAGAGCATTGCCGAGAGCGGCGACAGCGGCAGACCCGTGGCGCTCTTCAACCCCGAGCAGACGAGCGACCCGGTGCGCGACGCCTTCGATGCCCTCGCGAAGAACACAATAACAGAAATTTGTAAACTTAATGTAAAATAACGATATGACAGATTTGGAGAAACCCGCCGTTGAGCAGAAAGTAAAAAATGCATTGGCACAGATTCGCCCCTACCTCCAGCAGGACGGCGGCGATGTCGAGTACGTCGACATGACTGCCGAAGGTGTCGTGATAGTGCGCCTGCAGGGTCATTGTGGTTCGTGCCCTCACGCCATGCAGACCCTCAAACAAGGCATCGAGGCCGCATTGAAGAAAGCTATTCCCGAAGTTAAATCCGTAGAGAGAATATGATTTATACCAAAACCGGCGACAACGGCACCACTTCGCTCATAGGAGGAAGCCGTGTTATGAAAAACGACGTCCGGGTGGAGGCCTATGGCACCGTCGACGAGCTCAACTCGCACATCGGTCTCGCCGCCGAAATGTTCAAGTCTTTGGGCGGTGGCTACACCGACGAGCTTAAGGATGTGCAGAACAACCTGTTCACAATACAGACCATACTCGCCACCGAGAGCGACGAATGGCTGGCCAAGCTGCCGCAACTCGACGAAGCCGAAGTGGAGATGCTCGAACGCCAGATTGACGCCATCAACGACAGCTTGCCGAAACTCAACTCGTTTGTCGTTGCCGGCGGCAGCGTTGTCGGCGCACAGTGCCATGTGGCCCGTTGCGTGTGCCGCCGAGCCGAGCGCTGTGTGGTCACACTGTCGCAGACCGCAACGGTGAACCCGACGGTACTCAGCTACCTCAACAGATTGTCCGACTACCTGTTCGTTTTGTCGCGCAAAGCGGTGCTTGCGGCAGGTGGCGACGAAGTTTTCTACACTGTCAATCAGTGCGATAAAAAATAATTTTGTTAAATTTTTTGTATTATTGCAAAAAGCAGTATATTTGCAAAATTTTTTTAGAGAAGTAAAGTATGTATTGGACACTTGAATTAGCATCGAAATTAGAGGACGCGCCCTGGCCAGCAACAAAGGAGGAACTTATTGATTACGCCCAACGCACAGGTGCTCCGATGGAAGTTATAGAAAACTTGCAAGAGATTGAGGATGAGGGCGATCAATATGAATGCATAGAGGATATCTGGCCCGACTATCCCACAAAAGAGGACTTTTTCTTTCAGGAGGACGAGTATTAATATCACACTCATCGGTGCCGGCAATGTGGCGACCCATCTCGGGCTCGCTTTCGCCGAAAAAGGTTGCGCAATCGGTCAGGTTTGGTCGCGCAACGCTAATCACGCTGCCGCACTGGCCGACCGACTCGGCGCCGCAACGGCAGCCGACGTGGAACGGCTCGACACCGACTCGGACCTTTACATAATTGCCGTGAGCGACGATGCCATAGCCGATGTCGCCTCACACTTAAAACTGGGCGACCGTATGGTTGTCCACACTTCGGGAGCCACTCCGCTCAGTGCCATCGCTACGGCGAGTTCGAGAACCGGAGTGCTTTGGTCACCGCAGACATTCGTCAAGGACGTGGCAATGGATTACAGCCAGCTGATTTTCAGCGTTGAAGGCAACAGCGACGAATCGACGGCATTTATCGAGAAGATGGCGTTGGCTTTGACTCCCACCGTCCACCGCATGGACAGCCCCACCCGTCTGCGCTGCCATCTGGCCGCCGTAATGGTCAACAACTTCGGCAACGCCCTCAACGCCATGGCCGAACAGATGTTGCAGGCCGACGGCTTCGACCTCAGCTTGCTGCGCCCAATCATACGCCAAACCGCAGCCAAAGCCGAGAACGACGGTTTGTGGCGCCTGCAGACAGGCCCCGCAGCCCGCAACGACCGCAACACCATCGAGGCTCACCGCCGAATACTCGCACAACAAAATCCGCGCCTGCTGCAACTTTACGACGCTTTTACTCAGATAATTACCGATGAAACTCATTGACACCCACTGCCACCTCTACGACGAGGCTTTCGACTCCGACCGCGACGAAGCCGTGCGTCGCGCCATCGAGGCTGGGGTGTGCATGATGCTTTTGCCCGACATCGATGCCCTGTCGGTCGAACGGCAGGAGCGCCTGGCCGCCTCAAACCCCACGGTTTTCCGCGAGATGGTCGGCCTTCACCCGACCTCAATACGACCCGAATACGACCATGACCTTGAGCAGGTGGAACTTAGGCTCCGCTCCAACCCCGACCGCTACGTCGCCGTCGGCGAGATAGGCATGGACCTCTACTGGGACCGCACCTACGAGGCCGAGCAGCGCGACGCCTTGCGTCGCCAGGTGCTTATGGCTCAGGAGTTTGGCAAACCTGTAGCGTTGCACATCCGCAAGGCCCACAACGAGGTTTTCGGCCTTTTGCGCGACATGAATTGCTCTGTCTACCGTGGCGTCATGCATTGCTTCGGCGGCAGTGTACAGGAGGCCCGACGTGCCGTCGAAATGGGTTTCCACCTCGGCATAGGCGGAGTTGTCACCTTCAAGAACGCCACCATGGCTCAGGTGGTCAAGGAGATACCCCTCGAAAACCTTCTGCTCGAAACCGACGCCCCCTATCTGGCTCCCGTCCCCTACAGAGGCAAACGCAACGAGAGTGCGTTTGTTGTCGAGGTGGCGAAAAAAATCGCCGAAATCAAGCAAATTCCGCTCGAACAGGTGTCCGAGCAGACCACAGCCAACGCCCGCGACCTCTTCCGGCTCTGACTTCCGGCCCTGTTTTTTTTTACAAAAAAACAAAAAAATCATAAAATCAAAAAAAATTAGTATTTTTGCAAATCCCCAATTATTTGAAAAATTGGGGTAATGTTTTTTTAATCAACAGCTTACAATATGAAAAAGGAAATAAAATTCAGTCTGGTTTACCGCGATATGTGGCAGTCGTCGGGCAAATACCAGCCTCGCGTCGACCAGCTGACGCGCATCGCCCCTGTCATCGTCGACATGGGCTGTTTCGACCGCATCGAGACCAACGGCGGAGCTTTCGAGCAGGTCAACCTGATGTACGGCGAGAACCCCAACAAGGCCGTCCGTGCCTGGACCAAGGAGTTCAACAAGGCCGGCATCCAGACCCATATGCTGGAGCGCGCCCTCAACGGCCTGCGTATGTACGGTGTGCCTAAGGATGTCCGCCAGCTCATGCCGAAAGTCAAGAAGGCTCAGGGTGTCGACATTATGCGTTCTTTCTGCGGCTTGAACGACCCGCGCAACTTGGAACTTTCGGTAAAATATGCCAAAGAAGCCGGAATGATCAGCCAGGCCGCGCTCAGCATCACCCACTCGCCGGTGCATACGGTCG
>CADCPQ010000086.1 GCA_902803395.1 uncultured Bacteroidota bacterium
CCGCTGCGGTTTCCCTTTTCTCATTTTTCAACTTTCAGCTTTCGACTTATCAATGTTTTACCGCATGACGGGCGGCGATTGTTGATAATTAATAAGTGTGGGAATGGAATTTATATATAATTTAGCAACCTTGAAAACTGCCGCTATTTGGCGGTAAGTGATTGTAATTGTGGAATAAAGACGAATCGACAACATCATGCAAGGCGACTTGTTCACCGGATTTGACATCGCGGGACAGCCCGAACCCGTCAAACGCAGAGGTAGGCGCAAAAGCCAATCTCCGGTGATTTCCACACCCTCACCCGAAACGCAAACGAATAACACAAAGATAGTAATGGACGCTCACAAGCAGTACACCCAAGATGAAATCATGAAGTCCTCCGTCGAGTATTTCGGAGGCGACGAATTGGCAGCCAATGTATGGATGAACAAGTATGCGCTGCGCGACGGCAACATCATTTTCGAGCTCAACCCGGACATGATGCACCATCGTCTGGCCCGCGAGTTTGCACGTATAGAAGCCAAGTATCCAAACCCGATGAGTGAGGAAACCATTTACGGACTCCTCAAGGATTTCCGCTACATCATACCGCAAGGCAGCCCGATGAGCGGCATTGGCAACGACTACCAGATTGTGTCGCTTTCGAACTGCTTCGTCATCGGCAACTCGGGCAACAGCGACTCGTACGGCGGCATAATGAAAATCGACCAGGAGCAGGTGCAGTTGATGAAGCGTCGCGGCGGCGTGGGCCACGATCTGAGCCACATCCGTCCCGGCGGCAGCCCGGTGAAGAACTCGGCGCTGACCTCGACCGGCATCGTGCCTTTCATGGAGCGCTACTCGAACACCACCCGCGAGGTGGCGCAGGGCGGACGCCGTGGCGCCCTCATGCTCTCCATATCCATCAAGCATCCTGATTCGGAACATTTCATCGACGCCAAATTGGAACAGGGCAAGATAACGGGTGCCAATGTGAGTGTCAAAATTACCGACGAGTTCATGGAGTGTGTGCGTTCGGGAAAACCTTTCGTTCAGCAGTATCCCATTGATTCCGACAACCCAATAGTGCGCAAGGAAATCAATGCCAAGGCACTGTGGGACAAGATTATCGCCAACGCATGGCAGAGCGCCGAACCCGGAGTGCTGTTCTGGGACACCATTCTTCGCGAAAGTGTGCCAGACTGCTACGCCGACTTCGGCTACCGCACCGTATCTACCAACCCTTGCGGCGAGATCCCTCTCTGCCCCTACGACAGCTGCCGCCTGTTGGCCATCAACCTCTACAGCTACGTCGAGAACCCGTTCACTCCGAAAGCCAAGTTCAATTTCGACCTCTTCCGCGACCACGTGACAAAAGGCCAGCGCCTGATGGACGACCTCATCGACCTCGAACTCGAGAAGATTGAGAAAATCATCCATAAAATCGAATCCGACCCCGAAAGCGAAGAGCTCAAGATGGTGGAGCACAACCTCTGGCTCAACATCAAGATGAAGTGCCTCGAAGGCCGTCGCACCGGCTTCGGCATCACTGCCGAGGGCGATATGTTGGCCGCCATGGGCCTGCGCTACGGCAGCGACGAGGCTACCGACTTCTCGGTCAACGTACACCGCACTTTGGCCTGCACCGCCTACGGTTCGTCGGTTACCATGGCCAAGGAGCGCGGAGCCTTCCCGCTCTACGACTGCCGCCGCGAGAAAACAAATCCCTTCATCCAGCGTTTGGCCGAGGCCGACCCCGTCCTGTACAAGGACATGACTACCTACGGACGCCGCAACATAGCCCTCCTCACTATCGCACCCACAGGCACCGTGTCCATCTGCACTCAGACCACCAGCGGCATCGAACCCGTCTTCCTCGTCAGCTACAAGCGCCGCAAAAAAATCAATCCCAACGACAAAGACACCTCGCGCCACAAAATCATCAAGGACGAGAGCGGCGACTACTTTGAGGAATACAACGTGTTCCATCCAAAATTCATCACCTGGCTGGAAATCAACGGCTACGACGTTGAAGAAGTTATGTCGATGAAGGATTCCGACCTGCAGCAGATAATCGAAAAGTCGCCCTACTTCCACGCCACTTCGGCCGACATCGACTGGGTTAGCAAGGTGCGCATGCAGGGCGCCATCCAGAAATGGGTCGACCACTCCATCAGCGTCACCGTCAACATTCCCAAGGAGACGACCAAAGAGGTTGTCAGCCAGATATATATGACTGCGTGGGAGTGCGGCTGCAAGGGCTGCACCATCTACCGCGACGGCTCGCGCAACGGCGTTTTGGTTGCCAACACCGAGCCCAAGAACGACGAAACCCATTTCGGCGAGAGCAAGGCCCCAAAACGCCCCAAGAAACTCGACGCCGAAATCGTCCGTTTCAAGAACGACAAGGAAGATTGGGTCGCTGTGGTAGGTATGTACGAAGGCCGTCCCTATGAAATATTCACTGGTCGTGCCGAGAACTTCGTGCTGCCCAAGTGGGTCGAGAAAGGCTGGGTTATCCGCGTCAAGGACAAAGGCGACGAACATGCCCGCTACGACTTCCAGTTCCTCGACCACGACGGCTACCCCGTCACCATCGGCGGCCTCTCGCGTATGTTCAAGAAAGAATACTGGAACTACGCCAAGCTCATCTCCGGCATTCTGCGCCATGGTATGCCTATTCCCAACGTCGTGGAGCTCATCGGCAAACTCAATTTCGACGTCGACTCCATCACCACATGGTCCAACGGCGTGGCCCGCGCGCTGAAACGCTACATCAAGGACGGCACCGCCGTCGACTCGGAGGAGGAATGCCCCAACTGCCACCAGAAAGGCACCCTCGTCTACGAAAGCGGCTGCAAGACCTGCAACAACTGTGGCTGGAGCAAATGCAGCTAATCGATAACAAGTAAGCACTCTTTTTATATGCAGTGGGCGGCTCGGAAGGGTCGCCCACTGTTTCACCCGGAATCTCCCAAAAAACGCCATCCGAGGCGACGCGACCATCTGTTTTGTTTGATGTTTGTGCTAGTCTGAATCGAAAATATTATATCAAGATATTACTGATAATCAGTGCATTGTATAAAAAGTGCCAAAAAAATGACAGAAAAAATTTGGTAGAATGAAAAAAAGTCGTACTTTTGCACCCGCTTTCGAGAGAAAAATATCACAGCAAAGCACAAACGGTCCGGTAGTTCAGTTTGGTTAGAATACATGCCTGTCACGCATGGGGTCGCGAGTTCGAGTCTCGTCCGGACCGCCAAACA
>CADCPQ010000087.1 GCA_902803395.1 uncultured Bacteroidota bacterium
CCCGATAGGCTACATCAGCTTCACCAAGCAGCTCAAGGGCGCCGACTGGGAGAAGTGGTGGAAAGACCAGGACACCAAGCTGGTGCACTTCATCGGCAAGGACAACATAGTGTTCCACTGCATCATCTTCCCCTCGATGCTGCACGCCGACGGCAGCTACATCCTGCCCGCCAACGTGCCCGCCAACGAATTCCTCAACCTCGAGGGCGACAAAATCTCGACCTCGCGCAACTGGGCCGTCTGGCTGCACGAATACCTGCGCGAGTTCCCCGGCAAACAGGACGTGCTGCGCTACACCCTTTGCTCGAATGCTCCGGAGACCAAGGACAACGACTTCACCTGGAAGGACTTCCAATTGAAAAACAACTCCGAACTGGTCGCTATCCTTGGCAACTTCGTCAACCGCACCCTCGTCCTGACCCATAAATTCTATGGCGGCAAGGTGCCGGCCTGCGGCCCCCTCGGCGAGGCCGAGCAGGAGGTCGTCAAGGAGATGGCTTCGTTCCCCGAACGCATCGGCCGCTCCATCGAGACCTACCGTTTCCGCGAGGCCCTCAGCGAGATGATGAACCTTGCCCGACTCGGCAACAAGTACCTCACCGACACCGAGCCCTGGAAACTCGTCAAAACCGACCCCGAGCGCACCGCCACAGTCATGAACCTCTCGCTGCAGATTTGCGCCAACCTGGCCATCCTCTGCGCACCGTTCCTGCCCTTCACCGCCGACAAGCTCCACCTTATGCTAAACCTCCCCGCCAAGGGCTGGCAGGACGCCGGCAAGGCCGACATCCTCATGTCGGGCCACACCATCGGTACACCCGAACTGCTTTTCGAGCAAATCAGCGACGAGACCATCCAGGCACAGGTCGACAAGCTCCAGGCCACCAAGGCCCAGAACGAGCTCAACGCATGGCAGCCCGCTGCGGTCAAGGAAAATGTCACCATCGACGACTTCGGCCGCATGGACATCCGCGTCGGCACCATTCTCGAGTGCCAGAAGGTTCCCAAAGCCGACAAACTGCTGCAGTTCAAGATTGAGGACGGCATGGGCACCCGCACCATCGTCAGCGGCATAGCCAAGTACTACCCTGAGCCCGAAAAACTGGTCGGACGCCAGGTCTGCTTCATCGCCAATTTCCCGCCGCGCAAGCTCAAAGGCGTCGAAAGCCAAGGCATGATACTCAGTGCCGAGGACAAGGACGGCCGCCTCGTGCTCCTCACACCCAGCGACTTCGTCACCCCCGGCTGCAACGTCGGTTGATGACAGAATAAAACCATCGGGTCCCGGAATGTTAAATTTTAACATTCCGGGACCCATCGTTTTTAACATTTGCAACTCGCTGAATGACAGGGTCGAGGTCGGGTTTGGTTCGGGTTAAGGTCGGCCTTGCCTCGGCCATGCGCCCTAAATGCCCGACATTCAGGTGGTTATGGGGTATACTGGGGCCGATGAAAGCCTGTCGAAAGTGTTAAATTTTAACGTTTTCCGAGATACCATTTTACGAAATCCCAGAGCGATTCCTGCTTTTTGTATTTCGATTTGCGCTGCTCTTTCGGCATGTCGATATCCACGGCGCCCCAGTTCATGCGCTGGCGGATAATCTGCGATTGCCGTCTGAAATAGGGGGTCTTTGTGGCCGGGTTGCGCTTGAGGGGCGAGGGCAGCGTGGCGGCCAGCTGCGCGGCCTCGGCGGCGGTGAGTGTGGCGGCGGAGTGGCCGAAATAGTGCTGCGACGCGGCTTCGGCGCCGTAGATGCCGTCGCCGAATTCGATGACGTTGAGGTACACCTCCATGATGCGGCGTTTGCCCCAGATGGCCTCGATAAGCATCGTGTAGTGAGCCTCGGCGGCCTTGCGGAGCATGGTGCGCGAGTGGGGCAGGAAGGCGTTCTTGGCGGTCTGCTGGCTGATGGTGCTGCCGCCACGCATACGGCGTCCGCGCTGGTTTTCGCGGTAGGCCGTCTTCATCTGCTTGACGTCGAAACCGTGGTGGTACATGAACAGTCCGTCCTCGGAGTAGACCACGGCGGTGACGAGCCGGGGCGAGATGTCGCGGAGCCGCACATAGTCGCGTTCGAAATGCACCGGGCGCTCCTTGCTGAAAAGCTGCTGGTTGAAGCGCTGCACCATCAGCGGCGTCACCGGCGGCAAGAGGAACGAGCCCAGCATAACCTGCAGCAGCGTGAGCAGCCACAGCCCTGCCACGGCCATCCACAGCACACGGAGCGTCCGCCTCGGCCATCCCAATTCACGCCACGGCTTCAAACCCCGTCGCCGACCATTGTCGCAGTTGCTTTTCATAATAAGTTATAACGCAGGAATCAGGAAAATATTGTGCGTCCTCGGCAGTTTGAGGGCTTGTTAGGGGCGTGGGCTCACGAAAGTGACTGCGTGACTGATGTTTTCGATGTGGAAACGGTTGCCGCGGATTATGTCGCCGTCGACTACGAGGTATATCGGGTCGGGGCTGGTGATGACCACTTCGCGGCCCTGGCGGTACTGCACGACGTCGCGGCACGAGGGGTCGTCGAGGTGGCGGCCGTCGCGGTAGACGTTGATCATTCGGGCGAAGCGGGGTATCGACATGGGTTTGACGAGGCAGACCTCGAGCAGGCCGTCGTCGTTTTTGGAGTGGGGCGCGCAGCGGTAGGCGCCGCCGACGTATTGGCCGTTGCTGAGGGTGCAGAGCAGCATTTTGCCGTCGTGGAAGGTCTCGCCGTCGACGGTGATGGTGCAGATGTTCTTGCGGCCCGTGAAGATGGCTTTGACGATGCCGGTGGTGTAGGCGTGGGTTCCGCCGATGAGGGGTTTGCGTTTGACCTGTATCATGGTGCGGACCACTTCGGCGTCGAAGCCGAGGTTGCAGACGTTGATGCTGTAGCGGTCGCCGAGGCGCATGACGTCGACCTGGTGTGGCACTCCGTCGATGAGGCGGTCGAGGTCGAGGTAGTCGGCCTGGGTGCCGTAGTATTTGATGTAGTCGTTGCCCGAGCCGCAGGGGTAGCAGCTGAGTTGCGCGTTGGCGAAACCGATGAGGCCCGAAACGACTTCGTTGATGGTGCCGTCGCCGCCGCAGGCGTAGAAACGGAGCTGCTCGTCGGGGTTGGCGGCGCAGGTCTCGCGAACGAAACGGGTGCCGTCGCCGGCGCAGGTGGTGACGTAGGTCTGGTAATCGATGCGGCCGTCGTAGGCGTGGAGCTTTTCGATGATGTCGGCCGAGGAGTCGACGCGGCCGGCTGAGGGGTTTATGACGAATATATGTTTCATTGTTCGATTGTGTGCAATATGGTTTTGATATTTTCCTCGCGCGGCAGGCGGCCGTCGAGCCAGTTGATTTTCACCCCGTTGCGTTCCATGCGTCGCAGCCATGTCATCTGGCGTTTTGCGAAGCGGCGTATGTCGGTGAAGAGGTTGTCGAACATTTCCTGATAGGTGCAGCGGCCGGTGACGTAAAGCGTGAGGTGGCGATATTCGAGGCCGTAGCGCATGAGGCGTTCGGGGCTGATGCCGCTGTCGAGCAGTCGGCGCACCTCGTCGACCATGCCTTGCTCGAGACGTTGGCGCAAGCGGGTTTCGATGCGACTGATTATGTCCTGCCTCGGAAAGGTGACGGCGAACACTGCGTGGCGCATGGCTGGCAGATGGGTGTAGCTTTCGGGGTGGCGGAGGGCGAACTCCTGTATCTCGAGGGCTCGGACCAGACGGTCGCGGCTCTCGGTGTCGGTGTGGTTGTGCAGGGGCACGAGGGCGGCGAGGCGCTCGGTGAGCTTCTCGTCGGTGAAGGCTTCGAGCGAGTGGCGGAACTCGGGGTCGACGGGTGCGTCGGCCAGTCGGTAGGCTCGCACCACGGCGTCGACGTAAAGTCCTGTACCGCCGCACAGTATAGGTTGACGGCCACGGGCGGTGATGTCGCGCCAGGCTTTGATGAAGTCGTTCTGGAAACGGTAGGCGTTGTACTCCTCGCCGGGGTCGCAGATGTCAATCAAGTGGTAGTTTGTCCGACCTTGACCCGACCCGAACTCGTCCAAATCCTTTCCCGTCCCGATGTCCATGCCTCGGAACACCTGCCGCGAGTCGGCGCTGATAATCTCGCCATCGATGGTGCGCGCCAAAGCCACTGCCAGCGCGGTTTTGCCGGTGGCGGTGGGACCTGTGACGGTGATGAGTAGTGGGTTAGTCATCAATGAACGTGAGTCGGGCACGGCGTTTGTCGAAGTCGTACTCGCCAAACTGGGCCAGTCCGGTGCGGTTGATGATGAATTTATAATCGACACCTTTGACGACCACCACCTCGGCGTTCTTGAGGTGGCGTTCGCCGATTTGCATCTCTTTGAAGATGATGGTGGCTTTGTCAAGTATGTTGCCTTCGGGGTCGAACGACTGGTCGCGCAGCGGGAAGTCCTCCTTGGTTATGCGACGCTGGTAGAGGAAGTTCATGGCCTCCTCCCACGAGATGGCGATGGGTTCGAGGTAGCGCTCGTCGATGAGCATAGGTACCTGCGAGCCGTTGATGATGGCGGTTATCTCGCCCTTGGCCGAGTTGACCATGGTGACGGGCACGGTGCTCTCGTCGTGTATGATTTCGGGCTTCACATCCTCTTCATCAGCCGGACGGTTGACGAGGTCGATGATGCGGCCGTCCTCGGTCTGGGCCACTTCGGGTTTCTCGGCGGGCAGGTTGTCGATGAGACGGCGCGAGACATAGTCGGTGCGAAGCACGAGGAATTCGGTGCGGCGGTTGAGGCTGTGCGCGGCTTCCTGATGGTCGCCCTGCAAGGTGTTGATGTAGTCGCAGTCCATCTCGGTGCCTTCGCTGAAGGTGTAGCGTTTGCCGTTGACGTAGACGCTGGTTTCGCGGTCGAGCACACGGGGAATGCGGTCGGCGTAGCCTTTGGCCACGAGACGGTCGCGTTCAATGCCGCGGGCCACGAGGTAGTCGACCACGGTCTGAGCGCGGCGCTGCGAGAGGGTGTCGTTGGTGAGGCCTATGTAGGGGCGGCAGTCGGTGTGCGAACGTATCTCGACCACGATGTTGGGGTTGTTGACCATCACGAGGTAGAGGTCCATGAGCGAATCCATATATTCACCCTTGAGGTCGGCTTTCGACACGTCGAAACGTATCTCGGGCAGCACGACGGGCTGTTTGGGCACAGGCTCCATACGGAAGTCGTGCACGATGTCCTTGTCGACATTGTAGCCGCGGGTGCTCTCCGAACCTTCGAGCGAGAAGTAGTCTTTCTTGCTGAGGTACAGTTTATAAACCACG
Source organism: uncultured Bacteroidota bacterium (assembly GCA_902803395.1). Classification (GTDB taxonomy): domain Bacteria; phylum Bacteroidota; class Bacteroidia; order Bacteroidales; family P3; genus Colimorpha. Next base: position 5,267 of record CADCPQ010000087.1, read on the forward strand.
TCGCGCCGAATCTTGCGGTTGTCGAAGCGGTAGAAACCCTTCTTGTCGGTGCGGGCTTCGGCCTGCGAACCGTCGCTGCCGGCCAGGCGAACTCTGACGCCTTCGATGAGCTGCATCGACTTTTCGTCGCGCACGGTGCCCTCGATGGAGTAGTTGAGCGGCGGAAGCTCGAAGTAGAAGATGTCGTCGTTTATCGGCGGGGTCTTTTCCTTGCTCTGGTTACGCAGCTCGCGGTTGTGCGGGTCGTCGAAGGGGCGGTTCGATGAGAAGTAGCCGCGTTCGAGCACGTGGTCGCTCTCGGACACGGGGTAGAAGATGATGGACATTTCGTCATACGACGAGTTCATCGGTATGCCAAGGTTCTGCGGCACGGTCCATTTTCCGACAGGGGTCAGGCGCGAGGTGAAGAGGTCCAAGCCGCCAACGCCGGGGTGGCCGTCGGACGAGAAATAGAGCGTCGAGTCGTCGCGCAGCATGGGGAACAATTCGCGGCCGGCGGTGTTGATGATAGAGGTCATGTTGATGGGACGGCCGAAATCGTCGGCAGTCGATTTGCGGGTGGCCTTCCAAAGGTCGTAGCCGCCGAATCCGCCGGGGCGGTCGGAAGCGAAGTAGAGCACAAGTCCGTCGCTCGAGATGGCGGGGTAGAGGTAGTTGAAATTGGTGTCGCCGAGGTCGATGCGGGTAGGTTCGCCCCAGTCGCCCGAGGCTGTCTGGCTCTGCTCCGAGTCGTTATTCTTCTTGTTGTTTTTGTTGTTTTTCTTACCTTTCTTGCTGTCGCCGAGGTCTTTGCTGACGCGCACCGAGACGTATATCTTACATCCCAGCTGCTCGTTCTCCTTGGCGTCGCAGCGCGAGAAATAGACCGTGTTGCCGTCGGGCGAGAAACAGGCCTCACCTTCGTTGACGGCGGTGTTGATCACTCCGCTTTTGTCGAACAGTTGCGGTGTCGAGCTCCAGCGGCCGTTGCGGTCCATGAACACTGTGTAGAGCTCCGAGAAAGCCTGACCGGTCCATGCGTCGTGGGCGGCTTCCTCACCTTCGGGGAAACGCGACGAGGTGAAGACTATCTTTGTTGTGTCGGTGCCTAAGAAACGCGGTGCCCAGTCGTTATAGTCCGTGCACCAGTCCGATTTTTTCGTGATGATGTGGCGCGAACGGCTGTTCGAGAGTTGGTTGACGTAAATCAGGCTCTCTTTGCGCGAGCGGGCATAGGTGTCGGTGGGCTCGATTTTGAGGTATTCCTCGTAGTATTGGTCGGCTTCGTCGAATTTCTCCTCGAAGCGGCACATCTCGGCCAGATAGAAATATAGTTTCGGCTCGTTGTTCGAGTATCCCGCGGCGGCCAGACGCTTGTAGATGCGCTCGGCGTGGGGATAGTCGTTCATCAGGCGGTAGCATTCCGCCATCTGGAAATAAATGCGGTTCTTTTCGGCTTTGTTCGAGGTGATTTTGTTGTATGCCGACTCGTATTTTTCCAACGCCTCGATGAAGCGGTTCTGGTCGAACAGGTCGTCGGCTTTTTTGGCAATATTTTTCGACTGTGCGAAAGCCGTTGAGGCCAAAACCATGGCCGTGAGTAGCAAAATCAGGCTCTTTTTGAACGTTTTCATATTCTTTTACGTTTTCCTTATCTATATCATAATCAACACGTTGGAATGGTTTTAGTGCCAATTCCAATGTGCCTAATCAATTTGCTAAAGTACTAAAAAAAACTGAAACCGCCAACTTTTTTTCGTTGGCGGTTGCAATTTTTATCTGGCTTTTATCACATTGCCGTGCTTGTCGACTATCATTCGGAGCCACCATTCGGGGTATTCGGGCTGCTGAGGGAAGCGCACCACGCCGTATTCGGTCGTCTCGAGAGTGCCGTCGGGTTTCTGGTACTTGATGTTGCCGTCGATGTATTTCATCAGCAGCGTCTGGTCGAGCTGCCGCCACTGGCGCATCATGTCTTCGGCGCACATATTCGAGAAGCGGTTGATTTCGATTTGCTGACGCTGTTCGTTGTTGAGGTTGGCGAGCGACTCGGTTTTCACTTTTTCGTTGTCGATGAAATTGTGTTCAAGCCTGCTCTGGACTTTCTGGATGTCTTTTATCATCGAGTCGTAGCGCAGGTAGGCGAAGTTGCTCACGCGGTTGAAGAGCCAGAATGCCGCCGTCTCGGAATATTCGGTCATGCTGCCGTTGCCCTCCTCGAAACACACCGGAATCTGCGTAAGGCCGCAGTACATCGGGCAGTAGCAGGTCGAATATGTGTCGTCGACCCCGAACCAGAGTATGCCTCCGACTTTGTTTGGCAGCCATGCACGGCATTGGGCGATGAACGAGAAACCGGTCTGCTGTGTCGAAGTGGCGCGTTCGTGGATGTAGCTCTGTCCGTCGACGGTGAACTCCATGGGGCGCCAGCGGTAGGGGCAGTGGTAGGGGCCGGCGCCGGGGTCGTTGGTCATGTCCATGGGGGTGCCCTCGTAGTGGTCGCGCATGAGGTTCATTACGTCGGCCACGCTGATTTTTTGGTCGGGCTTGACCCAGAGGGGCAGACGCATGGCGGTGATGTCGCCCATAGCGTAGGCCTCGAAGGGCTGCATCTTGGAATTGATGCGGTTGAACATGGCGTAGACGCGGGCGTCGCAGGCCCGGGCACCGCTGAAAGTCAGCGGGTTGTAGATGTCGGCAAACGAGAAGTTGCGGTCGAGGCCGTTGTACCATTTGTTGATGCGGGCGGCGTTCACCACGTCGTGGGCGTAGACGCACTCCACTTCGGGCTCGTCGATGTAGTCGAGGTGCTCGCTGCTGATGGCTTTGTGGTAGCCCATGCCGCGGCGTTTGTTCCAAGTGGTCTCCTGCGGGAAGATGGTGATGCGGGCCTGATTGGCGTGGCCGCTGACGTAACCTTCGGGCACACGGCGGGCAACCCACACGGCGCCTTTCTCGTAGGTTTTGGCCACAATCTCGTAAATCCACACCTCGTTGGGGTCGGCAATCGAGAAGGTCTCGCCGCCGCCGGTGTAGCCGTAGGTTTGCACCAGATTGTCCATGACCACGATGGCTTCGCGGGCGTTGCGGGCGCGCTGGAGGGTGATGTAAATCAGCGAGCCGTAGTCGATGCCGCGCTCGTTGCCTTTTTCCACCTCGGGACGTCCGCCCCATGTGGTCTCACCGATGGCGAGCTGGAACTCGTTGATGAAGCCCACAACGGCGTAAGTCCGCTCGGGCTGCGGTATTTCCATCAGGAAACGCTGCGAGCCATAGTCGAACACCTTGTAGGTCTCGCCGGGGCGGTGGCGGGCGGCGGGGCAGTAGCGCAGCTGCCCGTAGCGGGTGTGGCTGTCGGCGGCGTAGGTTATCATTGTCGAACCGTCGACCGTGGCGCCGCGTGTGAACAGGAAGTTGGTGCAGCCCAGCGCGTTAGGGGCTGACAGCAGCACGGCGGCCGCCATGGTGCATAAAAATTTTCTCGCTGACATAATAATAATGTGTTTTCGGCGTTATTTGTTTTCGATGTCGACCTTGCTGTCGGTGTCGAGGTTCACGTTGCGTGTCACCTTGGCTTCGATGGTGTTGGCGCGGACGATGTCGGTCATGTTGACACCCGTGGCGCTTTCGATTACGTCGAAGCTCTGCTTGATGACCGACGGCACCATGCCCGAAATCGAGGCGGCGTCGGAGCCGGAGGTTCCGTAGACGTTCATGTTCTTGATGGCGCCGATGGGTTCGCTGACGTGCTGAGCCACCTCGGGGATGATTTTGACCATCATGTCGAGTATGGCGGCCTGGCCATAGCGCTCGTAGGCTTCGGCCTTCTTTTGCATGGCTTCGGCCTCGGCCAGACCCTTCTTCTGGATGGCGATGGCCTCGGCTTCACCGGCCTTCTGGATTTTGTAGGCTTCGGCCTCGCCGTTGGCCTTGATACCTTCGGCTTCGAGCACCATGGCCTGCTTTTTGGCCTGAGCCAGAGCGATTTGGGCGCGGGCTTCCTGCTCGGCGCGGTAGGCTTCGGCCTCGGCTTCGCGCTTGCTCTGTTCGAGGTCGGCGGCGGCTTTGAGCTCGATCTGGTACTTGTCGGCGTCGGACTTCTTCATTACCTCGGCGGCCAGTTCGTTCTCGCGAATCTTGACGCGCTCGGCGGTGAGCACCTGCTCGCGCATGGTCTGCTCAATTTGGGCGTCGACGGTCTTGGTGTTGATGGTCTTCTGCTGCTCCTGGCGCTGGATTTCGTAGGCGGCGTCGGCGTCGGCCTGCTTGGTCTGCGAGATGATGGTCAGCTCGCTCTTCTTGACCGAGAGCTCGTTCTGGCGGATGGCAATCTGGGTCTGGCTGTCGACCTGGGCGTCGTTGGCCTCCTTCAGGGCTTCGGCTTCGGCCTTGGCGATGTCGCGCTCGGCGATGGCCTTGTTGATTTTGGCCTGCTTGCGGATGGTCCAGGTGTTGTCGGCGCCGAGGTCCTCGATGAGGTTCTTCTCGTCGGTGACGTTCTGGATGTTGCACGAGATGATGCGCAGGCCGAGGGCTTCCATGTCCTTCTGTGCCTTGTTCATGATTTCGTCCGAGAACTTGTCGCGGTTGATGTTGATGTCGCGCAGCGAGAGCGAGCCGATGACCTCGCGCATATTGCCCTCGAGCGAGTCCTGAACCTGCTTCGAAATGTCGATGCCGTTCATGTTCAGGAAGTTCTTGGCGGCCAGACGCACACCGTCGATGTCGGGGATGACCTGGATTTTGGCCACCGCGTCGACGTTGACGTTGATGAAGTCGTTGGTCGGCACCGAACGGCTCGTCTTGATGTCGGCCGTCACCTGGCCGAGAAACACCTTGTCCAGGCGCTCGAGCAGGGGCACTCGCAGGCCGCCCTTGCCGATGTAGATGCGCGGCTTGCGGTTCAAGCCCGACACGATGTAGGCCACGCTCGGCGGTGCCTTGATGTAGCTGACGAGGATTACGACAATCGCGATGACTGCCACGACGATGATGATTGGAATTGTACTGTTCATGTTGATTGAATTTTTCTGCAAATTTACGAAATAATCCCGACATAAACATGCGGCACGTGAAAAAAATATGCAAAGCCCTGTAATTGAGAATCAAAAAAGCGAGAATCGAAAAGCGAAACCCCATTCTTTCGATTTTCGATTCTCGTTTTTCGCTTTATCATCGCCCTTTGATCGCCCCCGGGCCCACAAACCCGAAGCCTGTTCGAAGCAAGGCCGACCTAAGTCCGAACCAAACCCGAGGAGAGTCTATCCATTATCTTGATTTTCAGATGTTTATATAAATTGTTGATTTTCAGATGGTTTGATTTCTATTACCTCGCCAGCGTCTCCCCTCCTTTGGAGGGGTACCCGCAGGGCGGGGTGGGCAACAAAAAAAATTTTGCCAATTGAGAAAAAATAAGTATCTTTGCACCATGAAACAATAACGATAGACCATAACAAAAATATTATAAGAATAGAAATATAAAGAATTAGAAAACAATAATTTAACATAGCGTTTGCATTTATTCGACTAGCTTCAGGAATCTGGTAAATTCAAGGAACTATATAGTCTAGAATAAGTTTTAAACGTCTACGTCGTTGGCGTAGATGCGACTTTCGAGACTATATAAGGCATACCAGAGCCTCTGAAGCACAGAAAAGTCAATTCTGCGCTTCTTTTTGCTCTGTTGCCTAGTGGTCGAGGATGTCGCAAATGCTGCTGATGATAGGCAATGGAAAGCAGTATAACAATTGTTGATTCTATCAACGTTGACAGTTTATGGCTTATTGGTCCGCGAGCCAAAGGTGGCAAACGTTGCAACACTTATCATGGGAATTTCGCACCGCAAATCCCGAATGATTTTATTCGTAGATTCACTGACGAAGATGGGGTTGTTCTGGACATGTTTATGGGAAGCGGAACCACTCTTTTCGAATGTGAAGCTCTTCATCGTAAATTTATCGGATTTGATATCAACAGCCCCTTGCTAGAAGATGTCAACCAACAAATGTTTGGAAGTTATAGAGGCTGTTACTTTATACACCCATATGACATTTGCGACAAAACAAATGTCTCAGAACTTGTAGAGAAAGATCTCGTGGCGTTCAATCACAACGCTGTCGATATGATTTTATCTCACCCGCCTTATCTTGACGTTATTCGATTCACTGAGGAGAAATCGGATCTTTCCCATATATCAGATATAACACAGTTTACAGACTTGTATATTCAAGCAGTTTCAAATGTATGGCCGTACCTTACAAAAAAAGGGTACTTTATATTAGTCATTGGCGATGTTTATCGTAAGGGTGAGGTTGTTCCACTTGGTTTCACTTTAATGAATGCTATAAAACAAAATTTCAAATGCTTACTAAAGGGTATTGTCGTAAAGGATATGGTTGGCAATAGAGCAAAAATAGGGCAAGAGAAACTCTGGCGTTATCGTGCCATGAAATGGGGGACATTTCTGTTCAAGCATGAATATATTTTTGTATTCCGTAAAAAATGAAATGTTATGAAACAATCCAAGACAGACTTGTTTATTGAACTAGCAAAGCCAGACAACAAAGGCATTAGCCGATGGGTAAAGACAACTGAATTCGTCGGAAGATATGCTGATTTGCAACTTGGTAATGGATGTGATTTTGCTAGAAAAAGTTCGCAACTTGCAAAGAAATTCAATGTTGAGTTTGATAAATCATTAACCCCGGGTAATAGAATAGACGCAATACGTTTAAATGGCTTTAATACGGAAGAATCATTCAATCAGTTCATACGTCCGGATATTCGCGAGGCAATATTGCGTCGACGTTGTGTAATGCTCGGAGTGAGGGGGAATTCGGAAAACACCACCATAGAAGTAGACCATAAGGACGGTCGAAAGAATGACTTGCGCGTCTCGAATGTAGCCACACAGCGTTTGGACGACTTTCAACCTTTGTGCAAAGCGGCAAATGACATTAAACGCCAGATTTGCCGACGCTGTAAAGATAGTGACTTGCGTTGGGATGCTCGCAATATTGCAGGCAACCCATATTCCTTTTATGAAGGCGATGAACATTACTCTGAAAGTCTCGGATGTGTCGGGTGCTATCAGTATGACCCTGTTGAATACCGGGTCCAATGCTCACTTAGGTTAAGCCAAGAGACCGCAGATTACATACTGCATAAATTATATCCAGAATATGAAAAGAGATACAAATAAATATTATAACCTTTTTGGTGAAATCGAGGAATCATTCAAGAAAAAGACCCAAAGGAAAGTTGATTTAGTAAATTGGGCTGATATTAGTCCATACTGGAATAATGTGCCATCATCGATAATGACGTTTGTTGACTTATTTTGTGGTGCTGGCGGATTAAGCAGAGGGTTAGAAATGGCTGGTTTGAATGGCATTTGTGGACTTGACTGGTTTAAGGAAGCAGGTATGACATATCAACGTAACTTTCACCACCCATTTGTAAATGGAGACATAAAGTTGCCTGAAAACAAACAGTTGTTCTACAATACAGTTAGGCGACAATTGTCCGGTCGTCATCTCAGTATTGTTGCTGGAGGATTCCCCTGTCAAGGTTTTAGTATGGCCGGTAATCGCATTGTGGACGACCCTAGAAATTCTCTGTACAAAGAATTGGTTGAGATTGTTTCCACACTACAACCAGACTGGGTTATTTGCGAGAATGTAAAAGGTTTACGAAGTATGTTGCAAGGGAAAGTAGAGGAGAAGATACTTTCAGACTTTGAAGACATTGGATACAAAATGAATGTGACTACATTATGCGCAGCAGATTATTATACTCCACAAAAACGCGAAAGGGTTATCTTTATTGGGAACCGTATCAACCGCATTAATTATCATCCTAAGCCAATATTGAAACCTTGTCAATATATAACAACTGGACAGGCGATAGGTGATCTTATTAATCATCCACCAGATGAGGCCTTCAATCACGTACCGACGAAACACACGGAACAAATGTCTAAACGTATGCTTGAATTGCCAGAAGGCAAAAGCTTATATAAAGGATATAGCGATGCATGGAAAAAATGCCCTTGGAATGAAGCTTCATGTACCATTAAGGAAAATCATGGCGGTGTGAATATTCATCCCAAACTGCCCCGAGTACTTACAGCAAGAGAGATGGCAAGATTGCAGTCATTTCCGGATGATTTTATTTTTGAAGGAAAGAAGAACAAGCAATTAGTACAGATTGGGAATACTGTACCTTGTTTGCTCGGCAAAGCAATTGGTTTGGCCATACGCTATGGCGCTAATGATTTTCCCGATATGAATGGTTAAAAATTTGTATCTTTGCATTGCATAACTAATATTGCCATGCAAACGAAACCCATTGATATTGAAGAAGAAAAAGCAATATTATGGCGTAAAGTATATTGTGACTTTTCCAAAAGAATTCTTTTGGGAGAAGGTGTTGCCGTATATGCCAAAGATGTTGGGCTTGTTCATATAAATTGTGACTGTGAAGGTGTGATGATTTTAACAAATCAGTTAGGAGAGAAGCACCACATTGAGGAATATGACGATGAAGTCTTATTCGAACTATATCAATCTTATTTGAATAGTATTTGTCACTAATAACTATGGCTGATATATTTCTACCAAGTGTCTGCCGTTTGGTTTATGACTTCGGTTGTCGGCATGGCCGACGGTACACCACGAGGCGGCTCGGAACCTTATACATAAACTGTTTTCGACGCTATCGGAGAAAACCTCAGGACTTCCGCAGTCCCTATAAATCCGACTTCTGACCCGTTTTCTTCCAAGTTCGCGGGTGATACGGCCATAGCCGTGCGTCTGTGACTTTGGAACTTTAATTTCCGGAATAATTGTCTCGTCAATAGTCGCTAATTATTTAATTTCCGGCTAATTTACGGGCCATTTACGGCAATTAACGTTCAAATCGTCAGCTGCAAAGTTACGAATTTTTTCCGACATGGCAAAAAAAATATCGTTGCAATTTTTGACCACAAAAATTGCAACGATATTTGTGTGTTTGGTGTTTGTCGTTATTTCTCGCGGATGACGTCGCCGTGGTCCTTGACTATCATGCGCTGCCATTCTTGGCGGTAGTGGGGTTGCTGGGGGAAGACGGCCTGGCCGGTGGCGGTGCGCTCGAACTGGCCGTTTTTCTCTTTCTTGATATTGCCGTCGATGTATTTGACGAGCAGGTAGTGGTCGAGTTCGTGCCACTGGCGCATCATTTTGTCGGCCTGGCGGTTGCTGAAGTCGTTGAGCAGGGTGGTGAGCTCGGCTTCGGTGGCGTCCTTGGCGCGTTGGTCGAATTTGGCCACGTCGTTGATGTAGCCTTCTTCGAGGCGGTTCTGGACGACCTGGAGGTCACGGATCATGTCGCTGTAGCGGCTGTAGACGAAGTTGGTGACGCGGTTGAAGAGCCAGAAGGCTGCCGTCTCGCTGTAGGTCACCATGTCGCCGTTGCCCTGACGGAAGCACTCGGGAATCTCGGTGATGCCGCAGTACATGGGGCAGTAGACGGTCG
>CADCPQ010000088.1 GCA_902803395.1 uncultured Bacteroidota bacterium
ACAATCTCGAGGAACTCCTTGCTGTTGTATTTGATATTCTGGCGGGTCTCGTAGCTGTCGCAGTCGGGGCTGGCGCAGCCGATGATCTGGCCGGTGTGGCGGAACTGCTGTCCGTACACGGCGCTGAAGCCCTTGTAGTGACGGCGGTCGATAATCATGTCGAGCGCGTCGCCGTTGACGCCCATCAGAGGCAGACGGCGTGTGATGAAAGCCTGATGCTTGACGGGATACAAGCCCGTGTCGATGCCGAGCATATCGGTGAAGCGTTCGGCTCCCCAACCCATGGAGTTGACGAAGTGGCCGCAGGTGAACTCGATGTAGCGGCCGTCGTGAGTGCGAACAAGGGCAACGGTTTTGTCGCCACGGCGTTCTACGTTCAGCAGCTCGCAGTCTTCCATCAGGGTGCCGCCCAGCGACACGGCGATGCCGCGCACGTAGTCGACCACGCGGCCCGGCGTAGCCTGCCAGCAGTCGCGGGTCATCAGGGCGTGGCTGTAGGTGGTGCGGCTGTCGTCCCACAACGGCGATATTTCCTTCTTAAAGTCTTTGCGCTCAACCATATAGGCATCGCTCCAGGCGCGCGATGCATCGAGCGAGCGGTAGGTGGCTTCGTCGTGCACGAGGTTGACGTAGCGGGTGGGCTTGAAGTTGATGTTGTGAACCTTCTGGATGCCCATGAAAATCTCGCGGTTGTGCATGGCGATGTCGGCGATGTCGGGGTTGGAGAAAGCTGGGCGTCCGCCGCCGATGTTGCGCCACGAGGCACCGCGGCTCCAGTTGACGAGCACGGGGTTCATGCCGGCCTCGGCGAAGTAGCGGAACAGCGAGCTGCCGGCTATGCCGCCGCCAGCGATGAGCACACGGGTTTCGCGGCGTTCAAACTTCGAGTCCTTGATGTCGAACTCGAACTTCATGCCTTCGGAATAGATGTCGCCCATAGTGACCTGACTCGACAGAGGTGCGCGCGGAGTGGCTTCGCCTACAAGTTCGATGCCGTGGGCGCGCAGAATCTGGCGGGCGCGGGGTATGCAGCGTTTGCCGCGGCAGGGACCCATGCCCATGCGGGTTATGTGTTTCAACTCGTCGACCGAAATGAAACGACGGTCGCCGATGACTTCGAGCAGGCTCTCGAGGGTGATGTCCTCGCAGTGGCACACGTAGGTGTGGCTTTCGGCCGGTTCGGCACCGTCGGCGAACTGCAGCGGCTCGGGATAGCGGTCCTTGGCAATGAAGCCCTTGATGTCGGTCATTGTCAGGCTTTCGGCGTTGTCGACCTTGACGCGGGCAACGTTGGTCTTGTTAGGTTTGCGCATGATTTTCTCGATGACGCCGGTGCCGACCTTGGCGCCGTTGTTGTCGACGAGGAACACTTCGGTGCCTTCAGCCACCTCGTACTCGATTGGCAGGAAACACCACTGTTTCTCGACGTTGTAGCCGAAGATGGCCAGACCCGGGCAGTGGTTGACGCACTCCATGCAGCCGATGCACTTGTTGTAGTCCACCACCGGCGTCGACGAGGTAGAAATCTTGCTTATGGCGCCTTGCGGACAAGAGAACGAGCAAGGGTTGCAGGCAAAGCCGTAGAGGCAGTCGAGCTGTACGAACGGCTTGATTTTCATGCGCTCCGGCGTGGGGAGATTGGGCTTTTCGAGTATGCGGACCGGATGCTGCTGCGAATCGATGTACTGACGCGAAATGTCGAGGTATTCGTCGTAGTTGAAGCGGAGCCCCATGTTCTGGGCAACCTCGTAGGCGGCCTGGCGTCCGCGGAGCACCGCGCTGGTGCCTTCGCCTATGCGCACTGCGTCGCCGGCACCATAGGTGTTCAGACCGAACACCTCCTTGCCTTTGGTAAGGAGCTGGTTGTCAGGAATAAGTCCGGTGCAGATGTTGATGATGTCGATGCCTTTGAGGGTTTGTTCGGTGCCGGGGATGGCCTTGAAATTCTCGCATTTGGCAATTACGGCGCCCACGATGCCGGTGCGGTCGGCGTTGGGGATGGCTTTGACCAAGGTGTAGCCAGTCATGATGGGAATTCCGAGGCGGCGCACACGGTTGGCCTGCACGGGGAAACCACCCTCGCGGGGCATTGCCTCGATTATGGCGCGGATGTTTGCTCCGGCCTGCATGCCCTGATACGAGGTGAGGTAGCCGATGTTGCCGGCGCCGACGGTCAGCACGTTGCGACCTAAAAGGGTGTGCTCCTGGTTCATCATTTTCTGGAACACGGCGGCGGTGTAGACACCCGGCACGTCGTCGTTCTCGAAAGTCGGCATGAAAGGCACGGCGCCGGTGGCCACAACGAGGTGGTCGGCATCGATGTATGACATCTCCTGTGTTTCGATGTTTTTGATGGCTATGCGGCGGCCTTCGAGGATGTCCCACACGGTGTTGTTGAGCAAAATGCCGTCGTGGCTGTCGCCTGCGAGGGTTTTGGCGATGTCGAAACCGCGCATTCCGCCGAACTTTTTCTCCTTCTCGAAAAAGAAGAACTGGTGGGTCTGCATATTGAACTGGCCACCGATGCGCGAGTTGTTGTCGACCACGATGTTGTCGATGCCGAAGGTGTTGAGTTGCTCGCGGCAGGCCAAACCGGCAGGGCCGGCGCCAATGATGGCCACCTGGGTTTTGTATATCTTGATGGTTTTCGGAGTGTTCTGAATGTTTTGGGTATTCAGATTGTTCTGATTGTCAAGTTTTTTGACTTCCTTGACACCATCGACAGGCGTTATGCAGATGCGGCGGATTCGGCCATCAACTAGCATTTCGCAGGCTCCGCATTTGCCGATGCCGCACTCGAGGCTGCGTGGGCGGCCATCGAGGCTGTGGCTGTGGACGGGTATTCCGGCCTGATGAAGGGCGGCTGCGATGGTGTAGCCTTTGCGGCCTTGAATCTTGCGGCCTTCGTAGAGAAACTCGACAATCTCTCTCTCAGGAATGTCGAGAATGGGATGTTTTTGGATTTGGTACATAGTGTAATATTGTGTGGATTAATATTTTGCGCTGTTTGTTGACTGATAAAAGCCACTACAAAAATAATGATTACATTTTAAAAAAGCAAGAAAAACTTGTAAATTTTACAAAAAAAAACGCCGCCCGACGGAAGTCGGGCGGCGCTGTGCCTTAATTGTTGTTCAATTGAATTTCTTATTCTTCGGCGGGCAACACGGAGACGAACGAGCGGTCTTCGCGGCCTTTGTGGAATTTCACAATACCGTCGATGAGAGCGTAGAGGGTGTGATCCTTGCCCATTCCGACGTTCTGGCCGGGGTTGTGGACTGTACCGCGCTGGCGGACGATGATGTTGCCGGCGATGCATTTCTGACCGCCAAAAATTTTGACGCCTAAGCGTTTGCTTTCGGATTCGCGACCGTTACTGGAACTACCGACACCTTTTTTATGAGCCATGATATAATGTTTTTAAAAGGTTTGTAACTCTTGTTG
>CADCPQ010000089.1 GCA_902803395.1 uncultured Bacteroidota bacterium
GCCGACGTTCGCCAGCGCCTGCAGAACCTGCTGCAATGCGTCGCGGTGTCGCTCATTGGCGATGAGTATATCGTTACCGCCCAGCATCTTTTTATGCACTTGATTGACAAGGCATTGCTCAAGTTGGTCGATGCCGACGCCTTCTCGTGCTATAACCCGAATGCCATCTTCTGTGTCCGGTTGGCAAAGGTCGCATTTTGTGTGGACGAGCAGTACTGTCTTCTCCTTTATGTCGCACAGGTTGTTGAGTTTACTTAGCTCCGAGAACTCGCTCATTGGCACCGATGCTTCGTGCAGTAGCAGGATGATGTTGGCGCGCTGGATGGCTCGGTAAGAGCGCTCAATACCCATTGACTCCAGAGGGTCGTCGGTGCTGCGAATTCCTGCGGTGTCAATGAAGCGGAATGTGATTCCGTCGACAGTAAAGCTTTCCTCGACAGTGTCGCGCGTTGTGCCGGGAACGTTGCTCACCATGGCGCGGTCGTCGTGCAGAATGGCGTTGAGGAGTGTTGATTTGCCGACATTGGGAGCGCCGACGATGGCTACCGGAATGCCGTGTTTGAGAGCGTTGCCGAGTGTAAAGGAAGAGGTAAGCTGTGTGATGGAGGAGGTAAGATTTGAGAGCAGTTGACGGAGTTGTGAGCGGTCGGCGAATTCCACATCTTCCTGACTGAAATCGAGCTCAAGTTCAAGCAACGAGGTCAGTTCAATAAGTTGCTGTCTCAAACGTTTCAGTTCTTGGGCATAACCGCCACGCAATTGGCTGATGGCCAGTTTATGTTGGGCTGGGGTTGTCGAGTCGATAAGGTCGGCAACAGCTTCGGCTTGGGAGAGGTTGAATTTGCCGTTCAGGAAGGCTCTCAGTGTAAACTCACCTGGCTCGGCCAATCGTGCCCCATTGTCGATAAGGCGTTGAAGTATAGTTTGTTGAACGTATAGCGACCCGTGACAAGAAATTTCAATCGTGTCGTCGCCGGTATAGGATGCCGGGGCTTTGAAGTAGGTGACAACCACCTCGTCTATAACGCTTTCGCCAGCACAGAATGTAGCGAAACAGGCTTTTCTGGGTTCTGTTAAACGTTGCGAAATAAATGTTTGAGCAATCTCAAGCGCTTTCGGTCCCGACAGCCGAACTACCGCAATACCGCCAACTCCGTGTGGGGTGGCAATGGCCGCTATGGTGTCATTGCTCCTCATTTGAAGGGATGTATTTGTCGCCGAAAAACGAAGTCATCTGTTCGTCAGTCAGCCCGAGGTCATGCTTTATACGGTAAATGTTAGGATATGTCAGGAACAACAACATCACCACCACGATGGCAATCATGAGCAGTGCGTTGCGGTTGGTGAGAACAATAATGGCGCATAAGACTACAATGACAAATAACAGGCTGTAGCACACGTTGGCCATCAGCGAGGCGTAACCTTGCAGCTTTCTTTCAAGGTTCTCATTCTGACGTAGTTGTGGAACCTGACGACGGATGGTGAGCAAAGCCATACTTACGGCCAAAACCGCCAGTACCGACCCCGCAATGGTGAGCCACCGCACCGTGTAGTCCGACGCATAAAAACGGTAGTTGCTGACATAGAAAAACAGCGCCGTCATGATAACCAGTCCTATAGAGGTCCATAACGACACGGCAGCGGAATTTTTAATTTTTTTTATGTATTTATCCATAATATTTATTCGTTTTTCACGTTTATATTTAACTTTTCGGCAAGGAAAGGTGCGGTGTAGCTTTCGCTGCAGTGAGCCAGTTGCTCGGGAGTGCCGGCAAAGACCACATTACCACCGCGGGTACCTCCTTCTGGGCCCATATCAATAACCCAGTCAGCTACCTTGATGATGTCGTGGTGGTGTTCGATAACTACGATAGTGTGACCACGCTCGATAAGACGGTTGAATGCTGTGATAAGTTTCTGTATATCATGGAAATGCAAGCCGGTTGAGGGCTCATCGAAGATAAACATCATCGGGCGGTCGTTGTCGCCTTTGATGAGATATGAGGCCAGTTTTATGCGCTGAGCCTCGCCGCCAGAGAGTGAACTGGACGACTGGCCGAGTTTGAGGTACCCGAGGCCTACGTCCTGCAGCGGTTGCAGACGTGTGAGAATGGATTGCTCTGGTTTTTCGACGGACGAGAAAAACTCGATTGCCTGATCGACGGTCATGTCGAGAATCTCGCTGATATTCTTGCCGTTGTATAATACATCGAGTGTCTCCTCCTTGAAACGGGTACCATGGCATTCGTCGCAAAGCAGATGGACGTCGGACATAAACTGCATGGAAACAGTCACATACCCTTCGCCCTCACAGGCTTCGCAACGGCCGCCCTCGACGTTGAACGAAAAGTAGCCTGCCTTGTAGCCACGGGCTTTGGCCAACGGTTGCGAGGCATACAACTGACGGATTTCGTCGTAAACTTTTATGTAAGTAGCTGGGTTGCTGCGCGATGAGCGCCCAATGGGGTTCTGGTCAACCATCTCGACTCCGCTGATACGCTTCACATCGCCGCCAAAACTCTCACACCGTCCGACATAATCGTCGTTGCCCTCGAAACGTTTGCTGAGAATATCGTAAAGTACTGATTTTATGAGCGATGTTTTGCCAGAGCCCGATACACCGGTAACAACGGTCAACACTCCGAGCGGGATGTCGACATCGATGTGCTTCAGATTGTTGCAATAGGCACCTTTGATTGAAATTCGGTCGCGCCACAGACGCCGCGATTCGGGGACGGCAATGGTTCGGCGCCCCAACAGGTAGTCGGCGGTGAGCGACTGGCCTTTTTTCGACTTGAGCAACTTTTCGGGGGTGCCTGCGAAAACCACTTCACCGCCCAGCCGTCCGGCTCCGGGTCCAATGTCGAGAAGGTAGTCGGCAGCACGGATGATGTCCTCGTCGTGCTCGACCACAATAACGGTGTTGCCTATGTCGCGCAGCCGTCGCAAAACCTTGATTAGACGTTCCGTATCTCGTGAATGCAGTCCGATTGAGGGCTCGTCGAGGATGTACATCGAACCAACAAGCGAGCTGCCGAGTGAAGTGGCAAGGTTGATGCGTTGCGACTCACCTCCCGACAACGAGTTCGAGGGACGGTTGAGGGTAAGATAGCCGAGGCCTACATCAAGCAGGTAGCCCACACGGTTGCTGAGCTCTTTGCGGATGCGGTCGGTTATTTCGAGTTCGTGAGCAGTGAGGTTTCCCTCGGCGGAAAGGCTGTCGACCCAAGCAGCGAGTTCCTCAACGTTCATGTCGAGCAGGTCGGATATGGAACGGCCGCAAACCTTGACATACGAGGCATCTTTCCTAAGTCGGTGCCCTTTGCAGTCGGGACAGACCGATTTGCCGCGATAGCGCGACAACATTACACGGTACTGGATTTTATAGGCCTGGCTTTCAACCCATTTGAAGAACCCGTCGATACCCTCCCAGCGTCCTTGTCCGTGCCAGAGAATGTCCTTTTGCTGTTCGGTGAGTTGGTAATATGGACTGTGGATGGGGAAATCCAAATCGTATGAACGACGGATGAATTCGCGCTTCCATTCCTGCATTTTGTCACCTTTCCAACAAACAACGGCGTCGTCGTATACCGAAAGGGCTTTGTTGGGAACCACTATATCCTCGTCTATTCCTATCACGCTTCCGTAGCCTTGACAGGTGGGGCAGGCGCCGTAGGGGTTGTTGAAACTGAAGAAGTTAGGGTTTGGTTTCTCGAATTTAATGCCGTCAGCCTCGAAGCGGTTGGAGAATGTAGCTGTCTGAAACACAGGTGTTTGGCTGTTGTCTGAGTGGTCTTCATGAGTTATCAGGCAGCTGCCGCGGCCTTCGAAGAATGCAGTCTGGACCGATTCTCCCACCCGGGCGGTTTGGTCGTCGTCGGAATGGCGGAGTTCGATGCGGTCTACAAGTAGCTGACAATCATCGTCTATTCGACCTTGATACGACCTTAATACGTCTTCAATACGTAAAATACTGCCTTTCAGCATTATGCGCATATAGCCTTCCTGCGCCAGGATCTCGAGCTGGTCGCGTATCGGACGTTCGTCGGAAGCTTCGAGGGGCGCCATTATCATCACCCTTGTACCTTGCGGCAGGGTGTAGATGTAGTCGACAACATCGCTGACCGAGTGGCGCTTGACCTCGACGCCTGACACCGGCGAGAAAGTGCGGCCGATACGGGCAAACATGAGTTTGAGGTATTCGTAAATCTCGGTTGAGGTACCGACGGTCGAGCGGGGGTTGCTGGTGTTGACTTTCTGCTCGATGGCCACCGCCGGAGCTATGCCGTGGATGTAGTCGACATCGGGTTTCGTCATGCGGCCGAGGAACTGCCGGGCATAGGAGCTGAGGCTCTCGATGTAGCGGCGCTGCCCTTCGGCGTAGAGTGTCTCGAACGCCAGACTCGACTTGCCCGAGCCGCTGAGTCCGGTTATGACGGTCAGCTTGCCTTGCGGCAGTTCGACGTCGATGTTTTTCAGGTTGTTGACCCGAGCCCCTTTGATTACGATGTTTTCCATGGTGCAGGATGTGGTGAATCGGAAATTGGGAAGCGAAAAGCGAAAACTTGTGATTTCCGCTTTTCGCTTTTTGTATTCACCTTACCGGGGTCAGAATCTGATGTCGCCTATGCGGGTTTGTTCGTCCCAGTTGGCGAGGAACCACCATGCGCCGTCGGCTTTGGGGTATGGACGACCCACGAGCATTTGTTTCTGCTTGGTTGCGAGGACTATCTTGTTGACATCGCCGCTGCTGGTTATGCGGTAGAACACGAGGTTGTTTTTCTCGCCGATACGCATTTTCTTGGCGGGTTTGGTGATGTTGTAGTCGCTCGGGTATTTCATGTTTTCGCATTTCAGCAGGGCTACATCGTCGCCCGATGAGAGTAACAGGGCGTCGAGATATACATCGTCGAGCATCTGGTAGTCGTTGCGGCGAATGTTGCGGGCCCACAGGATTGCGCCGGTAGTGTCGACACCGAACACGTGTATTCCAATGCAGTATTTCGATTCAGTGGCTATGCCGTCGGCGTCGACCGAGTTGCGGGTCTCAGTGGCGCCTATGGCCATAGCTCCGCCCCATGCCGTTGGAACATAGCCGAGGGTTTCGACTTCCTCTTTGATATAATCCTGTTTCAGGTTCTTCTTGGTGCTCTTGTTGGTCATCATGCAAACATCCTCGTTCTGGAAGGGACGCATGCCGATGTTGCCGGCAAGGGCCTTGGTCCTCTTGTCGAACGCCAGACCGAACACGCCGCTGCACCAGTCGCTCTTGCGGGGCGAGTGCTCGCTGCGCATTATGCCACCGGCCACCACACGGTCGCCCTCGACGTTCAAAATTTCGGCGCGTATAACCTGATCCATACGGCCGCTGAACAGGTATTTGCTGGCTCCGGCACTGGTGATTTCGCACACCGTGAATTGTGTCGAACCGTCCTCGGCCACATCATGGCCAAAAGTGTAAATATCGCCCTCGTTCGTTACCGCTATTGTGCTGATGGTGCCAAGAGCCGAATTGTGCTCCCACACACGGTTCATCAGTCCGTCGAAACAGACCTCCACTGCGGTGTACTCGCCTTTGTCCTCGTTCTCGCTCACTAACACCAGTCCTGCATACGCACCATTCTCCGACGAGGCACCCCAGGCATACAACTTGTCCTTGCGGTTCACATCGTTGCGATATACCTCCGTTAAACCTGTCGGCAGCGGATGGTTTAAGTCAGACGACGACACCAACTGCATCATGTCCAGATTGACAAGTGCCGACCAGATGCTGGCGTGTTTCCTGTTCGACTCGTCGATGAACAGCAGCGACACGATGCCGTCGTTCAAGCGCGCCGAGAGCAGGCGCATATTCTTGGTGTTCGAGATGGCGATGCGCCGGTGCACACGCAGGTCGCCGTCGGTCAGGGCCACCTGTATGTCACCCATTTTGCCGCGCGCCGACACTTGGGGAATCACCAGACACTGATAAATGCCGTACTCGCCGAGAAACATAGTCTGCTCGGCCTGATGGGCAGGGAATTTCTGGGCAGCTTGGCCGTATGTTACCGGCACCCGGCCCTGCCCCATTGCTGCCACGCCCAAAGCGCACAGCACCAAAAAAATAAAGTTCCTAATCATAACAAATCAACTATTTTTTAAGTTAGCAAATACGATGGTAACGGACTGCAAAGATACACAAAAAAAACGAACTACAAAAAAAATCTTGAAATTTTGCCAGTCTTGGGTCGTGGGCGAGGCAGTGTGACGGTGAATGTGGAGCCCCGGCCTGGGGCGCTGTGCAGGGCTATGCGACCACCGTGCAGGCGCACGACTCGGGCCACGTAGTCGAGCCCTATGCCGAACCCTTTGACGTTGTGGACGTCGCCGGTCGAGACGCGGTAGAATCGGTCGAAAATGCGCCGTTGGTCGGCACGAGCTATCCCGATGCCGTGGTCAGTAACGCTAACGGTGATGCTGCGGCCGTCGCTTTGCGTGGCGACGATGACGTGTGGTGCCGACGGGGAATATTTGACGGCGTTGTCGACGAGGTTGTAGACCATGTTGGCGATGTGCAGCGGGTCAATCGAAAGTGTGGCTGGCGAGGCGTCGAGGCGGGCCTCGATGGTGCCTCCGGCGCTGTGCACGGCGACGGTAAAGCGCTGGACCACGTCGGCCACGAGGGCGTTGATGTCGGTGGGCTGCCGGTTGAGGGGGTAGCGCCTGTCAGTCATGCGGGCGCTTTGGAGGATAGTTTCGATGAGGGTACGCATACGGCGGTTCTCGTCGGCGATGATGTTGATGTAGTTTTGTCGGGAGTCTTGGTCGGGAGTTACGGAGGGATCCTTGAGCATCTCGCAGGCGAGGCCGATGGTGGCTATAGGGGTCTTGATTTCGTGGGTCATATTGTTCACGAAGGTGGTCTTCATTTCGTCGACTTTGCGCTGGTTGACGATGATGACGAGCGAGATGATGAAGAGCAGAACGATGATGACGATGAGGAAGATGTTCATGTAGAGGTAGAGGTGGCTGTTCTGGCGTAGGAAGAGAGCAGTGGAAGAGAAGGCGAGAGCGATGTAGTACTGGTTGTGCGAGATGACGCCTGAGGGGTGGAAGGAGTATTTGTACGGCGAGGTGCGCAGACGGTTTTCCATGCCGGGGCTGCTGCAGTAGTAGAATTCGTCGTTGGAGGCATCATAGATTCCTACGACAGGGTCGAGGTCGATTCCCGACTCGATGAGGGCGTCGGCGATAAGGGAGTCGAGGGTTTGGAAACGGAATATGGAGAACTGGTATTGCGCGGTTTCGTCGATTACGCGGTCCATGGCGTTGCCGACAGCGGTGTTGAACATGTTGTCGCTAATGGAAAAGGACTGCCGGGTCTGGTTGATTTGGATGAGCACCAGGCTTGTGGCCGCAAGGGCGAAAACGGTTATGAGTATTGCCAGTAGGGAACGTTTCAATGGTTTAAGGTTTAGGGTTTAATGTTTAGAATAGTTGCAATATGTGGAAGAGTGCTATGCCGAGGTAGTTGCCGAGCATGTATCCGAGCAGACCTATGCTGATACCTACAACGACCACATCCTTGTTGCCCAGCAGGGCTGCCGCCATGGGTACGAATGGTGGCGAGTTGATGAGGGCCACGGAACTGACCATCACCGTGTCGCCGTCGATTTTGAGCCATCGGGCAAAGAGCACCTGGAGCACTATGGAGCCGAAGATGACGAACATGACGTAGGCCAGGATGTTGAGGCTCCCGCCGATGTTCATCTGCCGCACGTCGCAACCGTTGGCTATCGCGAAGCAGAATACATATACAAAGTAAAGCCCTATGTCGAACGAGCTGGTTTGACGTCGGACGGGTCTCAAGAAAGAGGCTCCGATGGTCAGTGTGGTCAGGAGGAGTATTAGGACGGTCATGTTGATTGAACGGTCGGCTGAGAACAGCATGGAGACCAGCAGACTGACGGCAGCTATGGCGACAGCGAATGCAATGGCGACAATGGAGCCCCGGCGGTGGGCCGAGTCGAAGGGTTTTAAAGGTTGACTCACTTCACTTATATTTATTTCAGAGGTGTTCGCAGCCTTCGGCATAGGGCTTAAGGTTTGAGGTTTTGAAGGAAGCAGTTTGCGGAACACGGTTTTGCCGGCAAAGATTATGAATATAAGGTATAGTCCAGTAGCTATTAGGTCGTATGATGTGAGAAACAGGTATTGCTCACCGTCGAGTCCTACGCCCTTTGCTATTGCCCCCACGTTGGGTATGCCTCCGGTGTACATTCCGGTGGCCACCGAGCATACCCGGGCAAAATCGGTGTCGTGCCGTCCCTGCCGGAACAGGAAGTAGCCGGCAACACTGACGATGAGTACCGCAGCAAGGCCGCTGGCGAACACCTTGCCGGCTTGGCGTAGCGACATTTTGCGAACGTCGCACCCCATGAGCATGAGAGGTATGGCGAGAGGTATGGCGACATTGCCGACCGTGGTGTTGAGGTTAGCTACTCCTTCGGGGTATCTCAGCGTATTGGCCGCGACAAGACCTATGGCGTAGAGTAGCGTCATGGGCGACACCACGTCAATCCATTTCCATCGTTGGGCAAGGTTCATCAGCAACAACGGTGTGCCGAGTAGATAGATTATGAACAGAGCCTCAATCATTTTTCATGCTTCAAAGTCTGTTCCAACTCGATTTTCAAGTATTTGCCGGTGTAGCTTTCGGGGCATTCGGCCACCTGCTCAGGAGTTCCGGTGCAAACGATTTTGCCACCGTTGCGTCCCCCTTCGGGTCCCATGTCGATAACCCAGTCGGCAACTTTGATGACATCCATGTTGTGTTCGATGACAAGCACCGTGTTGCCTTTGTCGACCAGTTTCTGCAGCACGTCGAGCAGCACACGGATGTCATCGAAATGCAGGCCGGTGGTGGGCTCGTCGAAGATGTAGAGGGTTCGTCCGGTGTCGGTTCGCGAGAGTTCGGTGGCCAGTTTGATGCGTTGGGCTTCACCGCCGCTGAGTGTTGTTGATTGTTGGCCGAGAGTGATGTAGCCGAGACCGACTTCCTGCAGGGTCTTCAGTTTGCGGTAGATTTTTGGGTAGGATTCGAAGAACTCGACGGCGTCGTTGATGGTCATGTCGAGCACGTCGGCTATGCTTTTACCCTTATAGCGTATCTCTAGGGTCTCGCGGTTGTAGCGTTTTCCGCCGCACACTTCGCAACCCACGTAGACGTCGGGCAGGAAGTTCATCTCGATGGTACGCAGTCCGGCACCCTTGCAGTGTTCACAACGTCCGCCGCTCACATTGAACGAGAAGCGTCCTGGTTTGTAGCCTCGTATTCGGGCGCTCGGCAGCTGGGCAAAGAGGTGACGTATCTCGTCGAACACGCCGACGTATGTTGCCGGGTTGCTGCGAGGAGTGCGACCGATGGGGCTTTGGTCGATTTGTATTACCTTGTCGATGTTTGCCAATCCATAGACGTTACGGTAGGGCAGAGGCCGTTTTTGCGAGCGATAGAATTCCTGACTGAGGATGGGCTGCAGTGTTTCGTTGATTAGCGACGACTTACCGCTGCCACTCACGCCGGTCACACATACGAACACCCCCAATGGAAGGTCGAAGGTGACATCCTTGAGGTTGTTGCCGGTTGCACCTTCGACAACAAGGTGTTTGCAGTCTTTTACGGGACGCCGTTCAGGAATGGCAATGTCCCGTTGCCGCGAGAGGTACTGCAGCGTGAGGCTGGAATCGTTGCCGGTGTTGCTTGAAAAATCAGGTTTTCCGGCAAACAGAATCTTGCCGCCCCGCACTCCTGCACCCGGGCCGATGTCGACGAGATAGTCGGCTGCCATCATCATGTCGCGGTCATGCTCGACCACTATCACGCTGTTGCCCAGGTCGCGCAAGTCCTGCAACGCCTTTATCAGCTGCTGGTTGTCGCGTTGGTGCAGCCCGATACTCGGCTCGTCGAGAATATATAGCACGTTGACCAGTTGCGACCCTATCTGCGTGGCCAGACGTATACGCTGAGCCTCGCCGCCCGATAGCGACTTCGCGCTACGGTTCATGCTTAGGTATCCAACTCCTACATTGAGTAGGAACTTCAGTCGCTTCAATATTTCCTGCAACACCTCGTGAGCCACAGTCCGGTCGCGGTCGTTTAGGCGGCTTTCCAGACCTTCGAGCCATCCGTACAGCTCGGTGAGGTCCATTGCGGCCAGCTCGCCGATGTTTTTGCCGTCGATACGGAAACTCAGCGATTCGGGACGCAGTCGGCTGCCGTGGCATTCCGGACATGGAACCGTGTTCATGAAGCTCGACGCCCATTTCTGTACAGCCGCCGAGCTGTCGTCGTTGGCCATCTGTTGTATATAGTTCACCAAACCGGCAAAACCGCTACGGATGCTTGTGTCGTAAGGATCCTCGATGCCGGTGAAGTCGCTGGTGCCGTACAGTATGGCGTTCATCGCCTCGTCGCACAGGCTCTCCACGGGGTCGTCGAGCGTGAAGTCGTAGTGGCGACCCATATTCTCCAGTTTGCGGTACATATAGTTCTGCTCACTGTACTTGCCCAGGACCTCAAAAGCACCGCCGCGTATGCTCCTCTTCGGGTCGACGATAATACGACCCAAGTCTATCTCGGCAATCTCTCCTAGTCCGTTACACTTTGTGCAGGCTCCATAAGGCGAGTTGAACGAAAATGTGTTGGGCTCCGGCTCCGGATACGACATACCCGTCTCGGGATCCATCAGCAACTTGCTGAAATAGCGTGTCCTGCCTTCGTCATCATTGTCCAGTATCATCAGGACGCCTTTGCCCTGCTTGAAAGCAACTTTGACGGCCTCCTTCAACCGCTCCTCGCTACGGCCCACACGCACACGGTCGACAACAAGCTCGATGTCGTGTATTTTGTAGCGGTCGACCTGCATATTGTAGGTCAGTTCCTTTATTTCGCCGTCGACCCTCACCCGAAGGAACCCCTTTTTGGCAATCTGGGCGAACAACTCTCGATAATGGCCCTTGCGGCCTTTTACCAATGGGGCCAATACCACGATGTCGTGGCCGCCGAAACTCTCGCCAATCAGTCTCACAATCTGCTCCTCGGTGTATTTAACCATACGGTTGCCGGTGATGTGCGAATAGGCTACACCGATACGGGCAAACAGCAGGCGCAGCAAGTCGTAAGTGTCTGTCAGAGTGCCCACCGTCGAGCGTGGATTGTTGTTGGTGCTCTTCTGTTCAATGGAAATAACGGGGCTCAAACCATCGATGAGGTCCACATCGGGACGCTGCATATTGCCAATGAAATGACGTGCATAGGCCGCAAACGTATCCAGATAGCGGCGCTGGCCCTCGGCGTGGATGGTGTCGAACGCCAGGCTCGACTTGCCCGAGCCGCTCAAGCCAGTAAAAACTACCAGTTTGCCACGCGGAATGGTGATGTCGATGTTTTGCAGGTTATGCTCCCTTGCGCCTAATATCGTGATATTTCCGTCGTTGTCCATATGTATTTGCGTCCCTAAACGAAATTGCAAAAATACGAAAAAAAATGAAAACTGAAAAATGCAAGATGAAAAATGAAAAAAATGTGTAATTTTGCAAACTGGAATTCGGAACAATGATAATAGGCAACATAGGGAATTTCAGCGCGTTGCGCGGCAGGTTTATCGCCACGGTCGGTATGTTCGACGGTGTACACCTCGGGCACCGTCGCGTTATTGAGCGTCTGAACCGCGAGGCACAAAGTCGCGGGTTGGAACCCATTGTTGTCACTTTCGACCGTCATCCGCGCATCGTTCTCGGCAAGGCCGACAACGGTTTCCGCCTGCTCTCGACCGCCGATGAGCGTGGTGCATTGCTTGACGAGGCTGGCGCCGAAAACGTTGCCGTGCTGCATTTCACACCCGAGATGGCGCAGCTTTCGACTTGCCGTTTCTTCAACGACATCCTCGTCGGCCAGCTTGGCATTAGGGCTCTACTGCTGGGCTACGACAATATGTTTGGAAACAAAAGTGCCGCCGATTTCGACCGCCTGCCTTTCGAGGCGGAGAAAAACAACGTCGGACTGCTTGTCGACGAGGCCCTGCGTCTCGACGGCGTCGAGGTGAGTTCGACCCAGATACGCAAGGCTCTGGCAGCAGGCGACATTTCGTCGGCCAACCGTATGCTTGGCCATCCATACAGCGTGGACGGCGTCGTCGTGCCGGGCCGCAGGGTAGGTCGCACGATAGGTTTCCCGACGGCGAACGTGGTGGCCAGCGACAGGCTCAAGGCTTTGCCGGCCGACGGTGTATACGCCGTGAACGCCATGGTTGACGGCCATCGCTACGCCGCCATGGCCAACATCGGGCCGCAGCCCACTTTCGGCGAGGCGACCACAGCTTTCGAGGTACATATCATAGATTATAGTGGAGACCTCTACGGCAGCACCGTGAGGGTGGAGTTCGTCCGCCACTTGCGCGACATCGTGCGCTTCGACTCTGCCAAGGCGTTGCAGCATCAGCTTGAAAAGGACCTTAATAACTGCCGCCAACAATGAACGACTTACACATATCATTCTACCAGCAGGATATCGTCTGGGGTGACGCCGAGGCCAACCGCCGTCAGGTTGAAGCCAAAATGAACAGTGCATCGGGTGCGGATATCTTTGTTGTACCCGAAACTTTCACAACAGGTTTCGGCGACCATATGGCGGCCCTTGCCGAGGACCCCCTCGGTCCAACCCTGCGCTGGGCTCAGGACATGGCGGCAAGATACGGCCTGCTGTTCGTCGGTACATGGATAGTGCGCGAAGGCGACCAGTGCTATAACCGCCTGCACTGGGTCTACCCCAACGGCTCGTTTGGCTACTACGACAAGGCGCACACCTTCCGCGTTAGCGGCGAGGCCGATCAAATTACACGTGGCACACGGCGCGAGGTGTTCGAGTGGCGTGGCTGGAAGATAAAACCTGCCGTATGCTATGATTTGCGTTTCCCCGCATGGCTCCGCAACGAACCGACCCAAGCCAACCCCGATTCGCCTCTAAAATACGATTTATTGCTTGTTTGCGCCAACTGGCCTGGCAGCCGCCACGAAGCATGGACAACGCTGCTGAAGGCCCGAGCCATTGAGAACCTGTGCTATGTGCTGGGCTGCAACCGCAGCGGCGTGGACGGCGTCGGCGGCAAATACACCGGCAACAGCGCCCTCATCGATTACAAGGGATTTGCACTGACCGAGGCCGAACCCGAACAGGTCGTCAGCACAACGATTTACAAGGACAAACTCGATTTATTCCGCCAACACTGGCCGCTTTATTTGGATTTCGACGCAATAAATTTTTGATTTTTTCGTTATTATTTAATATTAAGGTTTGAACAAGAAACTGTCAAATGTTTGATATTGAACATAAACTGGGATTCGACCGAATACGCGAGATGCTCGCCGCCGAGTGCACCAACGCTTTGGCGGTACGCATGGCGCAGCAAATGTCGTTTTCCGACGGTTTCGACACCCTGACCCTTGAACTCGACCTTACCGAGGAGATGCGTCAGGTGGTGCTGATGGAGAGCTCGTTTCCGTCGCAAGACTTCATCGACCTGAGCGGTGTGGTCGACCGATTGCACCTCGATGGCACCACTATCGAACTCGCAGAGTTATTCGACCTCAAATGTTCGCTGCGCACTGTCGACAGTTGCCTGCACTTTTTCGAATCTGACACTGACAAGAATATAACGCCCGAGTATCCTCGTCTCAGTCAGTTGGCTGCTGAAGTGTACGTCGAGCCTGCACTCATGCGCTCGCTGGCAAAGTTGGTCGACGACCACGGCGAGCTGTACGATTCAGCATCCGACCGCCTGCTCGAAATCCGTCGCTCGATGGCTCGCAAACGTGCCGAGGCCGATGCACAGCTTAGCCGCTCGCTGGCTCAAGCCAAGCGCGAGGGTTGGGCTCCCGACAATGCCGAGGCCACCATCCGCAACGGCCGCATGGTCATCCCCATGCTCGACACCCACCGACGTAAAATAAAAGGTATAATACACAGCGAGTCGGCCACCCGCCAGACCGCCTACCTTGAGCCCGCCGAGGTTGTAGAGCTCAGCAACGACCTGCGCGAGCTGGAGTTCGACGAGCGTCACGAGATACGGAAAATCCTGGCCGCATTCAGCGACTATCTGCGCCAGATGCTCGACGATTTGGACCAGGCTTACCGCTTTTTGGCCCGAATCGACTTCCTGCGGGCAAAAGCAAGGGTCGCCATAACACTCGGCGCGTCGCGTCCGATACTCGACAACGAGCCGAAAATCAACTGGTTGGATGCCCGCCACCCAATCCTTTTCATGCAAAAGGGCGACGCCGTGGTGCCTTTCAACATGGAACTGAGCGCCGACAAAGGTCGCATACTCATCATTTCCGGACCCAACGCCGGCGGCAAGTCGGTGTGTTTGAAGGCCGTAGGTCTCATCCAGTATATGCTCCAGTGTGGTATGCTGGTGCCATGCCGCGCCACCTCGGAGTTCGGCATCTTCGGCCGTCTGTTTATCGACATTGGCGACCAGCAGTCAATCGACAACGACCTTTCGACCTACACTTCGCACCTGATGAATATGAAGCAGCTTCTGGCCGAGGCCGACAGCCGCACCCTCTTCCTGCTCGATGAACTCGGCGGCGGCACCGAACCCCGCTCGGGCTGCGCAATAGCCGAGTCAGTGCTCGAGGAACTCGACAGCCGCGAGGCCTTCGGGGTCGTCACCACCCATTTCGCCGACCTCAAACTCATGGCCGACAACCACCCGTCGATAATCAACGGCGCCATGATGTTCGACACCGAGCGGATGTGCCCGCTCTACCGCCTCAACATAGGCCACCCCGGCAGTTCGTTCGCTTTCGAGATTGCCCGCAACATCGGTTTCCCCGACGAGGTGCTCGAACGCGCCGGCGAGAAGGTCGGTACCGAGATGCTCAACTTCGAACACCAGCTGCAGCAAATCGAGCTTGACAAACAGGAAATCGCCCGACAGAAGGCCGAGCTCGAGGTCGCCGACAGCTTCCTGGCCGAAGTGACAGCCAAATACCAGCGCCTCAATGACAAGCTGGAGGGCAAAAAGTTCGAAATCATAGGCCGTGCGCGCCAGCAGGCACAACAGATACTGGCCGACGCCAACCGCACCGTCGAGCAGACCATCAGCGACATCAAATCGGCCAACGCCGAACGCGAGGCCACAATACAGGCTCGTGAAAAAATGCGCGCCGAAGCCGACCGCAACGCCGACGAACTGGAGAAAATAAAAGCGAAAAATCGAAAATCCAAAAGCGAAAACTTTCAACTTTCAACTTTTAACTCTCAACACGAACAGGATGTGCCAGTCGAGGTCGGCACCATAGTCCGCATCGACGGCGAGGACACCTTCGGCGAAGTGGTCGAAATCAAGGGCCGCAAGGCCGTGGTGGAGAGCAACTCGATACGCATGACCATCGCACTCGACCGTCTGCACGGTACCAAAAAGCAAAAACTGCCTGTCGAGAAACCCACTAACCAGAACGCCCGATTCCAGTCGGTGTTCAGCGACATCAACGAACGCCGCCGCGATTTCAACCCCACCCTCGACCTGCGCGGCCAGCGCGCCGACGAGGCCATCGACCGCCTAACCCATTTCATCGACGACGCCATGCTCCTCAGCGAGAAAGAGGTGCGCATACTGCACGGCAAAGGCTATGGCATTCTCAAGCAGGTTATAAGCGAATATTTGCGTGCTAACCCCGACGTCCGCGACTTCCGTTCCGAGCGGCTCGAACTGGGCGGCGCGGGCATCACCGTGGTCACTTTGAAATGAAAAAAATCAAAGTGGATTTCGACGGAAATTATTGAAAACTTTCATAAAAATAGAAAAAAATGTTAAAATTTGAGCCGATTTCGCCCCTCCGCCGTCTATATATGTGTAAAAAACATCCAAAATCGTAGAATTATGAGAAA
>CADCPQ010000090.1 GCA_902803395.1 uncultured Bacteroidota bacterium
CTACACCGACATCTGGGTGTCGATGGGCGAACCCGACAGCGTGTGGAAAGAGCGCATCAAGATGCTCATGCCCTATCAGGTCAATGCAGAACTGATGAAGAAGACCGGCAACCCGAAGTGCAAATTCATGCACTGCTTGCCCGCTTACCACAATCTTGAGACCAAGGCTGGCCGCGACGTGCACGAGAAGTTCGGTCTGAATGGCATCGAGGTGACCGAGGATGTCTTCGAGAGCGAGAACAGCATCGTTTTCGACGAGGCTGAAAACCGTATGCACACCATCAAGGCCGTCATGGTTGCTACACTGGGCGACTAATTAATTTTTTAATACAAGAAAAGTGGAAAGTTGACCCAGAATCAACTTTCCACTTTTGAATTTAATTTGTTATGTGGTTTGTTAATTTAGTAACAGGTTCGGGTGTTGCCTCAACGATATTGTTGCTTGCCGTGTCAATTGCAGCAGGTTTGCTGCTTGGCAAACTGAAAATCAAAGGCATAACGCTGGGTATCACGTGGGTGCTATTTGTAGGTATTGCCATTAGTGCCGTAGGTGTAAGCCTGAATGGCGAAATGTTGCACATTATCAAGGAATTCGGACTCATATTATTTGTTACTGCTGTCGGCCTTCAAGTCGGCCCTGGTTTTTTCCGCTCGTTCAAAAAAGGCGGTTTGGCATTAAATATGATGGCTTTAGCAAATGTTGCTCTTGGCGCTTTGATGGCTTTCATTATCGCAAAATTGTCGGGCGAAAATTTGACCGATATGGCAGGCGTATATACTGGAGCCATCACCAACACTCCTGGCCTTTCAGCTGCGCAACAGGCAGTAAGTGAAATTGGCATCGAGGGCGCCTCCGACCGTCTTGCCGCTGGTTATGCTGTTGCTTATCCGTTAGCTGTTGTGGGTATGATAATGTGCTGTATCCTTTTGCGTCCGCTTTGCCGTATTGACTTGAAAAATGAACCCATTACCGACGAATCATCAGAATCACCTGCCCCCAAACAGGCTACTCCGGTCTCGCAGCGCCATAAAATCAATCTTATACCCATTTTCATCATCATCGCCATCGGAATCGTTCTCGGTTCCATTCCCATCCCTGTTGGCATGAAAGCCCCGGTCAAACTCGGTCTTGCCGGAGGTCCATTGGTTGTTGCTCTTATAGGTAGTTGGCTTGGTGTCAAGAAAGGCTGGTTCACCACAGATTTCACTGATAGCCACGGCGTTTGGATGTTGCGCGAAGTTGGCATCTCGCTTTTCCTCGCCGGCGTAGGACTCAGTGCAGGCGGACAATTTGTCCAAACCGTCCAGGAACACTACGTTTGGGTGCTCTATGGCGTGATAATCACCATGGTTCCACCTCTTTTAGTGACTGTTTTTGGTCGCTATGTGCTAAAAATCAACTATTACACGTTGATGGGTTTCATCGGCGGTAGCCATACCGACCCTCCCACATTGGCCTTCGCCAACAACACCGCGCCAGATGGTTGCAAACTGCCAAATCTTGGTTATGCCACTGTTTATCCGCTCACTATGTTTTTGAGGATTTTCACAGCGCAATTGCTCGTTTTGTTGGCAGTGTGATATTTTTTTCTCAGTTTAATATTTTTTTTGTAACTTTGCAGATTGAAAAAATATCAAAAAATGAAAAAGATAGTAGTCCTTTTAGCCGCTTTCATGCCCCTTTTATCGTGGGCTCAGTATGACCTTTTGCGTATGGAGAAACGCACCGACGCCAACCTCAAAGGTCCTGTTTATCAGGTTGTGAGCAATATGCATTCGCTCGACGACGATTCTTGTTGGTCTATCGCCTCGTCGGCAACGTATTCATTCAGTGGCCTCAAGGTGGCTTCGACCGAGCAGTCGCTCGCAGGTTTCTCGTCGGAGCAATATTTTTATGCCGGCAACCGTATGACCGCCTGCGAGAAGGTTGGCAAAACCAATGAGACCTACAAGTTCGAATACAACGATCTCGGCCGCTTGCGCAAAATGGTTGTGTTTTTCATGACTAACGGCGAGGCCGATTCAATTGTAGCCAATATTGAAAGCGATGTCAAGGGCCGTCCAGCCAAAATGGCCACTGCCACCGACACCTATAATTATGAATATACCAAAGCCGGCCAGCTTGACATGGAGTACCACTATATAAAAGACGGCGAGAACCTTTCCCGTGCAACTTCATACGATGCCGATGGCCGTCCTGTCCGTGTGCTCGAAAGCAAGACTAACGGTCCCGTTCGTTCTATAGTATATTCATACAACAAATATGGCGACCCCGTCGAGGTGACAACAACCACATGGGATCCGGCATCGAAAGTGATTTATCACTACGAATACCCCGCCAAACCTGACGAGAACGGCAACTGGACCATGCGTCGTGTCACCATAACAACTAACGGCAAAACAGTCCATTGCATCGAAAACCGCGGACTGATTTACTTTAAGTAAATATGAGGAAATTTTTGCTGTTCGCATTATTCTCGCTGACAATTGGCGGGGTGGGGGCGTATGACTTTTCTAGTGTCACGCCGAGCGGACACACATTATATTATAACATCATAGGCAACGGGGTTATTATTACTTACCAAAGTTTCAATCCCCCGGCCTATAGCAGCATGGCGGGAGACCTGATTATTCCTGACACGGTCACACACAACGGCATAAGTTATCCTGTGACGACAATCGGAATGTATACGTTCAGAGGATGTGAGGGTCTTAGGTCGGTCGTGATACCAAACACTGTAGTCGAGATCAAGTCATTGGCTTTTTCCAATTGCACTGGACTTCAGTCGATATCCATCGGACAGTCGCTGTCGGTGTTCGACCACGATGCTTTCAATGGTTGCATCAGCCTTGTTGCTTTGATAGTGGCCGACAGCAATGACAAATACGATAGTCGCGACAGCTGTAACGCAATAATCGAAACCGCCACCAATACGCTCGTTTTCGGGCTCAAATCAACGGTTATCCCGAACAGTGTAGTCGCTATCGGCGAAAATGCGTTCAATGGGCGCCAAGGGTTGACATCGGTAGTGATTCCGGATTCCGTTACAAGTATCGGCAGTACGTCTTTCGCCAACTGTACCGACCTCGAGTCGGTCGTTATCCCGCCGTCGGTGACTGATATTGGCTTTGCGGCATTCATGGATTGTTATAATCTCCCTTCCATCACGGTGCCTGACTCTGTGACTTTTATCAACAATTGGGCGTTCTATAATGTCCGGATGGTTTACTACAATGGCTCGGCTACAGGTTCTCCCTGGATGGCACAGTGTGTAAACGGGTATATTGACGACAGCCTTTACTACACGAGCCCGACAAAAGATACACTGACCGGCTGTCACCCTGCGCTGCACACGGCGGTAATTCCCGACTCAGTCACAACGATTAATAATTCCGCCTTCAGCCGCAGCGAACGCCTCGATTCGATTTATGTCCCGATGACGGTACAGAACTTTGGCACCAATCTGTTTGCATGGAGCGAGGCATTGCGTCGTGTTATGTTCGAATCGGTCACTCCCCCCACAATCAGCCGCAATACGTTAAATGGAGCCGCCGACAGTATGTACGTCGTCGTACCCAATTGTGACGCGCAGGACAACTACCGCAATGCTCAATTTTGGAGTCAGTTTTCCAACATCATCGGCATTTTCGATTACTCGGTCGCTCTGTCTGCTGACAGTACAAAAGGCTCGGCAAAAATCATCAGACGTCCCACGTGCGATGACAACCACGCCTGTATTTCGGCCATACCCAACACGGGCTACCGTTTTGTGAGCTGGAGCGACGGCGATACTAATCGTGAACGTTGCCTCGAAGTTACTGCCGACACCTCGCTCGTCGCCATGTTCTCCAACGTCGGGGTGCCCGACGTACAGATTGGCAAATTGTCCGTCAGTGTGACACCCGCTGGCGACATATCCGTAAGCGGCGCAATAGGGCTGCCGCTGAGTTTGTTCGACATTATGGGCCGCAATCTTTATTCCTCTAACGCAAGCAGCGAAAACATAGTAATCCACACACCTTCGACAGGAATTTACCTGTTGAAGGTCGGAATGCACCCTGTAATCAAGGTGCCGGTGGTCAAGTGACTGACCTTGTGGCGATAAAAAATTGTTCAAAAAAAATCGACCTCAGTGTCGATTTTTTTTGTATTTTTGCAAAAGTTAAGAGTCTGCGGCGACTTTGAGGGTGATGATGAGCGTCAGCGAGTTAATCGATTTCA
The DNA here is from genome assembly GCA_902803395.1 of uncultured Bacteroidota bacterium. Taxonomy (GTDB): domain Bacteria; phylum Bacteroidota; class Bacteroidia; order Bacteroidales; family P3; genus Colimorpha. The sequence goes on from CADCPQ010000090.1 coordinate 4,223, forward strand.
GGCGTTGACGATTTCGTCGAGTTCGAGCCAGCGGAGTTCTTTGACATCAAGTTGTTCTATAATTTCGCCAATGCGGTTCGAGGCGGCGGTGAGCTCGTTATGGTCGGCGACGGAACCCGACGACAGTTTGCCCTCAAGTTCGGCACGTTCAGCGCCGAGAGCCTCGATTTCCGCCGTAAGTGTTTCATACTCTTTTTGTTCCTTGTATGTCGCTTTGCGTTTCTCGCTTTTCGGGCGTTCGTATTTCGGCTTTTCGGCCCGCACCTGCTGCACCTCGGCGCGGCGTTGTGCAGCCTGCGACAGTCGGTAGTCGGTGTAGTTGGAGTGGTAGTCGCGAATCTTGCCGTTGCCTTCGAACACAAAAAGGTGGTCGACAATGTGGTCCATAAAAGAACGGTCGTGGCTGACAATCACGAGGCAGCCGCGGTAGGTTTGAAGGAACTGTTCGAGGATTTCCAGTGTGTAGATGTCGAGGTCGTTGGTTGGCTCGTCGAGGATAAGGAAGTTGGGGTTGGCCATCAATATCATGAGCAGGTAAAGCCTGCGACGCTCGCCACCGCTTAGGTTGCCGAAGTAGTTGTATTGCGTTGTGCCGTCGAAACCGAAATAGGTCAGGAACTGGTGTGCCGTCATCGAGCGGCCGCCGTCGAGTTCTATCTCTTCGGCCACATCCTTCACCAGGTCGATAACCCTTCGGTCGTCGGGAGCCTTCATCCCGCCCTGTGTGTAATAACCGAACTGTATCGTCTGGCCAACGATCACTCGGCCGCTTGTAGGTCGCAGACGCTCAGTCATGATGTTGAGCAGGGTGCTCTTGCCTACGCCGTTAGGTCCCACGATGCCGATTTTCTCGCCACGTTTGAACACATAGCTGAAGTCGTCGATAACTGTCCGTTGCGGCGTTGCGTCGCGATACGTCTCCACAATATTGTAAAGCTCAAGGATTTTGCCGCCGATGCGTTCGGTTTTCACTGTCAGCTGTGGACGGGTGTCGTCAAACCTCGTGTGAGCCTTTGCCTCAAGTTCGTAGAAGGCGTCGATACGGGCTTGGGCCTTTGTGCCGCGGGCCTGCGGCATGCGGCGCATCCATTCCAACTCGGTACGATACAGGCTTTTGGCTTTCTCAACCTCGACGCGCTCGTTGTATTCGCGTTCGGCTTTTTTGCGGATGTAGTATTCGTAGTTGCCGCGATAGTGATATAGTGCGGCGTTGTCGATTTCAAAAATCTCGCTGCACACATTGTCGAGGAAATAGCGGTCGTGCGTCACCATCAGTATCGCCAGCCGTTGGCGCGAGAGGAAATCCTCGAGCCATTCAATCATCTCGATGTCGAGGTGGTTGGTGGGCTCGTCGAGAATCAGCAGGTTCGAGTCGTCGAGCAATATGCGTGTCAGCGCCACCTTTTTCTGTTCGCCGCCGCTCAGGGTGTCCATGGCGCGGTCGAGCAGGCTGTCGACCTTCATGCGGCTCAAAATCTCCTCGATGCGCAGTTCGAAAGTCCACGGGTCCTCGGTCTCAGGACGTTGCGCAGCGTATACAAAACTGCGCACCGTCTGCGCTGCATGGAACTCGGGATTCTGCGGCAGGTAGGCCATCTTCACGTCGCCGCGGAACGTCACCTTCCCGGCGTCCTGCAAAGTCTTGCCCATCAGTATGTTGAGCAGCGTCGACTTGCCGTATCCGTTGCGGGCTATGAGCGCTGTCTTCTGTCCGGCATTGATACCGAACGAGATGTTGTCGAACAGCAGTTTGTCGCCAAACGACTTGGTGAGGTTTTCAACGGTTAGCAAAGCGTCAGCCATCTGCAGCGAAATTTTAGGCTGCAAAATTACACAAAATTCCCGACATACACGCAAAAATAATGAATCAACGCTATAAGAACGTGAATTACCGGTAATTTACCATGAATTAATATTGTTTTTACATAGAATTGCAACACTGACTGCAACGATTGCAACGAATTTTTTAAACTCTCCCCCTGTTTAGGGGGAGTGCCCGAAGGGAAGGGGGTTGATTCTCACTCTTTTGAGTACCCAGAAGGGGGGTAGGGGTATAAAAAATCGTTGCATTTTCCAACTTTTTCGTTGCAGTCGCTTGCCCGGTCCGGAAAAAGTTCGTAACTTTGCAGCAACCGAAAATTAAGATTGAAAGTTGAAAAGATAAAAAGTTCAAAAGGTTGCATGACTTTAAATCTTTTAATCTTTAAAACTTTTCATCTTTGAGGCCAGACGCCGGGGCGAGAGTGCCCCGATCACCCATTGAATGGCCTGATGGGTCAGAAGTCGGGTTAGAGGTTTGCCACAGGATGGCAAACCGAGTTGTCCCCGATAGCGTCGAAAAGAGTTTATGTATAAGGCTCAGCGGCAAAGAGCACAAATAGGCAGGAGCAAGGTCAATAAGTCTCCGCAAACTTCAAAGTCAGTCAGACCCAGCGCCGCCCGGAACCGAAGTCATAGACCAAACGGCAGATTCTGGAGTCGAATTGTGGACACATTTCCACTACCATGCAAAATATTTTTTGCCATATCACAAAATATTTGTATTTTTGCATTGCTAATAATTATATGCTGAACAATGGAAGGATATTCTAAATCACCGCACGAGGAAAGAATAGA
>CADCPQ010000091.1 GCA_902803395.1 uncultured Bacteroidota bacterium
GCTGAAACCCATTGTCGACAAGCAGTACATCCACGAAGGTCTGGAGCACTCGCTGCCTCAGCGCCACTGGAACCTCATTCCCCAGAACGAGGAAGCTATCGAAATCGGCAAGGGCCTCATCGAAGCCGTCCAGACTCTCTAAGCGTTTACCGCTTTACATAAAACGAGCAGTCCCGACCATCCGGCCGGGACTGCTTATTTTTAACAATTTAATGTGTCAATTTGGTGATTGATACATTTTTTTTATTATTATCAAAAAAAATCGTATCTTTGCAAATTATTTTAACCGATAATGCGGCACAGATATGAAATGCTCTATACCTAAAGGTACACGCGATTTTATGCCGGTCGAGATGGCTCGGCGCAACTATATTTTCGATACTATCCGTCAGGTTTTCAAGGCTTTCGCTTTCGAACCCATCGAGACCCCGTCGCTCGAAAACCTCTCGACTCTTATGGGTAAATATGGCGAGGAGGGCGACAAACTGCTCTTCAAAGTGCTCAACTCGGGCGACTTCATGAAGGATGTCGACTTCAACCAGGACTACCACAAGGTGGCTCCGCTCATCTGCGAGCGCGGCCTGCGCTACGACCTGACTGTGCCCTTCGCCCGCTTCGTTGTGCAACATCGCGACCAGCTCACCTTCCCCTTCCGCCGCTACCAGCTGCAACCCGTGTGGCGCGCCGACCGTCCACAAAAGGGCCGCTACCGCGAGTTCTACCAGTGCGACGCCGACATGATTGGCTCCACTTCACTCCTCAACGAGCTGGAACTGGTGCAGATGATTGACGTGGTGTTCAATCGTCTGGGAATCAATGTAGTCGTAAAGATAAACAATCGCAAGGTGCTGGCTGGCATAGCCGATATGATTGGCGCCCCCGACAAGCTTGTGGATATCACTGTGGCTATCGACAAACTGGATAAGATTGGCCTCGACAACGTGCGCGCCGAACTGGCCGAGCGTGGCCTCACACCAGAGCAGATACAGGCTCTCGACCCTGTGTTCGCCCTCACCGGAGGCACCGAGCTGAAACTCAACGCTCTCGAAAAAATGTTCGAGGGTGTGGAGACCGGCCTCAAAGGTGTTGAGGAATTGAAGGAGCTTTTTGGCCTTATCGACGCAGCCGAGCCGCACTGCGCAGTGGAACTCGACCTGACCCTCGCGCGCGGTCTTAATTATTACACCGGTGCAATTTTCGAAGTCAAAGCCCTCGATGTCCAGATGGGCAGCATCTGCGGCGGCGGTCGCTACGACAACCTGACCGGTATATTCGGTATGCCCGATGTCAGCGGCGTCGGCATCTCGTTCGGCGCCGACCGCATCTACGACGTGCTGACCGAGCTCGACGCCTTCCCGGCCGACCTCAACCAGAGCGCTCGCGCCATGTTCATCAATTTCGGTCCTGCCGAGCAGCGCGCCTGCGTGGCCATAGCAGCACGGCTCCGTGCCGAGGGTATCGCCACTCTCATCTATCCCGACGCCGCCAAGATGAAGAAACAGATGGATTTCGCCAACCGTAAAGCCGTGCCTTACGTCGTGTTTGTGGGAGAAGCCGAGATGCAGAACGGCACCGCAACCCTCAAAAACATGACCACCGGCGAACAGCAGACCCTCACCGTCGACCAGCTCATCGAACACTTGAAATGAAACGTGCCTCGCTCATAGCTCTGCTCTTGCTCGCAATGTCCTTTGCCGCTGCGCAGGACACTGTCGTCATGCCATTCAAAGTCGAGGGCTTCCTACCCGACGACGGCGAACAGCGCGCCGAGTGGCTCGACGCGGAGCCGGAACGGCAGCAACCGGTGCACGACACTGTGTTTCTGGCTGTTACGCCCGACACCGTCGTCGTGACCCTCACCGACACAGTGGTCGTCACCAAGCTGAGGATCGATACCGTCACACAGGTCCGCGTCGATACCCTCGTCAAGCGCGTGGCCGACACCGCCGAGCTCAACGCGCTGCGCGAGAAAGAGGCTTTCTATAAGGAAATTTTGACTTCCAACGGCGTCGACAAGGAGAAACTTGAACTCGAACGCAACCATTACCGCCATCTCGTCGATTCGCTGCGCTACATGGTGCGCATCGCCGAGCTGGAGAACGTGCGCAAAGAGGAAGAAGCCAAATATATGCGTATGCGCGCCGAAGAGGCCGAAAAGAAGATTGCCGAAGCTGTCGGCAAGAAGAAAAAAGTGCGTCCCATCCAGGGCATCGCCATGCGTTTCTACCGCACACCAAGGTGGGAGATACGTCTCGACGGCCGTGAGGAGAACGGCGCCACAACCTACACCAAAGTCATCCGCAACCGCAATGCCGGGGCTGTGGAGTTCGACTATGTCACCGGCGCGTCGGTCATGCTTTGGGATATGACCCACCTCTTCAACAAGGACCACGCTGCACCCATCCACTTTGGCGACAGCACCCGCCGGGTGCCCGAAATCCGCCGTTTCGACCAGGATTTCAACTACGACCTTGGCCTCTATGTCGGTTTCGGAGGCAGCAACCTGTTCAAGAACTTCTACATCGGGCCGTCGTTCCGTTTCGTGGACTTCTTCTACCTCACTGTCGGTGTAAATATAGCTGAATATGAGGTTCTTGTAGGCAACTACGCGAGCGGCGACCGCATACCGGCCAACATGAGCATCGACGACCTCACAGCCAAGGCCTGGCTCGTCAAACCGTTCGTCTCGCTCTCCATCGACCTCGACTTTATATCGTTTATCAAGAAATAGGCGAGGGTATATAGTCGGGATTTGGTATTGTCAAGTTCAGCCACCCCTCCAACTGTCAACGTCAAACCATCGGCCAAACTACGGCTGAAGGTCGCTATTTTGCCCATTTTAAGTTGCTGATTCACAATACCAAGCCGAACCAAGGCCGAACCAAACCCGACCCGAACCTATCCTTGGTACTGAAAACCACGTCGTTACACGAGTACAATTTTGCCGGTCAGAGGGTCGCGGCGGTAGTGGCTGAAATGGTCCACCAACTTGTGCAGAAAAGGCGTGAGCTGGTGCGGCGTGGTGCCAGCATAGTCGCTGTAAACGACACACAGTCTGCGTTTTGCGCGCGACATGGCGACGTAGAGCCGTCGGGCGTCCTCCTGCAGCTGCAACTCGGTCCAACTGCGCCCGAAAGGGTAGGTGCCATCAACGGCATCGGCAACGATAACGGTCTCGAATTCAAGGCCTTTGGCTTTGTGTACCGTGGTCACGAGGAACCGCTCTTTGAGGCTGCTGCCGCACAGGTCGGCCTCCTTGCATGTGTTGAGGGCGGTAATGTAGCGTTGCAACTGGAGGGCAAGGGTGGGGTAGGCCGCGGCATCGACAAGGTCGAGGGCGAGGTAATCCATCAGGTGCTGCCATTTGCTTATTCCGCCCACGATGCCCTCGTCGAGCATACGGCGGTAGGTGTAGTCGAGCTCGGCGGCTAATACAGGTATCTGAGAATCAGTGGACTGTGGCAGATGTAGCTGGGCGACGGTGTGGCGGTAGTGGTGGGCGTAGCGCGCGATGAACTTTTGCGCGATGCGAATCACCGCAGGGTCGGCGAGGTACTGTTCCTGATGTGGTAGGCGTTCCAGCGCTTCGCGATGGCAGTAGTTCATCAGTTCGAGGGTGGCCATGATGTCGTCGTCGGCGCGGTGCGAGTTTTGCCCGTCGAGGTGCAGTTTTTCGAGCAGGTAGCCGAGTTTGTATTTCTTGAGTCTTGGTTGCAGCAGCCGTATGAGCTTGAGGGTGTCGAAGCGCGAGGTTCCGATGGCGTCGGCGTCGAGCCCGGGGCAGCTGCGTATAATATTATTGTACAATATATTATAATCGTATTCGACGTTGTGTCCCACGATAGTGTAGCCATGGCAGTAGTCGGCGAACATACGTAGCCCCTCGGCACGGCTGTAGCGTCGGCTGGTGGCGTAGACCTCGAGCATAGGGTTGGGACCGCCGCCCACCTCGGCGGGGATTTCGCGGTCGGTCTCAATGATGATGTTGAAGCGGCTGCCCGGCACCACGCGGCCGTCGCGGACCTTGACGGCCGCAATCTGGATGATGTCGTCGTTGTAGATGTCGAGGCCGGTGGTCTCGGTGTCGAAAATGACGCAGGTTTGGCTCGAGCAGACATCGACGAAATCGCGAATGTAGGTCCGGCCGCTGTCGCTGAGCAGGTCGGTGGGCGCAATGGCGAGCCGTTTGAGCTGCCGCATGAAGTCGCGAGCTTTTGAGTATGAGGCAATTACGCCGAGTAGATTGAGCAGTCGGGCCCAGGCGATGAACACCGACTCGTCAGTCACCACGGTCATGTGAGCCAGAAGCAATCGCACCTCGTGGGTCGAAAAGAGGTCGATGCCCGATATTTTGAATATGTCAAGATGTTGCGTCTCAAGTATTTCGGCCACAGCGTCGGCGGCTTTGTTGGTCGATACGAGAATGGCCACGCGGCCGTTGCCCAGTTCGGCGTAGCGTTTTGCGAAACGGGCGATATAGTAAGGCTCGAGAGCCGCGTCGCCCACGTCGAGCAGACAGAGGTCCTCGGGGGCGCGGTCGGGAGCCGCGGTGGTCATTGGCAGCAGTTCGGGTCGAATTCCGAGCTGGAGAGTAGCGTAATGATTCAGCAAGTCAAGCAGATAGCGAGGTGAGCGGTAGTTGCGATAGAGGTGGTGGATGTTGCCCTCGCACTTTTTCCTGAGCCTCTGCAAGGTTTCGATTTTTGCGCCGATGAAGGAGTAGATGGCCTGTTGCTCGTCGCCGAGGTAGACCACGGTTGGGTTCTGTTCGGGCGGTGCTGTCAGAAGGTCGATGATGGCGAACTGGAGCGAGTTGAGGTCCTGAACCTCGTCGACCTGAATCCATCGGAAACGGCGCAGGCTGTCGGGGTTGCTGGCGGCGTAGTCGTAGGCGAGGATTAGTATGTCGTCGAAGTCGATGATGTCGTTTTCCTCCTTGTAGTGCTGGTAGTTGCGGGCTACCTTGATTCGGCTGGCGAAGTGGAACACGGTGCGGTCGTGGATTTCGTGTATCAGGCTGTCGATGTGGGTGTAGACGAAGCCGACGGCGTGTTCGCTGAAAGGCATTCCGGCCAGGGTGCAGAGTTTTTTCAGAGCCGGTTCCTTGAGCAGGTAGTTGTGGAGCACCACATCGCCGCGGTGGCCCTTTGCCAGTTGCCAAAGGGTGTGCTGCAACTTGAAGATGTCCATCGGCGTGGCTCTCAGTTCGGGCTCGTGCAACAGTTCGTCGCGGATGATGTTGTCCATGTCGACATCGTCGATGATGGCGCTGCCGGCCGGCATGACGCCGTTTTCGAACAGCAGTTGCGAGCAGTATCGGTGCACATTGCCGACAAACAGCTGCTGCGGCACGGGGTTGCCGGTGCGCTCCTCGATGCGCTCCGCCATACCTTTGGCGGCGCGGTTGGTGAAAGTCAGACAGAGCATATCGGAGTAGTCGACCCCACGTTCGCGGGCCCTGACAATGCGTTCGGCCAGAATGTCGGTCTTGCCGCATCCCGGAGGCGCGAGGACGAGGTGGTGCCCGCCGCTGATTCCGATGGCCTCGAGCTGGTGTTTGTCGTACTGTTTCTGCTCCATAACAAACTGCAAAATTACGATTTTTTTTTCGTTCCGAAGCTTTTTTTCGCTCTTTTTTCGCCAGCCGTACAATAAAACCGGCCTCTTAACGTTATTTTTTAGGTAATAAATTCAAGTTATGTTTACAGGAATAATTGAGACGACCGCACGGGTGGTCAATATCGAGAAAGAGAACACCAACTACCATTTCACCCTCGAGGTGCCCTTCGGCGACGAGCTGGCCATCGACCAGAGCATGGCCCACGACGGCTGCTGCCTGACGGTGGTGAAGGTCGACAAGGCCAAGAAGCAATATGTTGTCACCGCCATGGACGAGACCATGCTGAAAACCAACCTCGGCACGTGGCAGGTCGGCACCGAGGTGAACGTGGAGCGCTCGATGCGCATGGACGGCCGTTTCGACGGGCATATCGTCCAGGGGCACGTCGACCAGACGGCCACCTGCACCAAAGTGGTTGACGACAACGGCTCGTGGCGTTTCTATTTTTCCTACGACGCCAAGAACGCCCCCTCGATCACGGTGCCGAAAGGCTCCATCAGCATCAACGGCGTGAGCCTCACGGTGGTGGACTCCGAGCCCGGTATGTTCAGCGTGGCAATTATACCCTATACCTATAAGGTGACGAATTTCCACAATTTCAAGCCCGGCACGGTTGTCAACATTGAGTTCGACGTGTTCGGCAAATACGTGCAGCGGCTTCTGGAGCAGTATATGGCCGCAACGAAATAAAGTCTGAAAATCAAGCAGTTATGAATTAAAATATAAGCCACTGTGTTACAGTGGCTTATATAGGTTCGGGTCGGGTTTGGTTCGGCCTTAGGTCGGCCTTGGTTCGGAGATGTCCGATTTCGGGCCGAACATTTACCGTTTTCCCTGCTTTGCACCTTCGTAGTCGGGCCAGTCGAGCAGGTCCCAAAACCGTTCGGAATGGCGTTTGTGCCCGAACGAGTCGACGTAGGCCTTGAAGGTCATGGCATCGTAGTGTATGGCCTCGTGTTTGTACTGTTTGTAATGGAAGAAAGAGAGGTAGGTGATTGCCGCGAAGAGCACCAGCAGCGTTATGCGCAGCGGCAGTTTGCGGCTCAACATCCATTCCACGAAGGCCGCCAGCGGCACCGCCATCAGTCCGTAGCAGTCGACCATCGACCGCTGTCCGAAACTGCCGCCGTACCACCAGCACCACCACGACATGAGCACGTACAGGTTGAGTGCCAGGAACAGAACTGTGGCGTAGAAATAGCCGCGGTGTTTCTTATATAAAGGTATCAGTCCGAGGATGGCGAACACCATCACGGGCGTATAGACGAGCCAGCCTTTGCGGAAGCCGAAGAGACCCTCGATCAGCTTGGGGTCGGTCCAGAAGAAACGTTCGTTGTTGGTGTAGGAATAGAAGAAGAGGTGTCCCGTCATAGTGTGCCAATATACCATCTGCGGAATCCAGACGGCGATGGCCGACACGGCCATAACTGCCAGCATTGGAATGTGTTGCAGGTAGAAGCGGCCACGTTCGGTGACGCCTTTCCACGAGGTGATTCCGTACAGCAGGAAGTAGACCGCCACCAGCGCGTCAGTCGGGCGTATGAGGGCAATGAGGCCCATGTTAAGGCCTACTGCGACGGTGTTCAGCCACGTTGGCTTTTGATACCACCGCTCCGTCTGATAAAGGAAGATGCAGATAAGTCCAAAGAGGAAGCCATGCGAATAGGCGGCTTCGTAAGAACTGTACCACAGCAGGTTGGTTGCAAACACCGTCACGCCCAGCACTATGGTCGTGGCGATTTCGGAAAAGTGGCTCAGCAATACTTTCCGCAAGTATATGCAACCGAGCACCACCCAGAAAATGCAGGCGAAGATGAGGGCTGCGGCGTAGGGGGTGCTGAATCCATCGGGCGGGTAGCCCAAAGGCTCGGCCAAAATGTGCGCCACCAACCAGAAGGGGCAGTAGAGCATACTGAGCCCCATAGTGGTCTTGACAAGGAGGGTGCTGTCGGGAGGCAGAACCTCGGGCCAATAGTAGTTGTTGCAGATGTAATAGTTGAAATCAGCCTTTATGAACGACAGCGTGAGGTCATGCTCGACGAAGGTGGCCGGCAGGTATGAGTAGAAATTTATGACGTCGTTGTCGATTACCTTGTTTGGAGTGTTGTAGAGTTTCAGGTTAAACGCCTTGATGATCAATACCGAGGCAATCAGTATGACCATCAAGGCGCTGAGGCTGATATGTCTACTACATTTCATTAATTAGTATCCGAAAATTTCGTCGAGGGTGAGTTTCTTCACCTTGCCGAACTTGGCGAGGGCGTTGAAGTCCATCTCGCTCTCCTTGCCGAGGATGAGATAGCTCTTCTTCTGGCCCTTGATGTACTGTTTCTGGAAGTTGGTGAGATCATTCATGGTCATCTTCTGGTAGGCGGCGAAGTTCTGCTTGTTGAGAGGTTCTTTCAGACCAAGTTTTTCACAGTATAGATAGTTGCTGA
>CADCPQ010000092.1 GCA_902803395.1 uncultured Bacteroidota bacterium
GAAGATGGCGTTGAGCACGGGGAATATCTCGATGTCGCGGTTGTAGTTGACGGCGGTCTTGCCGTAGGCTTCGAGGTGGAAGGGGTCAATCATGTTGACGTCGTTGAGGTCGGCAGTGGCGGCCTCATAGGCGATGTTGACGGGGTGCTTCAGCGGGATGCTCCAAATGGGGAAAGTCTCGAACTTGGCGTAGCCGGCCTTGATGCCGCGCTTGTTCTCCTGATAGAGCTGGCTGAGGCAGACAGCCATTTTGCCGCTGCCAGGACCGGGGGCGGTGACGACCACCAGCGGACGGGACGTCTCGACATAGTCGTTCTTGCCAAAGCCCTCGTCGGAGTCGATAAGTTCGACGTTGGTGGGGTATCCCTCGATGATATAATGATAGTAGGCCTTGATGCCCATGCGCTCGAGGCGCCCGTGGTAGGCGGTGGCGCTGGCCTGGCCGCTATAGTGGGTTATGACGACCGAGTTGACCATGAAGCCGCGCTCCAAGAAGGCCTCGCGCAGGCGCAGCAAGTCCTCGTCGTAAGTGATGCCGAGGTCGCCGCGTTTTTTGTTCTTCTCGATGTCAACTGCGCTGATGACGATGACAATCTCAGCGTCGTCCTTCAACTGTGTCAGCATTTTCAGCTTGCTGTCGGGCTCGAAACCGGGCAGCACACGGCTGGCGTGGTAGTCGTCGAAGAGTTTTCCTCCAAATTCAAGATAAAGTTTATTGCCGAACTTACTGATTCTTTCTTTGATGTGTTCGGATTGTATCCGCAGATACTTTTCGTTGTCGAAACCGTTTTTCATTATGATTACAATTAATATATTAACTTACTATTTGGGTAAGGTCCTGAGTTTTACGTTTTTCGGTTCAGTTTATACTGCCAGCGCGGCATAAGTTTGATGGTGCAAAGATAATCATTTTATTTTAGGTATCAATTTTTTTTTGACAATCGACAAAAAATATGTATTTTTGCAATTTGCATTTCTATATTAGTATAGAAACATAATTAATTAATCTATAAGCGATAATAAATAAAACATATATGAATATTTCATTCGATTGGCTTAAAGAGTATGTGGATTTGGGCGACATGACGCCCGAACAATTGGACGACCTGCTGACTTTCAGCGGACTTGAAGTCGAAGGCGTTGAGAAAGTTGAGACAATAAAAGGCGGTCTCGAACATGTGGTGATAGCCCAGGTTCTGACTTGCGAGCCTCATCCCAATTCGGACCATCTCCATCTGACCACCGTTGACGTCGGCACCGGCACCCCGCTCAACATCGTTTGCGGAGCCCCCAACGTGGCCGCCGGACAGAAAGTTGTATGTGCACAAATCGGCACAAAAATCTACACTTCCGACACTGAATTCTACGAAATAAAGAAAGGCAAACTGCGCGGTGAGGTGAGCGAAGGTATGCTCTGCGCCGCCGACGAGCTGCAACTCGGCACCGACCATGCCGGAATCATGGTTCTGCCCGACGACGCCCCTGTCGGAATGCCCGCAAAAGAGTATTTCAACGTCAAGGACGACTACCTGCTCGAGGTGGCCATCACCGCCAACCGTTCCGACGCAACATCACACATCGGCGTGGCCCGCGACGTGGTGGCAGTACTCAACACCCGCGAAGGCAAAAACCTGAAAATCAAGTGGCCGGAAGCCCCAAAGCTCCCAGAATCCACAAACAATTCGAAAGCCATCAGCGTCACTGTCGAAGAACCTGAACTTTGCCCGCGCTACACCGGCGTGACCATCCGCAACGTCAAAGTGGCCGAATCGCCCGAATGGCTCCAGAACCGTCTGCGCACGGTGGGTCTGCGTCCCATCAACAACATCGTCGACATCACCAATTTCGTCCTCATGGAGGTCGGCCAGCCTCTTCACGCTTTCGATGCCGACCAGATTGAAGGCGGAAAAGTTGTCGTCAAACGCCTGCCGCAAGACACCCCGTTCGTCACCCTCGACGGCGTCGAACGCAAACTCGACAGCCGCGACCTGATAATCTGCAACGAAAAAGAAGGTATGTGCATAGCCGGCGTGTTCGGCGGCGAAAAAAGCGGCGTGACCATGGAGACCCGCAACGTTTTCCTCGAAAGCGCCTACTTCAACCCCGTCAGCATCCGCAAGACCTCGCAACGCCACACCATCAAGACCGACGCAAGCTACCGCTACGAACGCGGCTGCGACCCCAACATCACACCTTGGGCTCTGCAACGCGCCGCTTACCTTATCCAGCAACTGGCCGGTGGCGAAATC
>CADCPQ010000093.1 GCA_902803395.1 uncultured Bacteroidota bacterium
ACGGCGACCACCGAGACACAGTGCTAAACCTCTTGACCTCAGCAGGTTATCGCGCTAAACGGGGCAACTGAACAGCCCTTCAGCAAAGCCAAAATTGAGCCGCAATGTAACCCGTTGCGGCTCAATATTTTACTCATATCAACTCTTACTCATCTCTTACTTATGTCTTACATATCTATTAGTCATCTCTAATACAAAACTTATTAACATAAGCAATAATTATTATAAAACCACGTTATGATTAATGGAACGTACGATTTATTATACAACGGAACACATTAAAAATCAATACCATGGCAAAATTCAACGACGGAATTCTGGGCGGATTCACAGGCCGTGTAGGAAATGTTATCGGCTACCGTAGAAACGGGAAATGGGTAATGCGGGCGTTGCCCCAAAAAGTTAAAAACCCACGCACAGACAAGCAGACCGAACACCGCGAGATATTCAAATTGATGATTCAAACGGCCACGATGCTACACGAGGGCATCCACATCGGAATGCGCGACGCCGCCAGAGTTGAGGGCATCACGGCGCGCAACCTGTTCGTGAAAATTAACAAACAGTGTTTCAGCCTCGTCGACGGGGCTCTGGAAACGGACTACGACAGCCTCCTTGTCAGTTATGGGCCTCTGCCCGAGCCATTGTTCGGGCATCCCGAAGTGTCGGCTGGCGGGGTCGTGGCGGTCAACTTCACGCCGTCGGCCGACGACCGTCCGGCCATCGGGAGCGACTATGTCTACCTCTTCGCCGTGTGTCCCGACAAAGCCGAAACCGCCCTGTCGCTGCCCGTTTTGAGGGCTTCGGGAACGGCCGGCATGACCCTTCCTGCCCAATGGGACAGCCACGCCGTGCACCTGTACGGCTTCGCCGCCAACCACGACGGACAGGCCTCGCCGTCGGTCCACCTCGCGCTCTGACCGGGGGCCTAAACCGGCGTGTTGAAAAGTTTTTCGGCACGAAAAGTTGCTGATTCGATTTTTTTTTGTATTTTTGCAAGTTCAAAATACAACGACATGAAAGTGAAAGTTGGATACGCACAGATGTCCTGTGTTGCTGACAAACAGCAAAATATAGCCCGCTACACCGAGCAGGTGCGCCGTCTGGCCGAGGGCGGTGCGCAGATAATTTGCCTTCAGGAGCTGTTCGCCTCGCTCTATTTCTGCGACGAGGAGCGCTACGAGAACTTCCGTCTGGCCGAGCCCATCCCCGAGGGACCCACATCGAAACACTTCGCCGCTTTGGCCAAGGAGCTGGGCGTCGTGATAGTGTGCTCGATGTTCGAGAAACGCGCCGAGGGACTCTACCACAACACCACGGCCGTGTTCGACGCCGACGGCTCATACTTAGGCAAATACCGCAAGATGCACATCCCCGACGACCCTGGTTACTACGAGAAATTCTACTTCACCCCCGGCGATTTGGGCTACAAGGTGTTCCACACAAAATTTGCCACCATCGGCGTCCTCATCTGCTGGGACCAGTGGTATCCCGAAGCCTCGCGCATCACGGCCCTGATGGGCGCCCAGATACTCTTCTACCCCACCGCCATAGGCTGGGACGTGCGCCAGAACGAGCACGACAACCGCGAGCAATACGAGGCGTGGCAGACCATCCAGCGCAGCCACGCGGTGGCCAACGGGGTGCCGGTTGTGAGCGTCAACCGTACCGGAATGGAAGGCGGGATGCAGTTCTGGGGCGGCAGTTTCGTCACCAACGCATTCGGCAGGGTGCTCTACCAGTCGCCGCACAAAGAGGAAGACCTCCACATCGAGGAACTCGACCTCGACCAGAGCGACCACTACCGCCGCCACTGGCCCTACCTGCGCGACCGCCGCATCGACAGCTACGACCCCATACTCAAACGTTATATCGATTAGACTTATGACCCCGAAAGAACTTGGCTACTACATGCCGGCCGAATGGCACCGCCACGAGGCCACTTGGCTCACCTATCCGCACAACGAGGATTCCTGGCCCGGAAAAATCAACACCATATTCCCGTCGTACCACCTCTTTATTAAGACACTTGCCGAAAACGAGCAGGTACACATCAATGTCAACGACCTCGCGATGCAGGAGCGCGCAGCAGCAGCGCTTGAAGCCATCGGGGCCAAGATGGAAAACATTGTGTTCCACATCTTTCCGTCGAACGACGCATGGTGCCGCGACCACGGTCCCGCATTCCTGCTCAATCATAACGACAGCAAAAAGCGTGCCATAGTGAACTGGAACCACAACGCCTGGGGCGGCAAATATCCCTACGAGCTTGACACTCAGATACCTTGCCATGTTCATAACTTTTTGCCTGACATGGATTTCTTCGAGCCGGGCATTGTCATGGAGGGTGGCAGTATCGATGTCAACGGATGCGGCGACCTGCTCACCACGACATCGTGCCTGCTCAACCCCAACCGCAACCCCGACCTCAGTCGCGACCAAATCGAACGCTATCTGTGTGACTACTACGGCGTTGGCAACGTCATCTGGCTCGGCGACGGCATTGTGGGCGACGACACCGACGGCCATGTCGACGACTTGTCACGCTTTGTCTCGGCCGACACCATCGTCACCGCCGTCGAGGAGGATGTATGGGACGAGAACTACGAGCCTCTGCGTCAGAACCTTGAGCTGCTCAAAAAGTGTCGTCTCGCCAACGGCAAACAGCCGACAATCGTCGAACTTCCCATGCCGGACATGGTCTTTTACGAAAACCAGCGTCTGCCGGCCTCATACGCCAATTTCTATCTCGCCAACGGCAAGGTCATTTTCCCGACCTACCGTTGCCTCACCGACAATGAGGCAGCCTACATCCTCGAGGCCTGTTTCCCTGACCGCGAAGTGATTGGTATCGACTCGACCGACATAATCTGGGGTCTCGGAAGTTTCCACTGCCTGAGCCAACAAATGCCTGCCGCTGAATAAATTAAACTCAAAATGAAAAAAATAATCATCCTTATATTGGTTGCTCTGCTGGCAGTTCCGGCCACGGCTCAAGACAAAGTCAGAAAAAAACGTGCCAAAGCTGAAACGGCTGACAAAATGTCAGTCGACACGACAGCCGGCACCGGGCGAGTACTCGAATTGATGAAACTGGTCGACAAAAACTACGTCGAAACACCCGACATGAACCACTTGAGCGAAGAGGCTGTCAAAGCCATGCTCAAAACCCTCGACCCCCACAGCATCTACATCGCCGCGAAGGATGTCGACCGCGCCAACGAAAGCCTGCAAGGCAATTTCGAAGGTGTCGGCGTCTCATTCCAG
>CADCPQ010000094.1 GCA_902803395.1 uncultured Bacteroidota bacterium
CAGAGCGGGGATGAGGGCAATCACCACAATGATGATGCTGCGTTTCATGTCAACCGCGTCGCGGATGTGCGCGCCTGCACGGGTCACAGTCTTGGGGGTGAAGGCGAAGGTGTGGAACGCCTCGTAGGTGCTCCCCAGCCAGCTCCACTTGCCCTTGGGCTCAATCTTGTCAAACCAATCTTCTAACCATTTTAGTCTCATGCGATAGCCTCCTTTCTGAGGACTTCAAGTGCCTCGCGTATGATGGTCTGTATCTCGGTCTTCGAGGGGTCGATGAACTCGCACAGGGCGAAGTCCTCGGGCTCGACCTCGTAGATGCCGAGCTTCTCCTGCAGCTCCACATCGCCCACAATGCAGGCCTTGATGAGCTGCAGCGGGTAGATGTCGAATGGGAAGACCTGCTCGAACGAGCCGGTGAACAGGAACGGACGCACCGAACCATGGACATTGGTGTTGAACGAATTGAAAATTGAAAATTGAAAATTGAGATTCTTTGGGAGCATATCATGCAGCATTCCGCTGATGAAGGTGCGGCTGAAACTGTATTTCTTCAGCCCCGGCATCAGCCAGCCCATAAAATCGTACTGGTCGCCCTCGGGTAAAAGCGTGACCATCGAGTCGCGAGCGCCGAGGTAGCCGTCGAGGCCGGCATTGCTTCCGGTGAGCACGTTGCCCGAAACGACACGCACCCCGGATTTTGCGTTGTCCGACATGACAGGGTAGTCGGGGTTGGCTATCTGACCTGACAAAATGTCATGCAGTGCCACTCCGGCACGGATTTTGTAGTATTGGGGGTGTGACGCCGCCGGACCGGCCACGGCCACTGTCTTGACGGGGTTGTAGACGCCGGTCAGCAATGTGCGACCAATCATGGCCGCCTCCTGTACACCCACGGTCCACACCTCATCGCCTTTGTTAATAGGGTCGATACGGTTGATTTGTGTGCCGACATTGCCGGCGGGGTGAGGCCCGACAACCTCGTGGAAAACGATTTTGTCAGAGTCCTGCGCGACGCGCCGCACCACCGATGCAAGCCGCTGCCACGGACGAACGCACACATGGGTCTCGCCGTCGGTAAGTGTCGAGAGAGCCTGCAATCCAGCGGCCAAATCCTCGTCGCGTCCGGCGAGCACAAAGTCGTAGTCGGGGGCCAGCGGTGCCGAGTCGAAACAACTCACAAACAGCGACTTGGGCTTCCCGTCGGGAGAAGGGATGGTGCCGAAAGGACGACGCTTCAACAGCGACCACATTCCGGTTCGGAGCAACATCGCACGAAGGTCGCCAGTGTCGACCTCGCATCCGTCGCGACGGCCGTCCGAAGCCACCACCACGGCCAGCAGCGCGCGCTTCTCGCCACGCACCACGGCCTTGACCGTGCCGCTCACAGGCGAGGTGAGCGCCACTCGCGGGTCGGCCTTGTCAGAAACAAGGGGTTGCCCGCACTCCACCGTGTCGCCTTCGGCCACCTGCAAACGTGGCGTCAGGCCCACAAAATCGGGCGGCTGCACCGCGTAATCGCCAACAAAAGTGGCGTCGACAATATTTTTCTGCGCCTCGCCATCGATTGGGATGTCGAGTCCGCGCTTGATTTTTAACATATTAGCGTAAAATTCAAAATCAAATCACAAGTGCAAATATAACATTTTTTTGTGGAATAATTTATAAAAACACCTCAAACTGCAAAAAAAACATTTATCCGCAACGCAAAAAAGTCCACTCCCACCCCACCCTGCCCCGGGGTGGAACCGACAACCCTCAAAAACGACGAACTCATTGATTTCCAGTAAATTATCACACAAATACATAATCTATTGGAAATCAAGTCTTTGGAGGGGTTCGGGTCGTACTTGGCTCGGCCTTGGTTCGGACATGGTTCGGACACCCTCAAAAAAAATACTCAAAATTCCCGAACTTTATGTATCTTTGCACCGACAAAAACACCATTTATATGCGTCGAACAGCCATCCTCATAGCGGCCTTGGTTTTTGCCGTATCCGCTGAATCCCAACCGTTTAACGTCCGAACCATACCGTCGCCCCAACGCGTGGAGCGCGCCGACGGCTTTTACATCGGTGTGCCCCCTATCCAGAACAGGCTCGTGAGCCGTATCGATGGCGCCGAGAACCAAAGCCAGGCCTACCGCGTAATCATCGACAAAACGGGGCTGACAATAGAATATGTCGACTTCGCCGGCTACGACTACGCCGCACAATTCGTCGAGAAACTGGCTGCCGCGTGGCACGACAGCCTGCCTTGCATGACCGTGACCGACTGGCCCGCATTCGAATTCCGTGGGTTTCAGGACGACATAAGCCGTGGACCTATACCATCGCGCAGTTTCACCGAAAAGCAGCTTCAACTGGCTGACCAACTGCGTCTTAACGCCAACTCATACTACACCGAGCACACCTTTTACAGCGACTCGATGAGCGACCTCTCACCCCTGTCGGCCCGCGACATCCCGACCGCCGAAGACCACCGCTCGATTTTTGCCAATATGCAGTGTCTGGCACACTTCGAGAAAACTTTGGCGAGCCCATTCTACGACAACATCAAGGATACCCCGGCATCAGTAGACCCCTCGTCGGGAAGTACCTATAACTTTCTGCACCAGCGACTTGGCGAGGTTGCTCGTGCCAACCGTCGCGCCAAAATGTTCAACATCAACTGCGACGAAACCGAAGCCCTCGGCAGCGGCCGCTCGCACCGATTCGTCGACAGCGTCGGTGCCGACGCCGCCTACTGCCGCCACATAAAACGCGTGGCCAAAATCCTGAAACCCTATGGTTTCCAACTGCTTATGTGGGGCGACATAGTGGCCAAAAATCCCGACATGATGAACCAACTTCCTGCCGACATGACCTACATCGCTTGGGCCTACAGCCCGTTGGCCAGCTACGACGCTGTTCTCAAGCCGTTTGTCGACGCCAATGTCAACTTCTTGGTGGCCGCAAGCACCAGCCAGTCAAGCACCGTGGCACCCGACCCGGCGGCATGGATGGTCAACATCGCCAACCTCGCCCGCGACGGCCATCGCCATGGCGCCCAGGGATTTATGCTAACCGCATGGGACGACCGCGGCGAATCGCTGTTCGGAGCCAGCCATTACATCGTGGCGTGGGCCGCCGAAATGGCCTGGCACCCAATCGAGGCCACCGACCCGGCACAAGCCGAGGCCGAGATGAGGCAGCGACTCGAAGTGTTCGACCAGAACTACTCCCGTCTGTACGACCGTCGCGAGCCGGCTTCCTATCGTGCCCTGCTCCGCCTGCGCAACAATCCCGACGTGGGCGACTGGTTCGAGGTCGATGCCCTGTACAGCCCGATTTTCGGCCAAGCTGACACCGTCCGAGCCAACCGCGTCCTTGAAGCCACTCGCGCCGTCGCACTCGACGAACTGACTCCACACGCCCGCTATGCCGTCAACCGCATCACGCTCACCGCGCATAAAATCAAGCTCATGGCCGCATTGAAGAACTGTCCAGATTCGACGGCAGTGAGCCGGATGAGCGATAAGTTCATGAACCGTCTGCTCGACCTCAAACGCGAGTATCTGCGTCTTTGGGACGCCGAATGCACCGACCACTGGCGCGATGTGGTGGCTTCGCGTTACGACAAACTGGGCCGCGAGGTGCTGGCGGCGCCGTACCATGTCTTCATTCAGGCGCAAGGCGGTGTGATTGCACTGAATCCGCCACTTTCGGCGCATGGTCCGATTTACTACACACTTGATGGCAGCAAGCCCACTCGCGGCTCGAAAATCTACAACGCCTACATCGAGGTCGACCGCAGCTGCACAATCCGTGCGGCGATGTTCGACAAGTGGGGCACTCCGACCTACTCCGAGCAATATGTCCTGGTCCACAAGGCTTTGGGAGCCGCCGTAAAACTCGGAACGAACTACAGCACCTACCGTGAGGCCTACAACGGCGGTGGCAACGACGCCCTCACCGATGGCCAACTGGGCTCCGACGACGACTACGCCGACGGGCATTGGCAAGGCTACCAAGGTAACGACATCGACGCCGCGCTCGCCTTTGCATCGGCCACTCACGTCGAAACCGTCACAATGCGTTTTCTGCAATTCTCGCGCGACTGGATTCTCTCACCGTGCGAAATCGAAGTCTATGCCTCACGCGACGGCCAGAACTGGAAATTGCTGCGCACCGAACACTTCACACCCGATTTCCGGCACAATGGTCCTATGGTGAACACCTGCACAATACGTAACCTAAGGCTCAAGACCAAATATTTGCGCGTTGTTGCCCGCAACGCAGGCCCGCTGCCACAGTGGCACCCTTCCGCAGGCCAGCCGTCGTACCTTTTCTGCGACGAAATTGTGGTCGACGACAAATAATAACGCAAAAAACAAAAATTTATTTTGTCATGTCGTTTTTTTGTCGTACTTTTGCAGTCCATTTTTAAAACCATATATATAATGACACAAGACGAACTTAAATTCAACCCCAACCCTCTGGTGCAATTCCTGCAAAAGCCTATGGCTGAATTCACTAAGGAAGATATCCTCAAGGTCATCGAGGAGTTTGAAATCGAGATGATCAACTTTCGCTACATGGCGAACGACGGGCGTCTGAAGACGCTCAACTTCGTCATCCAGAGCCTCAAACACGCCGACGAGGTGCTGACGTCGGGCGAGCGCGTCGACGGCAGCTCGCTGTTCCCCTACATCGAGGCTGGCAACTCGGACCTGTATGTCATCCCGCGTTTCCGCACCGCTTTCATCGACCCCTTCACCGAGGTTCCCACCCTCGACCTGCTCTGCAGCTTCTACACCAAGGACGGCGAGCCCTTCGCAATGGCCCCCGAATACACCCTGCAAAAAGCTGGACGCGCATTCCGCGAAGCCACTGCCGGCATGGAATTCGAGGTGATGGGCGAGCTGGAATACTACGTCATCGCACCCAAAGAGGAATCTTATCTGCCTGCCGACCAACGCGGCTACCACGAGTCGAAACCTTTCTGCAAATTCGGCGCTTTCCGCACCGAGGCCATGCGTCTCATCGCTGCAGCTGGCGGCGAGATTAAATACGGCCATTCCGAAGTCGGCAACTTCACCGTCGGCGACACCATGTACGAGCAGAACGAAATCGAATTCCTGCCTACCAACCTCGAAGCTGCCGCCGACCAGCTCGTCATAGCCAAATGGATACTCCGCACCCTCGGCTACCAGTACGGCATCACTGTCACCTTTGCACCGAAAATCACCATCGGCAAGGCTGGCAGCGGTATGCACGTCCACACCCGCGTCAGCCGCAACGGCGAGAATATGTACGTCGGCCCCAACGGCCTTACCGATGTAGCCCACAAGACCATTGCTGGCATCCTTGACCTCGCTGGTTCTCTCACAGCGTTTGGCAACACCAACCCAACCTCGTACTTCCGTCTGGTGCCCCATCAGGAGGCTCCGACCAACATCTGCTGGGGTGACCGCAACCGTTCGGCCATGGTGCGCGTCCCGCTCGGTTGGACTAAGGGTAGCGGCAACATGATGGCCCACGCCAACCCCCTCGAGAAAAACACCGAAGTCGATTTCAGCCGCAAGCAAACCATCGAGCTCCGCACCCCCGACGGCTCGGCCAACATTTACCTGCTGCTTGCAGGCATGACTGTGGCCGCCCGCCACGGCTTCGAGATGGAAAATGCCGTGCAATACGCCAAGGACCGCTACGTCAGCGTCAACATCTTCGAACATGAGGATGTGCTCAACCGTCTGGCCGTTTTGCCCGACAGCTGCGCCGCCAGTGCCGACTTGTTGGAACGCGACCGCACCGTGTACGAAGAGGACGGCGTTTTCGACTCTCGCCTCATCGACGGCATCATCAGCGAACTGCGTTCGTTCAACGACCGTACACTCCGTGCCGAAATCGGCAAGGACGCCGACAAAACCCTCGAATTGGTCAAAAGTTTCATCCACTGCGGCTGATTCATACACACTTTGAACGTGGCGCTGGAGCAATCTTGCGCCACGTTTTTTATTGTTCTGTTAAGCCGATGTCAGACTCATTTCTTAATAATTATTAAAAAATACCGCCATATCGCATTTTTTTGTTAATTTTGCACTCCATTTACAAGCCACCTGACTCACAATGAGACATATAATAATCAAACTGTTAACCCTCATCATCGCCCTCTCGCCGACTCTTCTGTCGGCGCAGACTCACACTGTGTCAGGCACCATAACCGACAAAACGACAGGCGAGACGCTCATAGGCGCCACCGTCCAGGATTCTCGCTCGGGCAAAGGCACCGTAACCAACGTCAACGGGCGCTACTCGCTCACCCTCAAGGACGACTCCGTCAATCTTCGCGTGGTCTATATCGGCTACGAACCACAATATTTCAACCTGCGGCTCAACCGCAACACCTCACTCAACGTCGAGCTCAAGCCGTCCATTCAACTCGACGAGGTTGTCATCACCGCCGAAAGGCCTGGCGACACCCGCTCGTCGCAGATGAGCGCGATGCAAGTCACCGTCGAGCAAATCAAGGCCGTGCCGGTTATGTTCGGCGAAGCTGACCTCATCAAGGCACTACAGCTCATGCCTGGGGTACAGAGCGGCTCGGAAGGCAACAGCGGAATGTATGTGCGCGGCGGAGGCCCTGACGAGAACCTTTTCCTGCTCGATGGAATCCCGCTCTACAACGTCACCCACCTCGGGGGATTCTTCTCGGCCTTCAATACCGACGCCGTCAAAAACGTCACCCTCTACAAAGGTTCGTTCCCGGCGCGCTTCGGCGGCCGTCTGTCGTCGGTCCTTGACGTGGCCACCAACAATGGCAACGACAAAGAACTGCACGGCAATGCATCCATAGGCCTCATTTCGGCAAAAGTCAGCCTCGAAGGCCCGATAGTGAAAGAACGCACCACTTTCAGCATCTCGGCCAGGCGCACATACGCCGACGTCACCCTGCTTCCGCTGATAATGTATTTCATCCCAAAATTCAGTGGCGACACTACGTCAACAAACTCCAAAAACAGCGACTACGGGGCTGGATATTACTTTTACGACCTCAATGCCAAAGCAACCCATAAATTCAACGATCGCAGTCGTTTGTACGCCACTTTTTACGCTGGCAAGGACGACGTATACGGCTCGGTGCAGACCGTTTCAAGCCTGATGGAGGACCAAAATCTCGGTTTCCGCAACCAGTGGGGCAACCTTGTCGGCGCCCTGCGCTGGAACTATGTGATAAACCCAAAACTTTTCTTCGACCTCACCGCCGCCTACACACAATACAACAACAAAATTGTCGGCAACATCAGCAAGCTGGCCGAAATCAACGGAGAAACAGACACTTCGATTATCGACGGCACATACAGTTCTGGCATCAAAGACATCTCTCTTCGCGCCGATTTCAACTACAATCCTCTGCCTGAGCATGATATCAGGTTCGGGTCGTATTTGACTCGGCATTTCTTCACCCCTGAGGTTGTCAGCACCCATATCGACTACCTCGACCAGATACAGATGGGCGAAAAGCTGACGTTGGACACCACAATCAACAGCAGTATGGTTCCGGCCACCGAGGCGGTGCTGTTCGCCGAAGACGACTGGGAACTTGGCGAAAATGTCAAACTCAACGTCGGTTTCCACGCAAGCGGGTTCTTCGTCGACAACACTTTCTACCCATCGTTCCAACCGCGTGTGTCGAGCCGCATAATGATTGCCGACGACCTCTCGGTGAAAGCCGGATACGCCTATATGAAACAGTATATGCATCTGCTGTCGACCACAAGCATAAGTATGCCCACCGACCTCTGGGTTCCAGTGACGAGAAATATCGCCCCCATGGAGTCTCATCAGGTTGCCGCCGGCCTCTTCTACAGCCGCAGCGGGATAGCCGATTTTTCCATCGAAGGCTACTACAAACGTATGTCGAACCTAATCGAGTACAAGGACGGTGCCTCATTTTTCGGCACATCCGAGGGATGGGAAAACCTTGTTGTCACTGGTGACGGTTGGGCTTACGGTATCGAGGCACTCATACAACGCAATTTTGGAAACTTGACCGGCTGGATTGGTTACACCTGGAGTCGCACAATGCACCGCTTCAACCGCCCAGGACAAGAACTCAATGGCGGGCGACCGTTCCCAGCCAAATACGACCGTCGGCACGATGTGTCAATCGTGATTTCCTACAAGATTAGCAACAACATCGACGTCAGTGCCACATGGGTATACAGCACCGGCAACGCCGCCACCCTCGCCATGCAAAAATATGCGGTGGCAACCGATGACCCCGAGGAATACAACAACCCTGAACTTGCCGGGCGCAACAGCACATTGCCCTACATCAGCAGCCGCAACAACTTCCGTATGCCCGACTACCACCGCCTCGACATCGGAGCCAACTTCCACCGCCAGTTCAAACGCCACAATATGCACCGCACCATCAACGTGAGCGTCTACAACGTCTACAACCGCAAGAACCCATATATGATTTATCAAAGCCGTCGTTACACGAGCGGAAACTACAACTCGGCACTGGTCAAACTCTCGCTGTTCCCCATTCTGCCGTCGGTGGCATATACATTATATTTTTAAATAAGCATGAAAAGAATAACAAACATATTACTGATTGCAGTTCTGACGTTATTCGCCACCTCGTGCGAAGAGGTTATGGAAATAGACGAAAGCGGCCTCGAGTCGCCACTCGTGCTCAACGCCATACCATCAAACGGCAACCGGATGTTCGTCAATTTCACCAAGACACGTTTCTTCCTCGACGACTACAACCACCCCCTCGACGATGTCGACATGACCCTTTATGTCAACGGTGTTCCCCAATACCCTGATTCGACGAGCGGCTGCAACTACTTTTTCCCTTACACCGCCACGGCCGACGACTCCCTGTACATATCAATTTTCCATAACGGGAAGTCCGTCAGCGCACAAACCTATATACCACGTATGCCCTCGCTCTCCAACATCTCCGCCCGAATCGACAGCACCCTCTTCCGTATGGTCGTGATAAAATTCAACGTGGCCGACAATGCCAACTACGACGAATACTACCACATCAACGTTATGGAGCGCGACAGCGGCATGCGATTCAACCCATTCACCGAAAAGTTCGACACTATCGACACCACCTACAACCCATATTTTGTATGTTTTGACTCTCGCATAACCTCGCCAGCGGTATCCGTGTCAAATTCACTCGGTGGATACTTTTACAAAGACATGCTATATACCGACGAACTTGTCGACGGCAGCAACTACAGCGTAACACTCATGGTGCTCAAGTTAGTCGACACCAACGAGGTCGAGCCATACATCCACGACTACACCCTCTGCGTCGAATCGGTTACCCCCGAACGGCTTGACTACCTGTCACAAGTGTCGTCGGCACAAAGCGCCACCACCATGTTCGCCGAGCCATCGCAAGTTACAGGCAATGTCAAAGGAGCTCTCGGCATATTCGCCGGCACTGCCAAACAGCTCGTCCACCTCGACATCGATACAACTTCTGCCGGACAGACCACATCGCCAATGCCTGAAATCGACAAAAGTGCATTATTGTCGGCATACCGGAAAATTTCAAAAAAATAGCCCTGTTCGTGATAAAAAATGCAGAATATTTAAAAATATTTTTGCCAGTTCAAAAAATGTTAGTATCTTTGCAATTCGTTTAGCGTCAGAATATTGGCGTGAAACATAATAGAAGTTATTAAAAACCAGATATTTAAACAAAAATGTACGCAATTGTAGAAATCGCAGGAAAGCAATTCAAGGTCGCCCAAGATCAGAAGATCTTCGTCAACCGTCTGAAAAACGACGAGGGTAGCGAGGTTTCTTTTGACACCGTGATGCTCAAAGACAATGACGGCAACGTCGAAATCGGAAAACCCTACATCGCCGGTGCTTCGGTAAAAGCCACCGTGCTCCGTCACCTCAAAGGCGACAAGG
>CADCPQ010000095.1 GCA_902803395.1 uncultured Bacteroidota bacterium
CTCATCGGCGTCATCAGCGCCAACGAGCTCCTCACCCGCACCAACCTCATGCACGGCTACGACGAGCAGTACGACACACCTATTTATTTAGGTCGCAAAGTCATAGTCGTGGGCGGCGGCAACGTGGCCATGGACGCCGCGCGCACCGCCCTGCGACTCGGCAGCGAGGTGACGGTGGTCTACCGCCGTGGCGAGATGGATATGCCAGCCCGTCGCGAAGAAGTGCACCATGCCATGGAGGAGGGTGTCCAGTTCATGTTCCAGACCGCGCCGCTCGAAATTCTCGGCAACGAAGACGGCACCGTGCGCGCCCTTCGCTGTGTGCGCATGGAAATGGGAGAGCCCGACGAGAAAGGCCGCCGCAAATTCTCGCCGATTGAAGGCAGCGAGTGCGATGTCGAGGCCGACACCATCGTGGCAGCCCTCGGCACCAGCCCCAACCCCCTCATACGCACCACCACACCAGGTCTCGAATGCGAGACATGTGGCGGCATCAAGGCCGACGATAACGGGCAGACCAGCCGCAAGCTCATCTTCGCAGGCGGCGACGCCGTGAGCGGTGCCGCAACGGTAATCCTCGCCATGGGTGCCGGCCGAAAAGCAGCCGCTGCCATCATGAAAGCATTGGAAAATTAAGTCCAAATTCACCCAATAGCCAACTTATTGAAAATCAATAAGTTGGCTGTTATTATATAATCTCTTGAAAATCAAGTCTTTGGATAGGTTCGGGTCGGGTTTGGGTCGGCCTTACATCGGCCTTGGTTCGGACAAGTCGACTCGGGGCCGATTTAAGGCCGAACAGAGAGTTACAATATCTTGACTATAAAGTAGTTACTTACGATAGTCACCGCGGTCGACCACCAACTGGCTTCCGGTGGTACGGATTCGGCGGTCGAGACACACGCGGCACTCGGCGGCCTCGTCGCCAGTGCAGAGTTTGTTGTCATAGAGGGCGTAGTCCTTGCGATGGTCCTTCGGGCTGAGGTTGGGCATTACCACGTTGGCTCCGGCCAGGATTCCACGCTCGCGGCCACGTGGGTGCATCGTGCCTAAAGCCGTTGTGGCCGGCAGCAGCACACGGGGGTTCATCAGACGGATAATGGCGAGCAGACGCAGGGTGGTCTCGACAGAGCCGGCGGGTTCGTTCTCGAATGGGGTGCCAGACGCAGGTATGAACGGTCCGATACCCACCATCTGCGGCTCAAAACAACGGATGAACTGGAGGTCGTCGAAGAGGGTTTCAGGAGTCTGGCCCGGGGAGCCGACCATGAAACCGCAACCCACCTGATAACCAATCTCTTTCAGTTCCTGCAGGCAACGCATACGGTTGTCGAAACTCATCTCGGCGGGGTGCAGACTGGCGTAGTGGGCCGCGTTGGCGGTCTCGTGACGCAGCAGGTAGCGGTTGGCGCCGGCGTCGAACAGGCGCTGGTAGCTTTCGCGGCTGCGCTCGCCAAGCGACAGAGTTATCGCGCAGTCGGAATATTGCGACCTGATGGATGCAACGATGTCGACCATCACCGCGTCGGTGTACCAACCATCTTCGCCGCCCTGCAGCACGAAGGTCCGGAATCCGAGCCCATGGCCGGTCGAGCAGCATTCGAGCACCTGCTCTTTCGTGAGACGGTAGCGTGTGACCGAGGTGTGGCTGCGACGGATGCCACAGTAAAGGCAGTCGTTCTTGCAATGGTTGCTGAGTTCAATCAGGCCACGCATGAAAACGGCGTTGCCATAAACCGAGCGGCAGGTTTCGAGGGCTCGTGAAAAAAGATAGTTCACAGCCTCGTCGTCGGTGGCGGCAAGCAGTGTCTTGAGCTGGTCGAGGGTGATGTCGCGCGAGGCGGCTATGGAATCGACAATGTTTTTCATTTTCCGATGACAAATTCGTAAACGCCCTCGCGTTGCTGCCCGTCGTAAACGGTAAGGGTTTTGATGTGAGTACCCGATGCAAGACGGATTGGACCGAGATAGATGGGCGACTGCTCGGTCGGGTCGGAGCCGTCGAGGGTATAAAATATATAGGTGTTGGGAACCTCGGTCTCGAGGGCCACGTCGTATTGTCCGGCGCCGGCGTCATAGGTTCGGAACACGGGTTTGAACGACCCCTCGCAAAAAGTGTAGCCGTGAGCGGCAAAACGGTTCTTGCAAAGTCGGACGTTGCGGCGGAAACGACGCCAGTTGCGGTTGTCGGGCTGGGTCCATAGGTTTTCGGCCATGGCGCAAAGTCGCGGCAGAAGCATGAATTCGACCTGGGAGGGCGTTGTTATCCGCTCGGTCGGAAGCGAACACTGTCCGCCGAGAATGTGCGACACGACATGAGTGTTTGTCACCTGCGGCACAAGGTCGTGATTATAAACACGTTGCAGCGTCACAAGCCGCGGAGCCGACTGCGGATGGTAGCGGTAGTCGGCCTGATAGGCATCGAACGAATATTCGTCGGGACTGAGCACAACGAAATTGCCGCGGTAGGCGAACTGCTGGCAGTCCTTAACGCTCGACTGGCACTGCAAAATGGATTCGGGGCCAACCGAAGTCGTCTCAAAGTTGCGTCCAATCAGCACTTTGCCGCGGTCGGCGAGATAGGTCTCGATTTCGGACACAAAATGAGTTTGCAATTGCGACTCACTCCGGAGATGGTGCTGGCGCATGGCCGACTGACACTTGGGGCAGGACTCCCAATTGTCGGTGGCGGCAGCGTCGAGCCCAAGGTTGACATAGCGAGTCGGGAACATGGCCATCACCTCGTCAAGAAGCGTGAACACTGTCGACATCAGGCTGTCGGCTCCCATGCACAGTACGCTGTTGTGCGGCCAGAACGGACCGACCGGCACGAGATTGGTAGAGTCGGGGTGGCACGACCACTCGGGATAGGCGGCCAGCATTGCCGTCACGCCACCCGGCAGCGACAGCTCGGGGATGATTTCGACATGGCGGTCGGCGGCGTAGGCCACGAGGTCGGCAATCTGGCGCGACGTGTAATAGCCACCGTAGGTGCAGCGTTCGGAAGGGCTGGCGGGCTCAATGGAATCCCACGCCACACCGTTGCGGTCGGCGCGGAACGAGGCTACCTCGTTGAGCAACGGGAAATGCTCCGACTCCAGTCGGTAGGCGTAATCGTTCGACAACAGTAGCTGCAACTTGTTGAGTTTCAGCTGTGCCATTATGTCGATATATTCTTTTATAAACTTCGTCGAAAAGAAATGCGTACTCACGTCCAAATGCGCGCCGCGCCATGCGAAACGCGGATTGTCGAGTATAGTGCACTCGGGAATGCCGATGTGTCGGTAGGGGACTTCGTTCATGTCGGCAGGCAGCAGCTGCAGAAACGTCTGGTAGCCGTAGAAGAGGCCGGCTTCGGTGTTGGCGGTGATGGAAATGCCGTCGTTGCGCACCTCGAGCAGGTAGCCCTCGTCGCCTAGCTCGGGGTTGAGGGTGTCGTTGAGGCCGAACGTTATGCAGCCCGACACCGGAGTGCCAACAAACTGAGGCCGAATGTGCGCGTAACGCAACGACTTTGTTATGTATTTGGCGGTCGGCGAGTTCTGTCCGAGACCCATGAGGTATATCTCCGGGCTGCCGGTGAGGGTGAACGAGCCAGAGCGCTTGTTGACAAAAAGCGGCTCGGGGACCACGACGACATCGGTCATGTCGACCGTCCGCCCGCACGAAGCCAGAGTCAACAGCATGACCGTCAGCATCATAGCCTTGAGAAGAATATTTTTTTTCATATTTCCAACTTTCGGTACAATAAAAATAACGTAATTTCGTTAATTTTATTGTTATGGCACAGTCAATAAAAAAATTATTTTCCGATTCGGTCATCTACGGCCTGAGCAGCATCGTGGGGCGATTCCTCAACTACTTGCTCGTTCCCGTCTACACCTATCACATCAGCGCCGTCTCGGGCGGCTACGGTGTGGTGACCAACGTCTACGCCTACACGGCGCTGCTCGCGGTTATCCTCACCTTCGGCATGGAGACGACCTTCTTCTACTACGCCAACCGCGAAGGTGTTGACCGCCGCAAGGTGTTCTGCACAGCGCTGAGCGCCGTGGGCACGGTGGCGGCAGTCTTCCTGTTGCTGGTGATGCTTTTTATTGGCCCTGTCAGCGCTTTCTTGGGTTATAGCGACCATCCTGAATACATCAGGGCCATGGCCACCGTTGTGGCTATCGACGCTTTCCAAGCCATACTCTTCGTCCGTCTGCGTCGCGATGGCCGTCCGTGGAAATTCTTCAGCCTGAAGATGACATTCATCGTACTCAGCATGGCGCTCAACCTCTTCGTCTTCCTCGTGGCGCCGCACTGGAGCCACTTGCCGTGGATGTCATGGTACGACGAAGCCGACAATGTGAAGTACATCTTCTATATCAACCTCTTCTGCACTGCCATCGTCACACTTGGCTTTATCAAGGAACTCAAGGATTTCAGGCTTTCGGATTTCAGCGTGCCGCTCCTGAAGAAGATGCTCAAATACACATGGCCGTTGCTTCTGCTCGGCATCGTGGGCAACTTCAACCAGACAGCCGACAAGATACTGCTGCCATGGCTGCTGCCTGGCGAA
>CADCPQ010000096.1 GCA_902803395.1 uncultured Bacteroidota bacterium
AGGCCTCGTTGCCGATGGAGGTGACGGCGTATGTGTTGCCGTTATAGGTTACAGAATCAGGAATGGAAAGGCTGCCTGTGAGATTTGAGTATCGTGGAGACGAAGTTCTTTGATACGTCACCTGCGCGTTGCCGTCGACAATGTTGTAGTACAACGTCTGGCCTTGGTAGGTGTAGCTGAAATCGTAGGCAAAAGCATTTTGCCACATCGCCAGCATGGCGAGACTGAGAATCAATAAATGTTTCTTCATTTTTCTATTGTTTTAAGGTTAATATTTCCCGTTCAATAGACAAATAAAAAAGCGCGGGAACAACTTTTTGCTTATCCCGCGTGTTTAGGCTCTCGCATTGCCCTTGGAACAGAATAAGCAATGCTGAAGCCCACGCATTATGATACATATAATATCATAACCAATGGACGATGAACATTGCGTTATTACGGTTCCAAATTGAATTTGCGAGATTCAAACACGCCGCAGATAAAACGCCGTTACAACGTCTTTCCTATATGTCCTGCCATTCCTATCGAATGACGCTGCAAAATTACAAAAATTTTCGGAATTACACGGAAAAAACTTTTTTTAGGCGTTAATGACCGTGAATTTTTCGTGAATTTAATTTCTGGTAATTGACGGTACATTAACGGCAATTGACGTTAAGATGTAAGGCAATTGACGTGAAAATTTAAAAGTCTTTGCGAGTATGTCGGGAATTTTTTGTATTTTTGCAAAATGAAATTGAAAGTTCACATACTGATTGCGGTGGCGGCTGTGGCTGCGTTGGGTTCGTGCAGCGGACCCGACAACAGCGGCCGCATGATTTTCCGCTACAACGAGATGGCGGGCATCACCACCCTCGACCCGGCTTTCGCCAAGGACCAGGCCCTCAACTGGGCCTGCAGCCAGCTGTACAGCGGCCTCGTGGAGCTCGACAGCAACCTCGAGGTGCGGCCGGCCATAGCCAAAAGCTGGTCGGTGTCGCCCGACGGCACGACCTACCGTTTCACCCTGCGCGACGACGTCAGTTTCCACAAGGACGCACTGTTCGGCACCGCCGACTCGACCCGCCGCGTGGTGGCCGCCGACTTCGTCTACAGTTTCAACCGCATTCTTGACCCCTCGGTGGCGTCGCCGGGCCTGTGGATTTTCAGCGAGGTGGCCGATGGCGGCTTCACGGCCGAGAACGACACCACCTTCGTCATCCGTCTGCGCCGTCCCTTCGCGCCGTTCCTGAGCCTGCTGGGAATGCAGTATTGCAGCGTGGTGCCTCACGAGGTGGTGGAGCACTACGGCGCCGATTTCCGCCGTCACCCATGCGGCACGGGACCTTTCCGCTTCCAGATGTGGAAAGAGGGCGTCAAGCTTGTGCTGCGCCGCAACGACAACTATTTCCAGTGTGACGACGAAGGCCGCCGGCTGCCGTACCTCGACGCGGTGGCGGTCAACTTCATAGTCGACAAACAGACCGTATTCCTCGAGTTTGTCAAGGGCAACCTCGACTTCATGAACTCGCTCGACGCCAGCTATAAGGACGAAATCCTGACCCCCGAGGGCAACCTGCGCGACAAATACGCCGACCGCATTGTGATGACCTCGACGCCGTTCCTCAACACCGAGTATCTCGGCTTCAACATGACAGGCGACGACTCGCCGCTGCACGACCGCCGTGTGCGCCAGGCCATCAGCTGCGGTTTCGACCGCCGCAAGATGATGAAATACCTGCGCAACAACATCGGTGCCCCGGGAGTGGCCGGATTTGTGCCTTGCGGGCTGCCTGGGTTCGACTCGGCCGCCGCCTACGGCTACGAATACAACCCCGAGCGCGCCGCCCGCCTGCTGGCCGAGGCCGGATACCCGGAGGGTAGGGGACTGCCCGAGCTTAAACTCTCGACCACAGCGGGTTATCTCGACCTCTGCAAGTACATCCAGCAGCAACTGGGCCTGATTGGGATCAACGTCAAAGTCGACGTCAACCCGCCGGCGGCGTTGCGCGAGCAGATAGCGCAGAACAAGCTGGCGTGGTTCCGCGGGTCTTGGATTGCCGACTACCCCGACGCCGAAAACTACCTGTCGCTCTTCTACAGCGGCAATTTCTGCCCGTCGGGTCCCAACTACACGCATTTCGGCTCGAAACAGTTCGACCGCCTGTACGACCGCGCCAACTCGGAGTCCGACCCCGACCGCCGCGCCCACCTTTATCGCGCCATGGACAGCCTGGTCATGGCCGAAGCGCCCGTCGTGGTGCTCTACTACGACCAGATTCTCCACTTCACCCACCGAGGCGTCACCGGACTGCGCAGCAACGCCATGAACGCCCTCGACCTCCGCCACGTCAAAATCGAAAAGTGACAAATAGGTCAACTTGTTAAAAATCAGTAAGTTATATAATTTTACATAACTTATTGTAAATCAAGTTGTTGGATAGGTTCGGGTCGTATTTGGTTCGGCCTTGGTTCGGCCATGGTTCGGACACCCCTCGTTTTTATATGTCCTCGGGGCGATGAAAACCCCATGCAATTACGGTGAAAGTCCGTCTGTCGCGCCGCTGATTTTTGGCTAAAATTAAAAAAGTTTTCGCTAATACAAAAATTATTTGTAACTTTGCAAAAATTTTAACCATTAAAATTATGAAAAGAAACTTATTCTTTGTTGCGGCACTTGCTGCTCTCTGCCTGACCTCATGTTTGAGGGATGAGGACAAAGACCTGTTGCGCAATCCGATACACGTGTCCGGCTCGGTGAGCCCGACGCTAGGTGTTCCTGTCGGATACGGCGAAGTGACTCTCAACACACTTCTCGGTATGCTCGACTCGAATTTCACAGGAATTCTCGACCCGAACGCAGAGGTGCTCACAATCGAGTACACATTTGATACAGCGGGATCTATCGAAGGCTCCAACGTCGAAACCAAACACCGTCGCTTCCGTCCGAGAACCAAAGATGCCGACACTCTGTCGTACAAGGATACCGTTTTCGAGTTCAAACAGGACGTCAACATTTTCTCGAACCTTCCGGTCGACCTCACTGCCATCGACTCGCTCGAATTCGATTCGGTCAGACTCCACCTCGACCTCTGGTTCAAAGGCGAAAATTTAGGTATCGACAGCACGATATCAAGCAGTGTCAAGATAACAATTGACAGCCTTTTGATAGAATATGTCGACAACAACAACAATCCACACACATACGACGATTTGAAAAATCTGCGACTCATTGACAACGTCGCCATTCTCGAAGGCCGTCGAATCGACACCACATTCAACGTTGCCGAAATTGTGTCGGCATTACCGAAGGAACTCAAGGTCAAAGTACGTATGCGTCTCGCCATCCTCAGTTCGCTGGTGGCTGGCGACGTGACCCAGCTCGGTTTCGACGATTTGCTTGACAGCATTCAGCTCTCCAGAATCAACTACACTGCCGAGGTCGGTGTCCACTTCCCGTTCAAACTCAAAATCGGTCTATTGCCTTACACTTATGTCCTTTCGCTTGGTGAGCAAGGTTTGAAATCGATGAAATTGGATTCGATTATCGACGCCCTGAAAGAAAAATACAAAGCTGATCTCAAATTAGATATCGAGGATGCCAGCCTCAATATGTCGTTCAAGAACAATATACCGTTCAACCTCATGTTACATGCTGATGTGCTCGATGCTGACAGCAATGTGCTCATACCCAATGTCTTTAACGACGAAATCAAGGGCTCGCTGCTTAAATGGTCGCCCGAGTATGGTGCATACATTTCCGACGGCCCCGACCCGTCGCAACTGCCTCTGCGTTTCGGCATCGAGGACACTGCAACCCTCAACAAATTACCAGACGCAGCCATGATACGACTCAACGTCGGTATAGCGACCTCCAACCGCAGACACGTGGCGGTGCGCAAATCCGACTACATGGGAATCCGTGCATACGTCAAACTCGGTCTCAACGCCAATATGGACATGACCTTGACTGAAAAGCCGTTGCCAATACCTTTAATCAATAAGTAACTATAACGGAGGACATAACGATGAAAAAGATATTCAGACTTATAGTAGTTTCGGCTCTCGTGGCAACCATTGGCAACTCCGCCGTAGCTCAGAATTACAACGAGGAAAACAACCTTTTCTATCATGCTTTCCGTGCACCGCAGGCCAACGAACTCAACCCTGCATTCTTTCCCGCGAGCAACACATTCTATCTCACATTGCCAGGTATTACCAACTTCCGTTTCGGCAGTCCCATCGGATTCAACAATTTCCTGAGAGCTGAAGACGGCATTACATATATCGATCTTGATATGTTGTTTGCATCACTCAAGAAAAACAACGAATTCCGTTTTGGAACAGACCTCGAGCTCATCGGTGGTGGCCTGCGTATCCACAATACATTCCTGACCGCCAACCTTCGAATGAAGAATAATTTCTCATTAGGAGTGCCTATCTCGTCATTGGACTTCCTGCTTAATGGTAACGTCGACGAAAACGGCCACGGCCGCAATGTCGATATAATCAAGGGCGACCTATTCGGAATGCAGTCCTATCTTGAGGGCAGTTTCGGTATCGGTCATCGCTTCCCGCTGATTAACCTCACCGTCGGTGTCCGTGCCAAGATTTACTACGGAATAGTCAATATGTCGATGGAGAATACCCGTATAGCTCTTGAGACTGACGACAATTTTGAAAACATAACCGCTTCGATATACTATCAGGTTCAGATGGCATCAGCGATTGGCTTCAAAATCAACGAAAACGGTATCCCGACACCATCTCTCAACCGTAATGGTGGTACAATGGCCATGATCAAGCGCTTTATTGATCCTAAACAGGTCAACATGGGATTCGGCTTTGACCTTGGAGCCAAGTATCAGCTCGGCCCGATAGCTATATCGGCATCTATTATCGACCTCTCGACTGGTTTGCACTGGCACAACAACATTTACACCTTGGCTCCGAGCGGTGGAGTCGTCGACACAACTTTCAGCGGATTTGAAATCAATCAGCTTATCAACGGCGGCAAAATCCAATCCGATTCGTTGATGGATGGCATCACGAAACTTGTCGAACAACTCAAACCCGACTCGATAAGAGAAGGCGGCGACTACTATTACGCCATTCCCACAAAACTCAACATCGGTGCTTCGGTCAGTCTCGGCACTATGGCTCGCGTCGGCCTGCTGTTCCACGGCCAGTTCGACAGAGGTCTGCTCACGACCAAGAACGAGGACGACCTATACAACCTGCGCAACTACGGCATCGAATACGACAAAAAGAATACCTTCCGTTACAATACCACCCTCACTGCCGGTGTCAACTTGTTCAATTGGCTTGAGGTTATAGTCGGTTCATCTGTTGTATATGACGGCGAAAAAGTCGACCCACTCAACCCCGGTGCCGGTTTCATCATCTCGCCACTGTCAGCTATACAGACCTATGTGATGGTTGATTACGTGTCGAGTATGTATCTTGTCGAGGCCAAAGCTTTCAATTTCAAGTTTGGTTTCAACCTGCTCCTTGGAAGCGGTGGTCGTCGCAAAATGCTCTGATAAAAACAAATTCTTTTCATAATCCGAGTCAAAGTAGTTATGCCCTTGTGGTATAACTACTTTGATAAATAGTAAAAACCGAAGAAAACTAAAAATGAACCTTGTAGCAATAGTAGGCCGCCCCAATGTAGGCAAATCGACCCTCTTCAACCGTCTTACTGAATCGCGTAGAGCTATTGTCGACGAAACTGCAGGCGTGACTCGCGACCGACAGTACGGCCACTCCGACTGGAACGGCAAACTTTTCTCGGTAATCGATACTGGCGGTTATGTCATGGGTGGCGACGATGCCTTCGAGATTGAAATCCGCAAGCAGGTCGCTTTAGCCATCGATGAGGCTGACGCCATTCTTTTTCTCGTCAACGCTCGTGAAGGATTAACGCCGATGGATGAGGATGTTGCCGATATGTTGCGCAAGTGCTCGAAGCCGGTGTTCCTCGTCGCCAATAAAGTCGACAACGCCAAAGAAATGGACGGTTTGGGCGAGTTTTACAGCCTCGGTCTCGGCGAGCCATATCCCATTGCCGGTATAAGCGGCAGCGGCACAGGCGAGCTCCTCGACGCATTGGTCAAAGATTTCGATTCTGGCGAGGAAGACCCCACGGACAATCTTCCGCGCATAACGGTTGTGGGTCGCCCCAACGTCGGCAAAAGTTCATTTATCAATACCATAACAGGCCAGCAGCGCAACATAGTGACGCCGATTGCAGGCACCACCCGCGACAGTGTCTACACTCACTATAATCTTTTCGGGTTTGATTTTAACTTTGTCGATACCGCCGGCCTGCGCCGTAAGCAAAAAGTCTCGGAAGACTTGGAGTTTTACTCTGTCATGCGCTCAATCCGTGCCATCGAAGCCAGCGACGTGTGCATTCTTATGCTCGACGCTTCTCAGGGAATTGAACAGCAAGACATTAGCATCTTTTCGCTTATCCAGCGCAACAACAAGGGTGTTGTCATTGTGGTGAACAAGTGGGACCTTGTGGAAAAGGACAACAACACTCACCGCCAGTTCGAAGACCTTATCCGCGAACGCATTGCACCGTTCACCGACGTGCCCATCATTTTCACCAGCGTAATCAATAAGCAACGTATCTTCCGTGTGCTTGAAACCGCCAAACAGGTGTACGAGGCTCGCAGCCGTCGCATTTCAACAGCCGAGCTCAACGATACCTTGCTCCCCATAGTCAAGGAACAGAATCCGCCACCCTCGGTCAAGGGCAAATGGATAAAAATCAAATACATAACCCAGCTGCCGACGGCATATCCCCAATTTGCATTCTTCTGCAATTTACCGCAATACATACGCGATCCGTACCGCCGCTATGTCGAAAATCGGATGCGTGAGCTTTGGGATTTCCATGGTGTTCCAATGAAGATACATTTTCGCGCAAAGTAGTGATACTGAATCAGGTAGGCCTTGGTGCCTACTATGTTCGACCGTAAGTCGAACAAAATCAATGCTAAGCCGAACTAAATACGACCCGAACCCGACTGGATTACGGGTCGTATTATTGTAATTTGTCCAACTTTGATTTGATTGATTCGATTTGGTTCTCGATGAAATCCTGTGAGTATTTGGCGTCGGCGAAACCGTTGCCACGGGCTATGTAGGCCGGGTCGTCGTCGCAGTCGGTCAGTAGTTCCTCGTAGTTATGCAGGAGCCTGCGCAACCGCAGTTGTTCGGCGGCCCTTTCCGTCGGATTGAATACTAATTCGTCAAGAGCTCTTAGAATGCCTTCGCTGTCGACATCGGTTGTGACAAAATCGGCGTGTTCCTTGACGCTGTCGAGAGCATTTCCCATGGCAACTCCGATTCCAGCCCAGCGCAACATCTCGACGTCGTTGCCTCCGTCGCCGAACGCAATGGTCTCATCTTGTCGAATGCCGAAATGACGGCAGAGGCTTGCCATGCCCACGGCCTTGCTGTTGTCGGCCATCACTATGTCGGTAAATGCGTGATGCCAACGCGGCAGTCGACAACCTGGCAGCATCCGAGCCACCTCGGCGTCGTGTTCGGGCGGCATCATCGCGATGATTTGATATATGTCACGGTCGTACATCTCGTCAATGTCGACCATGGGTGGCATTTGAAATTCAAGTTGGTCGCGCAACGCGAGGGCTTCAGGAGTTACCTTGTTGACAGCCATGCTGTTGTTTGTGAAAAGCATTGTGCAGAGGCCTTCGGTAGTGGCAAAGTCGAGCCAGCGCCGGCTTGCCTCACGTGCTATAGGTCGGTCGACCAGCACTTTATCGCCCGAAAAGACATATCCTCCGTTCATGGTTATGCGGCCGTCGAAAGTGACAGGCATTTCTGGGATAAGTATTTGCGGACGGCCTGATGATATGAAAGTGCGTACACCTGCTTTGTGTAAGCGGTCGAAGGCTTCGATGGTGCCTTCGGACACGCGGTGTGTGCGAAAGCTGAGCAAGGTGCCGTCGATGTCAAAAAACGCTGCTTTTATTTTTTGCGGTTGTAATGCCATAGTTGCCACGAATTGAATACGTTTTGGAAGATACTATAGAAAGCCATGAATACCGAAGCGAGCGGATGCAGAAACGTGTTGGCCATCCATATTCCCATAGCCGTGTTTTTTTGACCCAGGAGTTGTCCGCCGCTGACGGTGTCGCCATACCTGCGGCCGAGCCATCGGCCAAATCCGAATTGGACGATACAGAACAGCAGCGATGCCGCGCCGAGCCATGCTATATAGACCCAATTACCGTCGCCGTGCAGGAAAATAAAATCGATGGTTTGCCCGAGGGTGAAAAGCAAGGCAAAACTCCACAAATAAAAGCCCAGCCCGTTGATTCCGGCAATTGCGTCGTTGGCTTTCGGCCAGATTAACTGCAGTAACAGCGCGATAAAAAACGGGAAGGCGAGGGTAGGACCTATTTTTTTGAGAATAAGCCAAAAAGAGTCGATGAATGAAAGTTCAGGATGAACCCCAATAGCGGTGAAAATGACAGGTGCGGCCACGGCCACCATCAAGTTGCCGACTATAGTGTAGGTGGTAACGGTTTCGCGGTTGGCTCCCAGCATACAACTGATTACCGCCACCGACGAGGCCACTGGACACAATACTCCAATCAGGATGCCCTCGGCTACTATCATATTGACATCCAACATTCTGAGTATTGCGAAGGAACCAACGCTCACAACGAGTTGAAACAACATCAGCCATACATCGAGTGTTGACATTCGCAGGCGACGCAAATCGACCGAACAAAAAGTCAGCAGCAGAATGCAAAAAATGATGTACGGTACCAAAAAGCTGAACATGGCACACCAGCGATGAAGCAGGAGACCAAGCACAATGGCAACAGGAAGAACGTATGAGCGGTATTTTTTCATTAGTTTTCGGCAATCATCCGTGTGAACAATGAAATCATGGTATCCGAGGCGGCGTTGGCGGCTTTCACCACGTCGTCGCCGTCGTTGTGACAATCGTCGCCGAGGTCGTTTGATTGATTTGTTATTACGCTCATACCAAACACTTCAATCCCGCAATGGCGAGCTACAATGACTTCGGGCACTGTCGACATACCGACGGCATCGCCGCCCATCAGTCTGTACATACGGTATTCAGCTGGAGTTTCGTAGGTTGGACCTGTCTCGGCCACATAAACGCCGTGACGTAAAGTGGCACCGTTTTGTGCGGCAATTGAATCAGCCAGACGGGCGAGTCGGTGACTGTATGGCTCCGTCATATCGGGAAAACGTGTTCCAAAGTCGTCGAGGTTAGGACCAACTAAAGGATTGGGCATGAAGTTGATATGGTCGGTTATTACCATGAGGTCGCCGACTTTGTAATCAGGATTCATAGCACCAGCGGCATTGCTGACGAAAAGGGTCTGAATTCCAAGTCGAGCCATTACACGCACCGGCAGAGTGACCTCGCGCATAGTGTATCCTTCATAGAAATGGAAACGGCCTTGCATGGCTAAAACGGGACGGCAACCAAGTGTTCCGATTATTAGGTTTCCTTTATGTCCGATGGCTGTCGATTGCTTAAAGTTTGGGATTAAGTGATAAGGTATTATTATTTGATTATCAATATAATCAACAAGTTTACCTAATCCGCTTCCGAGTATTATTGCTATGGTAGGGAAACTCGCCCCCGAATACGGACTGTTGGCGACATATTCGCGAATAAACGCCGCCGCTTCGTCGATTTGTTTGATGTATGTTTCGTTTTGCATTACTGTTCGCCTTTCAATTTACTTATTTGTTCCATTATTTCCGCAGCACGTTCGTATTCCTCGTTCTCCTCGCAGCGGCGCAATTCATCTTCGAGTTCCTCGATTGATGGGTTCTTTTCGGGCAGATGGTCGACAAGGGCGTTGTGTTCTATGCCAACCTCCTCAAGCACGTCGTCGCTTATCAAAATAGGGCATTTGCCAAGCAGTGCCAAAGCAACCGCGTCGCTCGGACGGCTATCGATTTTCTTTTCGCCGAAGCCGTCGGTCACAACCAAAGTCGCGTAAAAAACGCCCTCGAAAAAACGGTCGATCGTGACCTTTTTAAGAGCCAGGCCGTATTCCGACATAAGGTTGGCCATAAGGGTGTGCGTCATCGGACGGCTGGCGGTAATGTTTTCCTTTGCAATAAGGATTGCTTGAGCCTCGCCTGCGCCAACCACTATTGGAACCTGTTTGCCGGTATCGGGTTCCGACAACATCAAAATGAAAGAGCCATACGAGTCGAGGTTCTGAACAATGATTTCGTCGGGGAATACTACGCGGTAAGTCATTTCTTCAGGTATTCAACTAATTTGGCCACAGCGCGGCCACGGTGACTGATACGGTTTTTGACGTCGAGCGGCATTTCGGCAAAACTCACGGCGAAACGGTCAGGCATGAAAATCGGGTCGTAACCAAAGCCTTCCTTGCCGTATCGTTCGGTGAGAATCTGCCCGTCTACACGGCCTTCGAAAAACCGGTGCTCGCCGTTCTCTATCAGGCAAATAACTGTACGGAAATCGGCACGGCGGTTTGTTTTGCCTTCGAGAGCATTGAGGAGCTTGTTAACATTGTCGTCGAATGTGCAATGTTCGCCAGCATAGCGGGCGCTGTAGACACCCGGGGCACCGTCGAGGGCGTCGACTTCGAGACCGGTGTCATCGGCAAAGCAAGGCTTTCCAGTGCGTTCCCATACCCATGTGGCTTTTTGCAGAGCGTTGCCTTGCAAAGTGTCGGCGGTTTCAGGAATATCACCCGCCAGTCCCATTTCTTCAAGGCTTCGGATGTTCACAACACCCTCAAGCAACGCACTGACCTCTTGTATCTTGTGCCTGTTGTTAGTGGCAAAAATCAACTCTTTCATAATCTGCAAAGATACAAAATAAATCAGAAACCGCGAAAAAATTCTTCATTTTGAATTTATTTTGTATCTTTGCACTTTCACATAAGTGTGAATTTTATTGTAAAACATTGTAAATTAAATATATGAGAAAACTGGCAGTCGTCGCATTCGGCGGCAATGCGCTCTTAAGGAGCGGTCAAAAAGGCACTTACGCTGAGCAATTGGCCAACGTGGAGCAAACGTGTGAAAGTCTGTGCAATCTCCTGAAACGCAACTATAATATAGTTATCGGACATGGCAATGGTCCGCAGGTTGGCAACGTGATGTTGCAGCATGAGGCCGGCAAGTTGACAGGCGTGGAAGCTATGCCTATGGATTTTTGCGTGGCCGAAACTCAGGGTTCAATAGCATATATGATTGAGCTCGGATTGCGCAACGTTATGGCTCGCAATGACATACAACGTAATGTTGTTACCATTATCACTCAGGTCGCTGTTAACAAACTTGACCCGATGTTCCAAAACCCCACTAAACCAGTGGGACCATATTACACCAAGGAACAGGCTGAAGAATTTGCTGCACAAACCGGTGCAACCTATAAGGAAGACCCCAAAGGCAATGGCTGGCGCAAAGTTGTTGCTTCTCCTAAGCCTACTCGAATCAACAATATCAAGATAGTCAAGCAATTGGCAACGGCTGGCAATATCGTAGTCACTGTTGGAGGCGGTGGAATCCCTGTCGTCGAGGAAAGTGACTATGTGCGTGGCGTCGAAGCTGTTATCGACAAAGACCTTGCCAGTGCCCTCTGCGCTATCGAGATAGGTGCCGACGAGTTCTATATCCTCACCGACGTACCTAAGGTTTACATTAACTTCCGCAAAGAAAATGAGCAGGCACTTGATACCATTACTGTGGCCCAAGCCAAACAACTCCTCGAAGAAGGACAGTTCGCCGAAGGCTCCATGGCTCCGAAAGTGCGCGCAGCCATCATGTTCGTCGAACACGGTGGCAAGGAGTGCATAATCACCGAGGCTGGCCAGCTTGACAACCCCAACTGCGGAACACGTATCGTAAAATAAGAACTTTCCACATGGCTAAAACATCGACCAAAAACAAAATAAGAACATTATTGATAATCATTTCGATTATCAATATCGTTACCGTTTTGTGTGGCGTGTTGTTCCGCCTTAACCATTGGCAAGGCGGTTCAGTAATGCTGATTCTTGGTTTGAGTTTGGCTGTATATATATGGATAGGGTTCATCGTATATCGCTGTATTGTTGGGCATAACCCTGCATTGCAATCCCCTGTATGGAAGTGCTTTCGTATCACGGCCCATGTATT
This sequence comes from uncultured Bacteroidota bacterium, assembly GCA_902803395.1. Classification (GTDB taxonomy): domain Bacteria; phylum Bacteroidota; class Bacteroidia; order Bacteroidales; family P3; genus Colimorpha. Next base: position 12,172 of record CADCPQ010000096.1, read on the forward strand.
TCTCGCATTTTTTGGTGGCAGCCTAATTCTAGGATTGTTGTTTGCGATAAATCATTGGCCTGGATGGCAACTCATGTTATCTATGGGTATTGTAGGCACAATCGTTTCGTCCATAATGATATTAGTTTTTCGCAATAAGAAACAAGAAGACAAATTAATAAATTTCCAAAATTAAAAATTAATAATCATGGCTTACAATTTAAGAAACCGCAATTTCCTGAAAATCCTCGACTTTTCGCCGAAGGAGCTTAACTATTTGCTCGACCTGGCTCGTGACCTGAAGCGCGCCAAATATGCTGGTACTGAGCAGCCTCACCTGAAAGGCAAGAATATTGCCCTCATCTTCGAGAAAACCTCGACCCGCACACGCTGCGCTTTCGAGGTTGGCGCCAAGGACCAGGGTGCCCACGTCACCTATCTGGGTCCCACCGGCAGCCAGATCGGCATCAAGGAGAGCATGAAAGACACCGCTCGCGTGCTGGGTCGCATGTTCGACGGCATCGAGTATCGTGGCTTCGACCAGGCCA
>CADCPQ010000097.1 GCA_902803395.1 uncultured Bacteroidota bacterium
AAATACTGGTTGCACGAGATGCCGTCACCCAGCGCCGAGGTGATGTTGAGCGTGGCGTTCTTCAGGCTGATGTACTCACCGGCTTTGATGGCGTGCTTCACGTTGCCCACCACGTTGAGGGTACCCTGCTGCTTAAACTCGGCGTGGCCCTTCACATAGAGGCAGCCCTTCTGAGAGCCGGTAGCGGCATCTACGAGGGTGTTGGTGGTACCGGTGATGACCTTCACGTTGATGCGTTTGCCGTTCTGTATGTGTACGGCGGCACCGCTATATACAGGCGTGGCGTTTGTCAAGGTGAGACCGTTGAGTTCAACGGTAGCCTTGTAGCTGCCCGACATATAGAACTCGCCGTCGGTCGACGAGCCACTCAACGTATAGGTAATCTCGCTGGCCACAGAGTCGCTTTGCGCAATCGAGACGTGCGCCCCCTGCTGGGTAACCGTCAGATACTGGCTGATGTTGTCGGCCACGATAACCGTCGCCGAAGTGCCGTTGTAGACGACTTCGACGGAATTGTCGCTCTGTGCCTGTGCTACGCTGCAAGCAGCAAATGCCAACATAATGAATAAGATAGCTGTGTTTTTCATAAAAAGTTGTATTAAATTAACGACTGCAAAATTACAAGTTTTCCGCCACACGCACAATGGCAGAACGTCGGCAATGTTTGGCAATAAGTCCGATTTTTTTTTACGTATATTTCAAAAAAAACGTATTTTTGCAACATGAAAACCGAGCAGTCATACACCCACCCGATGAACCTTTACCCTCAGAGAATCAAGGTTGAAGGCATCGTGGTGTTTGACGGCGTGAGAGGGTTGCCTTCGGGTGACGAGCCGTTTACATCGTCTGATTATGTCATCGCCATAGGCCACCGCGGGCATATGGATCTCATGTATGACGATATGGCTGATTATACCGAGAAACACACAGTAGGTGTCATTTTTCCCAACCACACTCTCTGCACGATTAGCAAGACAGACGACTATATGGCCACTTTGATTATTGTAGACTCGTCGGTGCTCAACGACCCATTGTTACAGATAATCAATCAGATGCGCTACCGCTACGAGCCGCATCCAAATGTGAAACTCGACAGGCACGAGTATCAGATGATTACGAGCGTAGTGGAAGGTATGCGCGAAATCACGCGACTTGATATGCTCGACCACAAGATGTTGATGACGCGCTTGCTGGAGTTCTTGCTGCGGCTGCTGAGCCAGTACCGGAAAAGAAAACTAGATGAGGCTCACAGTGCGGGGCGCATCAGTGCGCGCTTTCATAGCGACCTTGCGCAACATTTCCGTGAGCATCGCGACGTGGCTTTCTACGCTCGGCAGGCCTGTCTGTCAACTAAGTACTTCAGTGCCGTAGTCAAACAAGAAACAGGCTATACAGCCACCCACTGGATTCACAACCACGTGATTGCAGAGGCCAAGATGTTGCTGCATATGCGCCGCGACCTTACCGTGCAGGCATTAGCCGACCAACTGGGTTTTCCAGATCAGGCTGCCTTCACCCGCTTCTTTAAGCGCGAGACAGGTCTCTCGCCGACTGCCTACAGGCTGTCGATGTGAAATTTAAGTGGTTACTTGTCTATATCGACAATAGTATATTTCTTGCTTCCGAGACCAATCTTTTCGGCCCAGTCGATGGTATGGGTGCCGTGCTGTTGGTCGATACGGGAGAGCAGGTCGGTAGGGTCGTTGGTAGCCGTTACTTGCTGGTTATTTATGATATCGACGCAGGCTTGGTCAAGGGCGACAGGGTCGGTAGACGCTAGGATGCCATAGTCCTCAAGTTTCACGGGCTCGGGATGGTCGACGCAGTCGCAGTCGATGCTCATGTTGTTCATCACGTTGATGTAGATTATACCCTGCTTCTGCTGGAAATAGTTGACAACAGCTTGTGCGGCAGCCGCCATGTTCTCGAGGAATCCGTCCTGGTCGCCGATGAACTCGGGTGTCCAGAGTTTCTCCATGTCAAGTACCTCCATCTTGCCGGCAGAGTGGATATAGGCCTTGCCATTGGCGCTAGCACAGCCTATGCTGAGGTTCTTCAGCGCTCCGCCGTAGCCGCCCATGGGGTGTCCCTTGAAGTGGTTGAGGGCAATCATGAAGTCGTAGTTGGCCATATGGCTGCCGACGATGTCGTATTTCATGTGTGAGGTATCGGCTACGGGAATGCGTATCTCACCATCTTCATCCATGATGTCGACTTTGAAAAGCGGGATGAAACCATGACGCTCTATCACCTTCCAGTGGTTAGCCGAGGTGTTGCGGTCGTCTTGCAGGTCGTCTGGACCGCTGCTGTAGGCGGTGTTGCACTCCACGATGGTGCCGTCGACCAGCTGCACAAGATCCTTGATAAGTTCTGGCTTTAGGTAGTTGGGGTTGCTGCCCTCGCCGGTGGAGATTTTTACTGCCACGTGGCCTTTTGCATCAATGCCCAGAGCTTTGTAGATTTTGACAAGCCCCTCGGGGCTGATGTCTTTAGTTAAGTAAACAACAGCGCCTTCATCATTGACTGAGGTTTCTTGTTTCGGAGGTTTGCAGCCAGCAAGCATAAAAGCGGCTGCGCAAAGCATTAATACTGTTTTTTCCATGGATGTCTAAAATAATGTTTCGGCTGCAAAATTACAAAAAAAAAATCAATCCGGCAAAATTTTTGTCGGATTGATACATATTATTTATGTTAGATGTCAGTTCAACAGGCGGCTCTCACCCCAGCGATACTGAGGATATGCTTTTTTGAGGTCTTTGGCAGAGCCGTCGACGCTACTGCCACCACTGGTGGCAAAGACGTTGAGAACCTTGCCACTGAGGTCGTGTGCTTCGATGAAGGTGTTGATTATTGTGGGGGCGGTGTTCCACCACACAGGGAAGCCGATCCATACGGTGTCGTAATTGGCTATGTTGACGCAGGTGCTTTTGATGGCAGGGCGTGACGATTTGTCCTTCATTTCCAATGTGGAACGCGAGTTTTTGTCGCGCCAGTCGAGGTCGGCGTTGGTGTACGATATAGAGGGGGCAATCTCGAACAAGTCGGCATTGAGCTCCGATGCGAGTTTCTCGGCAGCCGCCCGTGTTGTACCCGTGGCTGAGAAGTAGGCGACGAGTGTTTTTCTGTCGTTGTTTTTTGTGGGAGTGTTTGTCTTGTCTTTCTGGGCGCAAGCGGTCATGCCGAATATAAGCATCGCGGCACAGATGATGGTTTTAAAACTTGAAATATTCATAATATTTTATTGTATTTTTGATTGCTAAGATACGAAATATCAATTATATAAAAACTTTTTTCACCTCAGTGGCAGGTGGATTACCTTTTTGGTTTCGAAGAAGTCTTCGGTGAAGAATTGGTTGATGTCCCATACGTGGACTTTTCCGCAGAAGGGCGATAGTTCGTCGGCGAGGTCTCCGCCTTTGAGGTATAGGATGCCGTTACGGAGTTTGTGATAGTGTGTGGGCGATATTTTGCCTTTGACCCACGGCACGAAAGTGGAGAGGTCGGTGACGGCGCGTGAGACGACGAAGTCGTATTCGCCTTTAACTTGCTCGGCGCGTGTATGCTCGGTGCGGACGTTGGTGAGCCCGAGTTGCGTGGCCACGTCGGCAACGACCTTGATTTTTTTGCCGATGGAGTCTACGAGGTGGAACCGGGCCTCGGGAAACATTATGGCCAGCGGTATGCCAGGAAAACCGCCACCGGTGCCGACGTCAAGGATTTCGGCCATGGGACGGAACGGCATGACTTTCGCTATGGCAAGACTGTGAAGTACGTGGTGGAGGTAGAAATTGTCCATGTCTTTGCGCGAGATAACGTTGATTTTGGAGTTCCAGTCCTCGTACAAGGGCAAAAGAGCGGCAAATTGTTCTTTCTGCCGCTCTGTCAGTTTTGGGAAATATTTGATTATCAAGTCCATTGTCTACAGATAGGAGAGTAGGTGTTTGCTCTTCGAACTGTTTTTGAGGCGTTTGATACCTTTTTCTTTGATTTGGCGCACACGCTCGCGGGTGAGGTTGAATTTCATGGCAATCTCGTCGAGGCTCAAGGGGTGGGGGAGGCCTATGCCGAAATACATCTTGATTACTTCGCGTTCGTACTCGGTGAGGGTCGAGAGGCAGCGTTCGATTTCAAGCGATAGCGACTCCTGCATAAGACTCGAGTCGGTTGGCGGGGTGTCTTCGTTAGGTAGCACGTCGACGAAGTTCACATCCTCGTCAGCAACGAGAGGTGCGTCGATGGATATGTGGCGGCCGGAGATGCCGAGGATGGCTTTGATTTTGTCCTCGGGTATGTCGAGCATTTCGGCCAGTTCTTCTTCCGATGGCGGGCGCTCGAGCTGCTGCTCGAGTTTGGAAATCTCTTTTTTGAGCTTGTTGAGGGCACCGAGCTGGTTGGACGGTAAACGCACGATACGCGAGTTTTCGGCGATAGCCTGAAGGATGGACTGGCGAATCCACCACACGGCGTAGGATATGAATTTGAATCCACGGGTTTCGTCGAATCGCTTGGCGGCTTTTATGAGTCCCACATTGCCCTCGTTGATGAGGTCGGGCAGGCTGAGACCTTGGTTTTGGTATTGTTTTGCCACCGATACCACAAAACGCAGGTTGGCTTTGGTCAGGCGGTCGAGAGCGGCTTGGTCGCCCTGTTTTATGCGTTGTGCCAGCTGTACCTCCTCGTCGGGTGAAAGCAACTCCTCGCTGCAGATGTCTTGCAGGTATTTGTCGAGCGATTTGATGTCGCGGTTGGTGATGGAATGTGTAATTTTTAACTGCCTCATATAGTATACTCCATATTCTAATACCACAATAACGCAAAAAATCGAAAAATGTTTCATAAAAGGTGTAAAAAAAATGATTTTTTTTGATTTTTTATATTCGAAGAATATTTTTTGGACAACTAAAGCCTTTGGAAATCAGTTGGTAAAATATAATTTTTGCAACGAATAATCATATATGAAAAAAAAAACGTAAATTTGCATTTTGTTTATCAACAGATACGACCAATGTTTGAGAACCTCAGTACCAAGATAGAAAAAGCGCTTCACACCCTCCGCGGCAAAGGCACAATTACCGATATCAATGTGGCCGAAACCGTAAAGGAAGTGCGCAAAGCCCTGCTCGACGCCGACGTCAGTTATCCTATTGCCAAAGAATTCACCGACCGCGTTAAGTCCGAAGCTCTCGGCCGTAACGTTATCGCAAGCGTCGAACCCGGCCAGTTGATGGTCAAGATTGTGCATGAGGAACTGACCAAGCTGATGGGTTCGGAGGCTGTCGACATCAACATTAAAGGTTCGCCGGCAATCATTCTTATTGCAGGTCTGCAAGGTTCGGGTAAGACCACCTTTTCGGCCAAGTTGGCCAACTACCTGCACACCAAAAAGGGTAAAAGTGTCATGCTCGTGGCCGGCGACGTGTACCGTCCCGCGGCTATAAGCCAATTGCAGACCCTCGGCCAGCAAATCGACATTCCTGTCTTCACTGAGGAGGGCAACACCAATCCCGTCGACATTGCGCGCAAAGCTCTGTCCGAAGCCAAGTTGAAAAATATCGGTGTGCTGATAGTCGATACCGCCGGCCGTCTGGCTGTCGACGAGGAGATGATGGATGAGATAGCCCGACTCAAACAGACTTTGAATCCGCAGGAGACCCTTTTTGTGGTCGACTCGATGACCGGTCAGGACGCCGTCAACACAGCCAAGGCTTTCAATGAGAAAATCGACTACGACGGCGTGGTTCTCACCAAACTCGACGGCGACACCCGAGGCGGCGCGGCACTCACCATCCGCTACTCGGTGAAAAAGCCTATCAAGTTCGTGGGTATTGGCGAGAAGATGGATGCCCTCGACGTGTTCCATCCCGACCGTATGGCCAACCGTATTCTCGGAATGGGCGATGTGGTTTCGCTGGTCGAACGCGCCGAGGAACAGTACGACGAGGCCGAGGCCCGCAAGATTCAGAAGAAACTCATCCACAACGACTATAATTTCGACGATTTTCTCTCGCAGGTAGCCCAAATCAAGAAGATGGGCAGTATCAAAGATCTTGTGGGCATGATTCCTGGGATGAATAAGCTCACCAAGGATGTCGAAATCTCCGACGACGCATTTATGCCAATCGAAAGCATCATCGGCTCGATGACCCCCTACGAACGCCGCAACCCTTCGTGCCTCAACGGTAGCCGCAAGCAGCGCATCGCCGCAGGCAGTGGTCGCTCAATCCAAGAAGTGAACCGTCTGCTGAAACAGTTCGAGGACACCCGTCGCCTTATGCGTCAGGTATCTACCGGCAAAGGACCGGGCAAAGGCGCCAAACTCCCTCCAATGTTCAAACGTAAATAATAAGTACTAACATGACCCAGATACTCGACGGAAAGGAACTTTCCAACCAAATCAAGACCGAAATAGCCAACCAAGTTCGCCAAATCACAGCCAAAGGCCATCGTCCGCCGCACCTTGCCGCGGTAATTGTCGGCAACGACGGTGCCAGTCAGACTTATGTCGCCAACAAGGAGAAATCAAGTCATGAAGTCGGGTTTACGTCGTCTGTTTATCGCTATCCCGAGTCGACAACCGAGAAACAATTGCTTGAGGCGATAGATTTCCTCAATAACGACGAGGATATCGACGGCTTCATCATCCAACTCCCACTGCCAAAGCACATTAACGAGCAAAATATCATCAATGCTATTTCGCCCGACAAGGATGTCGACGGCTTTACGCCAGTCAATATCGGTCGCATGGTTCTTGGCGAGGAATGCTATGTTCCGGCCACTCCGATGGGTATTTGTACTTTGCTTCAACGTTATGGGATTGAAACAGTTGGCCGCCATTGTGTTGTGGTCGGCCGCAGCAATATCGTCGGCACCCCGGTTGCAAACCTGCTCAGCCGCAAAGGATTCGATTGCACCGTGACGCTCTGCCACAGCCGTACCCGCAATCTGGCCGAGATGACCCGTCAGGCCGACATTCTCATCGCAGCCATTGGAAAGCCCGAATTTTTCACGGCCGATATGATTAAACCTGACGCTGTGGTGATTGATGTTGGTATTCACCGTGTTCCGGATGCTACCAAAAAGAGCGGCTACCGAATCATTGGCGACGTGCGTCATTCGGAAGTCGACCCACTGTGCTCATGGACAACACCGGTCCCAGGTGGCGTGGGTCCTCTCACCATCGTTTCGTTGCTGCAAAACACCCTTAAGGCATATCACCGCTCACACCCCGGTATCGAAATCTAAACGTGTTAAATTTTAACATTTAGAAATTCCGTTTTTTAATATTTGTAACCCACTGACAGACAGAGTCAAGGTCGGGTTCGGGTCGGGTTAAGGTCGCCCTTACTTCGGCCAATTGTCGTATATTACCGTTAATCAGTTGTTTAAATGATGTTCCGGCGCCGATGATGCACCAGTGTAAGTGTTAAATTTTAACACTTACACCCGAATGAATTTTAACATTTTTTTGCAATTATCGGACATCATTGTCCCCAATCGAACGCACCAGCTGCTTGAAGACCGAGCCGCGTTGTTCGAAGTTTTTGAATGCGTCGTAGCTGGCTGCAGCCGGCGAGAGCAGGCAAGAAGCTCCTTTCGGAGTCACCGAGGCACACCAAGCCACTATTTTTGTGTAGTCGTCCTCGACCAAAATGTTGCGGTCATTGATTGTTTCGGGCCGCATGAGGCTCATGACGCGGCGACCTGCGGCACCGGTAAAGGCAATGTTGCGGATGTGTGAGTTCGACAAAAAATCGGCAAGAGGATGGTAGTCAATGCCGCGGTCGAATCCGCCAACAATGAGTGTCGCGACATCGGGCAGAGCGTTGACGGCGGCTATGCAGGCGGCAGGTATTGTTGATATGGAGTCGTTGTAATAAGTCACGCCGTCAACAATTCCGACAAATTCCATGCGGTGCTCAAGGGGTTTGAAACTGGCCAGTGCGGAGGCGAATTGCTTTCCATCTACACCAAGCAGTGAAGTTACCTGCCAGGCTACAAAAGTATTTGTGAGATTGTGGTTGCCGGCCAACGGAGATTGTAGGTCGTGGAGTGGAGATTGTAGAGCGGAATCGAGGCTAAAAGGCTGGACATGAGAGCGTAATGCGGTGCGGTTTTCGGTTACACGTGCGTTAAGGTCGCTGTTGTCCGACGAATAAAAGAAATAGTCATCCTCACGTTGCTGCAGACCAATTTGCATCTTAGCCATCTGATAATCAAGATAGTCTCGGTAGTGGTCAAGGTGCTCTTGGAAGAGGTTTAGCAGCACCGCGATATGAGGTCCGCGGTGGATACTTTCGAGTTGGTGACATGAAAGTTCGGCCACAACTGTTGTTGCCGAGTCAATTTGCGGTATTATGTCGAACAGCGGAATCCCGATATTTCCGGCAAGAATGGAATGCCGGCCGCTTTGGACGAGAACGTGATGTATCAGGGTCGAGGTGGTGGATTTCCCTTTTGTTCCGGTAACGCCAACGGTCTGGTCGCCATATATTTGCAGAAATATATCGCTCTGCGATGTAATTGAGTCGCGTTTGCAGCAGCCGTCGAACACAGACATCGGTATTCCGGGCGACTTGATTATCATGTCGAAACCGTTAGAGGCTTCTCGACGTATGTTTTCGTTGCCGTCGGCCACGGTAACAGATGCCGAAGGACAAAGTCTGGTAATCAAATCGTGCGAGCTTCGTCCCTCACGACCATAACCGGCAATTAGAATCCGTCGGCCGTCGAGCAATTCTTTCAGTTGTTCTTGTCGATACATTGTTGCAGTAAGTTGAGTTGTTCAGGACTGAGGTTGTGTTCGCTATAGAGGGTGTCGAGCGGCGTGGCCGGCGGCATTGCTTTGTAGTTGCAGAGCAAATAGGGCCTTTCGTTTGGATACCAACGTGTTAGGGCCATTGATAGTGCGCTTTGTACTTCGCTAATGGTTCCGACGCACTCGAAGGGTTTGACGTCGGCAATGCCGGTCAATTCGTCAAAATATGTTTGCAGACCCGGATCGTCAAGCATGGCTTTGCCGAAAATGGCGTTAAGGCGGTCGGGGGCTATGAACGGCGATAATATGATATATGCAAAAAGGCATTTGGCGCAGTTGCCGCACCAGATGTCCTGCTTGCTGCCGGCATTGCAACTGCGGAAAACGTCGTGGTATTTGTCGAATCGGGCGAAAAGCATTGCTATTTGCAGCTCTGACAGGGGTCGCAGAAAACTGAAATAGTTGAAGACTGGCGATATTTCGGAGGCTACGTAGCGGCGGAAATCGTTCTCAAATTCAAGGCTTTTTGAGTACTGGTGGTTGACCGAGGTGCCGGGCACGGTCGACTCGTTGGCGCTGCTTTCGTTCGAAAGGGCGATGTTAATACGACCTGACCCCATGGAAATCACCAATGTATAGAATGCTAACATCGCCGAGAACGGTGTGTGCCCATTGAGACAGCCTTGTGCGTTGAGTTCGAGTAGTTTAGGGTCTATGGTGCGACGTATTACGGCAACTTCGGACATGGTGTAACCGGCGGCTTCGACGCAGCCGATTGTGGCGCCACGGGGATTCATTATCAAAGGCAGTGGCCGCCCGAACGCCGACAGCAGTTCCAGCGAAACCACTGAGTCCTTGCCGCCACCGATGGGAACGATGTATGAATTGAGAGTTGGGAGTTGGGAATTGAGAATTTGAGGGTTATGGATTGTGGCGGTCAAATTTTCGATTTTCATGAACGTCTCAGGCGTTTCTTCAATGCCGTTGGTATAGAAGAATTCGCCCAGACCGTTCCAATAGGTTTTGAGCCAGAAGGCTTTGGCTTCGTCGGTAAGCGAGCCGCAGGCAATTTCGACGATAGGGGGGCACAGGCATTTCCAGTAGCTGATTAGTTCAATCATTCCGATGTTGAAGACAAGTTTGTCGAGTAGTTCGGTTTTGCCGTTGTAGTCGAGAAACTCGCGCCGTTCAATCAAAGCGGTGGGATGGAACACGATTTTGTCGCCGATTCGGAAAGTGAAATCCAATTCCAGCCCCCGTTCGGTCAACTCGTAATGGTATGAGTCATAGACCATTCGCGGGTTCTCTTGACGGAAAGTACTATATTTTTTTATGTTGCCCATTGGTGATTCCAATTTTTTTTCGTATTTTTGTACTTTGAAATTGCAAAGATACAAAACATTTTTCAATGTACGCCCGGAGATATAAAAAAAACTTGAAGGTCTGCACGATGGCTCTTGTTTTCAGCTTGTTATGGTTGCCGTCACAAGCTGGAGGAGACACCGTGCGTCGTGCTGCTGACTGCTATATTGTGACGGGTTATGGGGTGGGATATTCTGTTTTTTGCGACCAAGGTACGTCTCCGCTTGTCTATCGCGGCCCTGCGGCTGCGGCATCGCTGGGTTTCGAGGCCGATTGGCCTCTATGGCGAATGTCGGTCGAGGTTGACTTTGTCGGCGGTACATACATCAACAGATTTCAAAAAAAACTGAATTTCAATAATATAGGGGGCGTTTTAGGTCTTAATGCCAGCGTTATGCGTCGAGTGTCGCAGAGTGGACGATGGAGCTTTTGGGGTGGGGTAGAGCTTGCAGATTTTGCGGGTCTTCGTCATAATCCAAGTCTGAACAATTCAAGCACAACCTTCGATAACTTCGCGTTGCTAAATCTGTGTGGACGTGTGGAATACACTATAGGACGTTGGCGATTCCATGCCGAGGCCGAGGTGTCACCGTTGGCATTTTCGTTCCGCCCTGGGTATGCATTTATCGATAACCATTCCGCTACAAACGAGGCCGACAAATTGCTTCTCGATAATTACAAATGGCAGGCTGGAGCGTTTGATTTTTTCAGTACTGATATTGGAGTGTCACTTGAATTAAAAGGTGGTAACTTGCTTGGATTGAGTTATATATGGGGTATGCTTACAACTGGTGCGAGTTCGGACAATCGGTTGGTTGAGGCTGCGCACTTACTCGTTATTTCGTTCAACTTTAAACTCAACTGACCTATGCGGAAACTTTTGATCATACCTTTTATATTAGTACTCGCAAGTTGTGAAAAATTGCTCATCGAAGAGACAGAATATTCCAACCTCGCGACGTTCGACTACCTATGGGAGACCATAGACCGTGAGTACTCGCTTTTTGATGTGAAAAACGTTGACTGGCAGGCAATCCACAGCCAGTATAGACATAGGGCAGATACCTCTTCCAATGATATCGAACTATTTGAAATACTGGCTGATATGCTGAACCTGCTCGACGATGGCCATGTGAATCTTATCAGTACTTTCGATGTCTCGCGTAGCGAAGAGACATTCTTAAGATCCTATGGGCGTCAAAACATTGATATTCCAACGGTTGCACTCAACTACCTTGGCAGCGACTACCACTCCACAGGCGGTATGGCCTATAACACGTTGCGCGACGGCAAGGTGTTATACATCCGCTACAGTTCTTTTAGCAATAATATCAGTCCCAGTCAGTTGCGTTTTATAATCAAACGTTATCCCAATGCTAAAGGCTTGATTTTGGATATGCGCCAGAACGGCGGAGGATATATCAACAATATCTGGAACATATTGAATGTCATGCCCGGACAAGGGCAGCTGTTATACCGAACCCAAATCAAGTCGGGTCCTAGCCATGACGATTTCGCTCCGGTTGAGGCTGTTACGGCTCCTGAGGTCGACAACCCCTACACTGGCAAGGTGGTTCTGCTCATCGACAGAGGTTCGTACAGCGCCACGTCGTTTTTTGCACTCTGTTGCCGCAGCTACGACAACATCACACTCGTCGGCGACACTACCGGCGGAGGTCTCGGTTTGCCCAAAGGTCGCCAACTGCCAAATGGTTGGTATGTGCGTTACAGCGTCACCAGAACCCTTGCCCCTGACGGCACCAACTTCGAAAACGGAGTGCCTCCCGACGAAGTGGTTGTGCTCGACCCATTATCCACGGCCGCAGGCAAAGACAACGTCATCGAGCGAGCCTGTGACATCATTGAGAATTAAGAAATATCTAAAACATCTATATAATGAACATCGACAATTTTCGCATCCGCGCAAGCTACCCCAACTACTTCATGGTTCGTCTCTATGCCCGCAATGGCCGCGAGATTTTCAACCATGATAGCGAAGACCCTGAAAACCAGCTTGAAGGCAACAAGCCCGGTACGATAATTTATACCCTTGCCGAGCACCCTGGACGTCTGTTCGAATTTCCGCCGCGCTGGTACGATATGTACTGTATGCTCAAATTGCGTAGCGACAAGCAGCGCGAGTTCCTCGAACTGCTTCTGACTGAGCATTTTGGTGAGGCCGGATTCGACGACGGCTCGAATCATACTCCGCAGAAAATTGACGAACTGGAACAAATACGCAACGACTTTTGGCAGAAATGCCGTGATTTTGTCGATGCTCATCCCTTGAAAGAAAGCCCCGAGCTTATCACCACCCTCACAGATGGCGATTTTACTGATGAATCAATAAGTTACAAAGGTCGAATGCTCATCGACCTCACTCGCAACAGTTACCCGGTACCCGATTTTTGCATCATAACGTCGTCGGATGCTGTCACCGACGAGAATCTGCCGCAACTGCTCAACGACGCTATCGACAACCTTGAGATCATGACCGCCTGTCGGCTCGGCGACGACCATAACCCGCTCGTTTTTGCCATTCGCTGCGCTATGCCGCAATATATCCCGGGTCTTATGCCTACCATTCTCAACGTCGGCGTGACACGCAAAGCCTACGAGGGCCTGCGTAGTTCACACCGCGAGGGTATGGCCAACCGTGTGTATCTCAGTACGTTGCATACTATCAGCGAGATGTTGGGAATAGAACACCGCTATCAGACATCGGACATCTCGCTCACCAACGCCATGCAGCTCGAACGTATCCATTCGCTTAGTTCGGCCATAGAGAATTCGGCGCCCGATGGCAAGCGTCTGCTCACCGACGCCCGTTATCAGGCTTTGCGTCTGCTGCGCTATGTGCGTGATTTCTATGGTCAAAATCAGGACCTTATATTGACGTTCATGCAGGGTCGGCAAGCCCAGCCGTCGTTCATTTTGCAACGAATGGTCTGGACCATCGGCAACAACGACTCATATCCGGGGGTGCTCTACAGTCGCCATAGTCGCACCGGACGTGGCAAACAGATTGAAAGCTACCGCAATATTTTCGGCGAGGAAATAATGACGGGCGATGTTTCGTCGGAAGACCTTGATTATCAGAATCGTAATGAGATAATCAGAACCTTCCCGGCTGTCTATCATTTCGACCCGCTTCTCAAAAAACTCGAGACGCGTTTCCAGTCGCCAGTAACAATCGAATTTGCCGTCGAGTCGCGACCGCGTAAGCTCAGCCTTTTCTCTGTGCTTCAGTTGAATATGTCAGAAATGACCGGACGAGCCGCACTCGTTTCGGCCATCGACATGGCTGACCAGGGAATCATACCCGAAAGTGTCGTGCCGAGCCTTATAAAACCGTATCATCTGCGCCAAATCATCTCGGCTTCGATTGACGACGCTTCGGTCAAGCACCTGAAATATTTTGGCCGCGGGCTCAGCGTCCTGCCCCGTACCGCCATCAGTGCCAAGCTCTGTTTCAGCGCAGCTACAGCCCGTCAGCTCAAGGCCAAAGGTACCCGAGTGTGTCTTTGCCAAGAGCGTTTCATACCCGAAGATACCGTCATTCTCAACGAGGTCGACGCCATTCTGAGCATATCGCCAGCCGCCATACATGTCGTTACTGCCTGTCGCGGTTACGGCATTCCGGCGTTCATGGACCTTCGCAGCTACGGCATAACCATCGACAATTCGAATCCCGACAAGCCTTGTCTCATCAACGCCGATGGCTTGTCAATCAGCGAGTTGGAACCGATAACACTTTCGTCGAAGCGTCAGACGATATACCATGGCGTTGCCGACTTCAAGCCCGCACGTTTTACCAAATACATTCAGAATCAGGAAGTTGAACTTACTGACGACGAGAAGGTCTTTTTTGCCGACATGAAACACGCTTACGAGCGCTACCAGGACATCGTAACCTCGCAACAGGCCGCAGACATCAACGACCTCGCGCGACGCATACGCATTACCCTCAAGGACCGTCCCGATACCGCAGGCCGGGTGGTAAATAACTGGTACTCAAGTCATGCCGACCTCTATGTCGATCAACTGCTCCAGAGCCGTATGGGCGACCACAACGACCAGTCGCGCCTCTTCAACCTTTTCACGACATCGAACAAAACCGATTTCTTCCGCCGTGCGCAGTCGGTGTGTGTTGAGCGCGACATCTCGGGCATTTCGGCCGGCTCGTTCATGATCGGCCGCTTCGTGTCGCAACCTCTCCCGATTGCACTGTGGAACGCCGTGAGCGACACCGTGGTGGCCTTCCTTTTGAACGAATACGTCCTTTACGAGAAGTACCTGAATGTGCTTCAGGAGGTTGGCGAGATTCGCCTTGCGCGAGCCCACAACCGCATACAGACCGAGAGTTTCGCCGAGATGCAGATCGAGAATTTCAACCTCAAGACATTCATCCCGTTGCTCCATTCAACACACGACTGGAACTGTGTGGCTGATGCTCTCGACAACATAAACCATCAGGAAAACACCCATCTGCTCGTGCAAAAACTTTCGAAGCCTTTGGACCAGATTTTCGACCTCAGCAAGCCCTACAAGCGCATCGAAATCGAACAGATGCTCGAGAAATATCGCAGGTGACTCCAACTGTAACATTTTCAGCGCCTTGGTCGTATTCGGGTCGTACATGGTTCGGCCTTACCTCGGCCTGGCATTGATTTGCAGTCACTTAGCCATCGTGTTTTGACCCGTTTTGTCCGTCCTCGGGGCAACAATAACCCGACCTGTGCGTACCTTATATATATTCGCACGTGAACTTTATTTTTGCCAGTTTAAAAATAATTCGTATCTTTGCATTTTAAAATAGATGGAATTATGGATACTATAATCATCTTAGACTTTGGTTCTCAATACACTCAGCTCATTGCGCGCAAAATCCGCGAACTCAATGTTTATTGCGAAATCCATCCTTTCAACAAGATTCCGGCGCTCACTCCGGAGGTGAAAGGTGTGGTGTTTTCGGGCAGCCCGTTCAGCTGCAACGCCCCCGACGCTCCAGTGCCCGACATGACAGGCATCAAAGGCCGTCTGCCGTTGCTGGCGGTGTGCTACGGAGCCCAGTATTTGGCCAAATTCGGCGGCGGAAGTGTCGAGCAGTCGCAAACTCGCGAGTACGGTCGCGCCAACTTGAAGTTTATCGACAATAGTTGTCCCCTCATGAAGGGCGTTCCGACCGATAGCCAAGTGTGGATGAGCCACGGCGACACCATCAATCGTCTGCCCGAGAACTATAAAGTGATTTGCTCGACCGAGACAGTAGTCAATGCCGGCTATCATATTGAAGACGAGCCAACATACGCCATCCAGTTCCATCCCGAGGTTCATCACTCGTCCGACGGGTTGACGATACTCCGAAACTTCGTGGTCGACATTTGCGGCTGCGACCAGTCGTGGACTCCCGCCTCGTTCATCGAGACCACTGTGGCCGAACTGCGCCGCAAGGTGGGTCAGGACAAGGTGGTGCTGGGTTTGAGCGGCGGTGTCGACTCGACGGTTGCCGCCGTGCTGCTCAACAAAGCCATCGGCCACCAGTTGCATTGCATTTTCGTCGACAACGGCCTGTTGCGCAAAAACGAGTTCGACGGGGTTCTCGCACAGTATCGCGGCATGGGACTGAATGTCAAGGGTGTCGATGCCAAGGAGCGATTCTACTCGGTTCTGGCCGGCGTCACTGACCCTGAAAAGAAACGCAAAGCCATCGGCAAGACATTTATCGACGTGTTCGACGCCGAAGCAAAACTTATCACCGACGCCAAATATCTCGGCCAGGGTACCATCTATCCCGATGTCATCGAGTCGTCGTCGGTCAAAGGTCCCAGCCAGACCATCAAGAGTCATCACAACGTTGGTGGTCTGCCCGACTATATGAAACTGCAACTGGTTGAACCACTGCGTAGTTTGTTCAAGGACGAGGTTCGCCGCGTTGGTCGTCAGCTCGGCATCCGCGACGAACTCATCGGTCGTCACCCGTTCCCGGGTCCAGGCTTGGCAATCAGGATTTTGAGCGATGTGACCCCCGAGAAGGTCCGCATTTTGCAGGAGGTTGACGATATCTTCATCCAGGGTTTGCGCGACAACGGGCTTTACGACAAGGTGTGGCAGGCTGGATGTATGCTGCTGCCGGTTCAGAGTGTCGGCGTCATGGGCGACGAGCGCACATACGAAAGTGTCGTAGCTCTGCGCGCCGTTGAGAGCGTCGACGGCATGACGGCAGACTGGAGCCATCTGCCCTACGAGTTCCTCGCCCGCGTTTCGAACGACATCATCAACAAGGTCAAGGGCGTCAACCGCGTGGTTTACGACATCAGTTCAAAACCCCCGGCAACAATCGAATGGGAATAAGTCAAACCGAAAAGTGAAAATTGAAAATTATGAAAATAAATATGTTCATGAATAAAAAATGGAAATTGATTGTGCTTGTTTGTGCAAGTTTCATTTTCAATTTTCAGTTTTCAATTTTCAACTCAGTTCAGGCTCAGGCTCCGGGAACTGCTCCGGTTACTATAAGCACTGAGACCCAGACGCTTAACGGGCGTAAATATTTTGTGCATATTGTTGAAAAGGGCCAAACGGTATATTCTATTTCAAAGGCCTATGGTCTTAAGTCATACGACGCTGTAACGCACAAGGACATCCATTTTCTTGAACCTGGCGACACCGTATGGCTGCCATGTCGTGGACAACAAATTCCGAGCCAAACCGAACCGACTGACAAAAAGTCAGAACCATCTGCCAAAACTGACAACAATTCAAAACAAGTTGATAAAGCCCCAATCTCGCGCCCGAAACCGTCGGCAACCTACGCCGCAAAATCGAAATTCGTCGACCAAAACCTCATCAAGGTCGGAGTGATGATGCCGCTCTATTTGGATCAAATTGAATCGATTTCCACATCGAAATTTGATGTGGAACAGCGAGGCAAAAAGACCTATAAACAGTTCGAATTCATTGAGTTTTACGAAGGCATCATTCTTGCACTCAATCAATTGGCAGAGCAGGGGTGTCGTGTGGAATTGACGGTGGCTGATGTGTCCGACGGCAAGCCCGAAACCGTCCGTCAGGCTTTCGAAAAACATCATCTCGGCAACTGTGATTTTGTTGTCGCCCTGCTTATGCGCGACGCTTTTTCCGAGGCAGCCACCTTGGCTCAACAGGCTGGTGTCCACATCGTTAATCCCATGGCGACACGTAGCGAAATCACAGCCAACAACCCTTACGTCGTTAAGTGTATGCCGTCGCTTTCGGCAAAAGTCAAGGCCATGCTCAGCAATATCAAGAAAGAACACGGCGGCCGACATCTTTATATTATACATTCCGGCGCTAAAGGCGAGAAGGAGTATCTCGATGAAATCAAAAGTCAGCTCGACAATCGTGGCGACATCCAGTATACTATTTTCAACTGGTCGCAAAATGCAAAACTGTCGGCCAACTTGAAATCGAACCCGAACAGTGTGATAATCAGCATCTACGACCAAGACCGCAATAAGAACCGCGTCTATGTGGGGTCGCTGCTCAACAAGCTCTGTGCTTTCAAAAAGGATCAGCCGACACTCTATACTTTCAACGACTGGACACACGACTATTCTGACATCGATTTTTCGCAGTTGCAGCACCTTAACTACCACACGTTCTATACCGACTGGGATATGCAGAACACTGTCCATTCTGACTTCCTGACGGCTTTCCGCGAGACTTACAAGACCGAACCTACCAGCCAGTTTGCTGGTATGGGTAACGATATTATATTGTACATAATCAGCGGTTTGCGCAGCCATGGTGCCGATTTCTGGGTCAACCCAGGTGCTCCGGTACATGGTATGCTTGCCCCCATACGCTTGAATCGCGCCGACAACTCCACCGGCCTCGAAAATTCGACGGCGGTGCTTTACAAAATGGACAACCTGCAGATGGTTCCAGCTACAAACCGTTAAACATCAAAATTGACTTCATGCCACATCAGACAACGATAAGAAAGGAATTTAGACTCACCGGACTCGGCTTACACACAGGCCGCACTGTGACCGTGGTTGTTAAACCCGCTCCTGCCGATTTCGGTATCGCTTTCCGCCGTACTGACCGCACCAATATTATCACTCAAAGCGCTACCGCCGACCGTGTTGGCGAAACAGCCCGCGGCACAACCCTCGGTACGGGTCGCAACAGCATCGCCACCATCGAACACCTCATGTCGGCCATCCATGGTATGCAGATTGACAACGTCCTGATAGAGCTCGACGGCGGCGAGATACCCATCCTCGACGGCTCATCGCGGCCGTGGATGTTGCAGCTTACTCGCGTCGGTGTGCAGGAACTCAACGCCGAACGCAAGGTCTATTCGATTCGTGAACCCCTTCACTTCGAAGTGAAACAAACCGGCTCGGTATACGATGTCGACCCCCTAGACCATTTTGCCGTCGACTGCACAATCGATTTTCCCAACAGCGTCATTGGCCGTCAGTCGGCCACACTCGAGACCATGAACGAATACGCCGCCGGCATTTCGCCGTGCCGCACTTTCGTGTTTTTGCACGAGGTGGAGCCCCTGCTCAAACTCAATCTCATCAAGGGTGGCAGCCTCGACAACGCGCTGGTTTTCGTCAACAAGGAACTTAGTTCGCGACAACTGAAGCGACTTGAAAAAACCTTCAACAAGGATGCCTCGCATTTCAAAGTCCACGACGGTGTCCTGAACACTACCGACCCATATTTCAACAACGAGCCGGCGCGACACAAACTGCTGGATTTCATCGGCGACGTGCGACTGACTGGAGTGATGCTCAACGCCAACTTTAAAATTTTCAAGCCCGGACACAAAGCCAACGTGGCTTTCGCTAAATTTTTAATCGATTATATTAAGCACAACCCACAATAATTATGGTACTTTACGACCTCAGCCCCAAAGCAAAGATTGGACAAAACGTGACGATTTCCAATTTCTCGACCATCTACGAGGATGTCGAGATTGGCGACAATACTTGGATTGGCCCTAACGTGACCATCTTCCCAGGTGCCCGCATCGGCAAAAACTGTCGCATTTTCCCTGGCACCGTAATTGCCGCCGTTCCGCAAGACCTCAAATTTGCAGGCGAATATACCACCGTCGAGATTGGTGACAACAACACCATCCGCGAGTGCTGCACCATCAACCGCGGCACCTCGGCCAGCGGCAAGACTGTTATCGGCAACAACAATCTGTTGATGGCATACGTCCATGTGGCCCACGACTGCGTGGTAGGCGACTGCTGCGTGTTCGCCAACAACGCCACACTGGCCGGCCACATTATAGTGGGCGACTACGTCATCCTCGGCGGCAAAACCGCCATCATCCAGTTCGTCCATATCGGCTCGCACGTCATCACACAGGGCGGTTCGCTGATTGACAAGGATATACCTCCGTTCGTCAAAGCGGCTCGCTACCCGATATCCTACGCCGGAGTCAACTCGCTCGGCCTTCAGCGTCGCGGCTTCTCGCGTGAAGCCATCAACGACATTCAGGGCATCTACCGCATACTTTTCCAGAAGGGTCTCACTGTCACTTCGGCAGTGGAAGCCATCAAGGAGAAGTACGGCAACACCGACGAGGGCAAGCAGGTGCTCGCTTTCATCGGTACGGCCACCACGGGCCTGATGAAAGGCTATACTTTCATGAAACGCGACTAAAACGGCATTCAGCCGGCGCACACCATGGTGCTCGTCACCTCGGCAACCGTTCGGTCGCCGTCGTTTATCGTGGTGCGGTAAAGGGCTGTGGTGCGTCCGTGCTTGATGCAGACTGTTTCGGATTCCAATTTCTGACCTTTTGCGGACGCGAGGTAGTTGATTGTGCTGTCGAGTGAAATCCAGCGCAAATTGCCGTCGCCCAGACATTCGGTATTTGCGGCTATGGCGGCGCCAAAGTCGGCCATGGTGAACAACACGCCGCCCATCACGGCTCCGAGTGCGTTGCGGTGGAGGTCGGTCAAAGCCAGTGAGCAGTGGCATCGGTGCAGCTCCACTTCGTCAATCGTTATCGCGGTCATTTCGGTGGCAAAACGGTCGGCTCTGAAAACCTCTTCGGCAAGGTGTTTTAAGGTCGTTTTTTGTGGCATAACGTGTTGTGTTACTGTGGTTTATGGTTAAATTTTGATTTAACGCGGTGATTTTCAGTGTTTTGGATAGGTTCGGTTCGGGTTAAGGTCGGCCTTACATCGGCCTTGGGTCGGCAAAATCGACTCGGGGTCGATGTTTGGCCGAACAAAGACCCTATCTGCTTGGTTGCCAGTGATATGCGATGGCGATACAAATTAGTCGGTTGAATGCCCCCTGGTTGGAGCGGACTATGCGGTAAGTGCCCGAACCGCTCTCCTTGGTGATGGGCAACATCGAGTTTTGGTAGCGGATTTCGAGGCCCCAGTTGCCGCCAATCAGGTAACGCAGGCTGGCACACAAGGGCAGGGCGTCCATTCGACGGAAGTTGTTGGATTGCAGGTCGTTGGCAATTCCGTCGTCGGTCACAACCGAGTTGACGAGCACTGCCGGCGCGACTCCAGCGCCCACGCGCAGACGGCTGTCCATGAAGTTGAGGGTGAGCATGACGGGAATCTCGACGTAGCTGAGGTTGATGCGGCGGTTGATGTCGGCCACATACGAGCCTTTCTGCGCGAAACCGATACCTACCATTGCGCGCAGCGGCGAGTCGATGTCGCCCAGCGCAAAGCTGCTCTCGATTCCGGCGGCGATGCCGATGTGGTTGTACGAGCCAGCCCCGTCGCCGTCAATCTGGGCCATGTTGGCACCGAGCCATGCGCCGGCATCGAAGCGTCCCTGCGCCGCCACGTTGCCGCAAAGGCACATGGCGACCCCCGCGACGAACAGCCTAATCAACCCTCTTCTGCAAAAAGTGTTATATTTCATATTTTCAAATGGTTATCTGTTGCCGATGCGTTTGTCAATAGTCCCAGACGGCGTGGTCAGCACAACCGATTCAGTACAACCGGTGAAGGTATAGTTGCTTGAGGCAAGTCCAGCTTTGCCTATGAAGGAACCTAAGTAGCTCGAATTTTTAGCGGTTGTATATGTCAAAGAACCTGAAACGCTGCAATTATTGAAATTGGCTTTGCGCATACATTCACCAATCATGCCGCCGGAGTTTACGGCGTAACTGCTGCTGGATGTCATTGTGCCAGAAAAACTGCAGTAGATGAACGATGACGTGTCTATGGTTCCGCTGCCGAGGTATCCGACCATGCCGCCGAAACTGCTGCAGTTGGTCAGTGTGGCGGATGACATTGTTGCCTCGCAGCCATTCATGGTCAACTTGCCGTCGCCACAGTCGCCAACGATTCCGCCTATGCGACTACCGTCTTCAGAAGCTGAAAAATTAACGTCGTTAATGAATTTACATGTATCAATGACTACGTTTATGGACGAATTCACTTTGCCTATTATGCCACCAAAAGCGATGCTTACCATATTAGGAGTTGAGACGGTAATGTTTTTTGCCGTGCAACGACTTATTGTTACATTAGCGTTGGCATAACCAATGATTGCTCCAATTCTTGGACGCATCGCGCTACTTGTAATGGTCATATTGTCCAGCGTGAGGCCTTTTATTTTACTTGAGGCCGACGAAATGGTACCGAAAAGCCCAACGGACGCATATGAACTGACGATGTTAAGGTTGCTGACTGTGTAGCCGTTGCCGTCGAGGGTTCCCTGGAAGTTTGCGATAGATGTGTATGTGAACCCATCCATGTTGATGTTGTCGGTTAGTTTCAGTACCGCAGATTTATATGTTATTCCTCCTGATTCAGAATCATATTGTTCTCTAATGACTTCTTCCATAATCAAAAACTCGTGCGGTGTGGAAATGAGGTAGGGGTTTTCGGCGGTGCCGATGCCGGCAAAAATATTTGTTTTGGTTATATCGCCGCCAGCAGTGGTGTTGATAGTCACAGGCGCATACCCGAGCTGGTTACTGGCCAGTGCTCCGCCTTTCGTCTGGCTTTTGCTGTAGATGTATCGACCTCCGCGGTAGCGAGATGAAACCCTAACGGTGAAGTGGTTGTCGGCTCCGACCGAAGCCACGGGAATCATCACCGAGCAGGTTGAGCCGGCAGTGATTTCGAGCCGTTCAAAATCCATCACCATATCGACGCGGCGGTCGGCGGCGTTATCGGTCGCAATGGGGCTTATGCTTCTCAGGGAGTTGAAATCAACGGTGCGGTTGCCGCTCAGTTGGTATTTGTCGCTGATGATTGTCACACTATCGACAATCATAGTATAACTCGAGCTGTTGCTTATTTTTATTGTCAGCGCGCCGGTCAGATGGTGCATCATCAGCGGGCCAGAGGTGATGTTGGCAGCCATTGGCGTTTCGAGTTGCTGGTGTCCACCCGACGTGGCGTAGTGATAAATGTTGGGCAGGGTTATCGGGGTGCAGGTGCTGAGGGTGGGCGTGGCGGTCAATGAGGTAGGATAGAGGGCGAGGTAGCGGTCGGCAGCAGTTACTCCGTCGATGTATGCGCTTGAGCCTTCAACGGTTACGGTGACGATGTTGCCGTTTACATTAACCTTTTCGCCGCCAACCCAATTGCTGTTGGTGTCGTTGATGGACACTTTAGTGTTCGAGCCAGAGGAGAATGGAACGGTGCGCAGTTCGAGACGGTTGCCGAAATCGTCGTCCTTGGTGCAGCCGGCCATAACGATAGCCGAGATGGCGGCAGTGTATAACAGTTTTGTAATATTGTGTTTCATCTGGTTGAATTATAATTGTTTATAATGTGGCTGATATGGGTTGAACCTCTTTGCGCAGCAGTTCGATGTCGAGTTGCTGGTATTGCGACTGGGTGGTGTCGGCAAATAGGGCGCGGTTGGTGTTGTAGGTTTCGGTGTTGTAAGTTGTCGAGCGGTCGAAGAGTTGTCGGGCAAGAGTCATTTTCAACTCGTCGAAAGTCATTTTACCTTCTTTGTATTGCTCCAACTGCTTTTCTGTCAGATATTTCGATACTTTGTCGAGCTGGTTCTGTGGCAGATGGCCGTCATCGTCGAGACTTTTTTCCATTTCGGGGAAGTTGACCCACGACGTGATGGTTGTTTCGAGCAGAGAGATATTGCGGCGGTTCTTGTCGGTGTAGTAGCCGAGATAGGCGTGGCAGGGCTCGACAAAGATGACTGGTTTTAGCCCAATCTTACGCATTATCGATGCGAAGAACACGCAGGCGTCGACACAGTTGGCCTGTTTGTTGTTGTACACCTCGTCGAAGAACCTGATATGCTGAACGTTGGCTTTGCGCGAAGGGTTGGCGGTACACGAAATCGAGCTGTAGGTTATACCGCGGTTCAGGGCGTAGTACCAGATGGCAAAGACCTGCTCTTTGACAGCTTTCTCGCCCGACTGGTAGCCCACGAAGCGCGTCACTGTGCCTTGCTCCAGTATATCGTTTAGAATATGGTCGATATATGGGTGTTCCTCGTTCACGTAAGCCGAAAAGAGCCAGCGGAAATTGTAGGTTCCGCCTTCTGAGGCCAGAGTCAACGGGCATTCGTTGACCGATCGATAGTTGAGCCGCAGGTTTTTGACGTCAACCTCTTCGTCGTTGATGAAACAGGTGAAGGTGAGGTCAACGAAACCCTGCTGGCGTGTGCGGTAGAGGTTGTCGTACTTCCATTTTATCGATGGACTGAAAGTGTAACGTTCGCCGCGTCGTGGCAGAACTTCTTGGAAAATAGTGACATAATTCAAGTTTGAGGAATCAACGACCACTCGCAGAACGGCGTTGTCGCGAGGCGAAACCATCGAAACGGTGAACAGGCCCTGCTTCGACTCGTCGTTGTTGGCGCCCGCCAAACCGAGTACGATGGAAGGGTAGAGTTGGTTGTCGAAAATGGCGTTGTACGAGGCATTGAAGTCGACGGCCACAGGGTCGAAGAGTTTCTGTTTCTGCTGGCAAGAGGCGAGCAAAAACAAAATTGTGGCTGCCAAAATCGGTATGAGAGATTTATGTTTCATGTTCTTGCTAGTTTATTCGGTCGGGGTTGCTGTTCACAAACGAGGCCCACGCTTTTTTCGACGACTTTGGGTGCGATTTCGTTTTCGGCGCTAACTGGCGACGCAGCTCGGCCATGGGGTTCGTGTGATCCATATAAAAAGTGTAGGCAACGGCGAGTGCATCGGTAGCGTCGAGGTAAGCGGGACTGTCGTCAAATTTCAGGATAGAGCGCAACATCATTGCAACCTGTTCTTTGGCGGCATTGCCGTTACCGGTCACAATCTGTTTTATCGTAGCTGGTTCATATTCGGTTATCGAGAGGTCTCGGCTCATGGCTGCGGCAATTGCAACACCTTGTGCGCGTCCCAGTTTGAGCATCGACTGGACGTTTTTGCCAAAAAACGGAGCCTCGATGGCGAGGTGGTCGGGGTGATACGAGTCGATTATACGCAGTGTAGAGTCGAAAATCTTGCGGATACGCATATTGAAGTCGGATATTTTTTTCAGATACAATACGTCCATCACCTCGATGCGCGGTTCCGTCTCATCGGTGTTCAGGATACTGTATCCAAGTATCTGAGTGCCAGGGTCTATGCCGAGAATTACCATATCCGATATTTTTTGCAAATATACAAAAAATCCCCGAGATAAACTCGACTGTAAGAAAAAAGTATAAATAAAAATTAATTCATTCGTCAAAACACAGGCGTAGATGTGCTACTCTGCGCCGAACTGCATTAAATATGCTTTGATGAATTCGTCAATATGGCCGTCCATCACGCCTCCCACGTCGCTGGTTTGGTAGTTGGTGCGGTGGTCCTTGACACGGCGGTCGTCGAAAACATAGCTGCGTATCTGCGAGCCCCATTCGATTTTTTTCTGCGAGGCTTTAATTTTTGCCTGTTCTTCCATACGGTGTTTGAGTTCGCGGTCGTAGAGTTGGGAGCGTAGCAGACGCATGGCGTTTTCTTTGTTCTTGGGCTGGTCGCGGGTTTCAGTGTTTTCTATTAGAATCTCCTCTTCGGCACCTGTGTAGGGGTCTTTGTATTGGTAGCGCAGACGAACACCCGATTCGACCTTGTTGACGTTCTGACCACCTGCACCGCCAGAACGGAATGTGTCCCAACTGAGTCGCGACATATCGACAACGACCTCGATTGTATCGTCGATAAGCGGGGTGACGCTGACGCTGGCGAAGGAGGTCATACGTTTGCCTTGTGCGTTGAACGGACTGACGCGGACAAGACGATGGACACCGGTCTCGCTTTTGAGATAGCCGTATGCGAACTCGCCTTCGATTTGCATTGTACAGCTCTTGATTCCGGCGCCATCGCCGTCGAGTGAGTTGCTTATGGCCACGCGGTAGTTGTGGGTTTCGGCATAACGGATATACATACGCATGAGCATTTCGGCCCAATCCTGTGCTTCAACGCCGCCAGCACCGGCATTGATGGAAAGAACTGCGTCGAGACGGTCGCTTTCGTTGCGGAGCATATTTTTGAACTCAAGGTCCTCGACTTTTTTCTGAGTAGCGGTAATCTGAGCAAGGAGCTCTTCCTCGGTGGCGTCGCCCGATTCGAAAAATTCACCCATGACCTCGAGGTCGCCGCATGATTCGTCGACGGCTTTGAAAGCTGTCACCCAGCTTTTGCGAGCGTTGATGCCCTTGACTACTTTTTGAGCCTCTTTGGGGTCATTCCAAAAGTCGGGAGCTTCGGTTTTCTTTTCTTCAGTTGCAATCCATGCAGAAGTGTTGTCAATATCGAGAAAACGACGCAAGGCGTCTTTGCGAGCGACGAGATCTTTTATGGTTTCTTGGTTGGTCATTATTTGTCAGATATTGTAAAATAAAAAAGGGTAAGCTATTTATATCGCACCGC
>CADCPQ010000098.1 GCA_902803395.1 uncultured Bacteroidota bacterium
CACCCTCACCGACTATGACACCCTGATTCAGGTCGCTCAAGAGCAGGATTACGTGAGCGAAGCTGACCTGCAGTCGCTTGCAGCGTGGCGCAAGAATCCCGAGCAGTGGTCGGATGAAAGGATGAACGGTTAATTTAGAAAACACTAATCTGTTTTGCGGCGTCTATGGCTCATAATATCGCTGCTGGCGGTGTTGCCGTCGGCCATCGCCCAGCAGGCAGACTCATCGGGTGTTATTAAGTTTGCGCTCGGCGGGGTTACATTCGATATGGTGCCTGTCGAGGGCGGGACGTTCACGATGGGGACCGACGCCATCGACCGTCGCAAGCCTACCTATGAGGCCGAGCGCCCGGCACATGAGGTCACGGTTGCAGATTTCTATATCTCGCGCTATGAGGTGACGCAAGCGCTGTGGGTTGCCGTGATGGGTGAGAACCCGTCGCAATGGAATGGTAACGACAGCCTTCCTGTTGAGCAAGTGTCGTGGACAGCGGCGCAGCAGTTCGTCACATTGCTTAGTCAGATGCTTGGTGTCCGTTTCCGGCTTCCATCGGAGGCGGAATGGGAATATGCAGCGCGAGGTGGCAAGAACCAGCAGGATGTCCAGCCGTCAGCTGGCAACCTTTACGAATATGCATGGTACTGCACCAACAGCCATGGTCATACTCACGTCGTCGGACAAAAACTTCCTAATTCATTGGGGCTGTATGATATGGCTGGCAATGTTTCGGAATGGTGCTACGACTGGATGTCGGATTATACGGCAGAGCCGCAGAACAATCCTATAGGACCGCGTCGTGGAGAGAGCCGCATTCTGCGTGGCGGCAATTTCAATAGCCCTTCGTACAGCTGCACGGCAACCGATCGCTCGTGGTACCTGCCATCATCGGCATACCCATATTTCGGATTGCGGATAGTTCTAGAATCACTTGAACCGATAATAGACGACTGATTGGAAATGAACAAAGTGACAGTACATGACAAGGTTTTTCGGTTGCTTATCGACAGGGACGAAATCCAGACTATCATAGACGGTCTGGCTGACCAGATTTCGGCCGACTACAAAGGGTTGGATATGCTTATGTGTCCGGTTTTGACAGGTAGCTATATGTTCGCCGCCGACCTTTCCAGGGCGTTGAGTATTGACCATGAGATTTCTTTTGTTCGCTTTGCTTCCTATCAAGGAATGCAGTCGACGGGCGAGGTGAAAGCACTTTTGGACTTTCCAAAGTCGTGTAAAGGACGGCACGTGCTTATTGTTGAGGATATTGTCGACACTGGGGCAACGATGGATTTTATGCTCAACCGTCTCCAAGTCCTCGAACCGGCATCAGTGTCAATATGTACTTTCTTTTTTAAGCCTGCAAGCTTCAAGAAGAACTTTAAGATAGACTATATAGGTCGTTCAATACAAGATGATTTCATAATTGGATACGGATTGGACTATGATAATTCTGGTCGGTCGTATCCTGATGTTTATATATTGGACAATGAATAAAAGAAAAACAAATATTATAAGGTGTTGGATGCTGGCCGTTTGCTTTGTGTCGGCATTATTCTTGGCCTCGTGCAACGGCGACAAAGATTCCCGTATTGAGGTTAATCCGCAAGACCTTTACGGACTGTGGTACTCCGAAAGTTCAATAACTCACGGCTTTTGGCGCTACAACAGCGACGGTACAGGCACAGCGTGGGATCCTGACGAAGATGTCCACGAAGGTGAAGAGAACACCAAATTCACATGGGAGATTGAGGTCGATCAGATTACGCATATATTCACTGGGGAAGAAGGCAATCAAGCTGTTCCTAAGATTTATACAATAACTTCAATCACTTCTTCCTCAATGACATGGAAGGATAATTATGGCAATGAAAAATATTTAGAACGGCGATGAAAAAAGGTTTGAAGATAGCATTGATTTCGTTGGGTTCGCTGCTCGGTTTGGTAGTGATTGTGGTGGCGTTGGCCTGCTATATTGTCTTCACGCCGTCGCGACTGACATCGATAGTGAACAAGATGGCTGGGAAGTTTGTGCAATGCGAAGCAACATTCGAAAATGTAGACCTAACGCTCTTCTCGACATTCCCCGACGCCGGCCTGAAAATAAATAATGTCCTGCTAATCAATCCTATGGAGGGTGCTCCGAGCGACACTTTGGCCTCGTTGGGAACATTGACCGTCGGAGTTGATGTCAAAGCCTATTTAAAGGAGAAAAACATTATTGTCCATCAGGTTATTCTGAAGGATGTTGACGCTAATTTGTTCGTCGATACCGCTGGAAATTCCAATTTCGCTATATTCAAATCGTCGGATGACGAAGACGACGATTCATCATCGTTTGAACTTCCTGATTTGATGGATATTAAACGAATCGAAGTGTCTAAACTCAATGTCAATTACGACGACCGTAGCCGTGGTATACTCGCCACCGCCACTGATTTTGAACTTGCCGTCAACGGGCGCTGCGAATCGGAAAATATAGCAGCAACCATCAAGTGCGGGCTAAATGTTGATACAGTTAGAATGGCCGACTCTGTTGGCAATACCAAGCTGGCTGCGTCGCTGGATGACGTGTCGCTGAAACTGAAACTTGAAGGCACAATGGATTCCGTCAGCGGTAAAATCAAACTTGTTGCACCTAAGGGACAAGTGACGATGGGTGAGACCGATTATGTGAACAAAACGTTGGCTGAAAGTGATAAAGCGTTACTTGAATTGAATGTACCGTTTGCGTTGAGTATCAACAATATGTTTGTTACTCTCGGCGAAAGTTCTCTTAGCCTCGACGGTAACGAGGTCGAGCTTAACGGAGACGTTGCTTTGCCCAAGGACGGACGTCCTTTGACCACCGATTTGAGTCTCGCAACGGGTCGTTGGCAGGTGGCTCCGCTGATTGCTATTCTTCCGTCGCAATTCACAAGTTGGAGCAAAGGAATGTCGGTCGACGGCAAAGCGCAATTGGCAGCAACTGCTGTTGGTTCTGTCACCGATTCGACGAAACCTTTGATTGATGCCACAATAAAATTAGATGACGGACGTTTTTATTATCCGTCGGCTTTGCCGTACAAATTGAATCGTATCTCGGCGGACCTCGCAGCTCACCTCGACCTTTCCAAAAACGGTGTCAGCAATGTTCTGATTAACAAGTTGAAAGCACACACCCAGAGCACTGACGTCGCGGTTAGTGGACGAGTCGACGACCTGATGGGACGCCGACATATAGTAGCAAAGATTAAAGGCACGCTGCCGTTCGACGACCTCAAGCCGATGTTGCCCGAAAGTCTGCCACTCGAAGCAGAATGCAACGCCAACCTTGACTTAAGCCTCGATGCCAACCTCGCACAGTTGACAAACAAGGACTTGGAACACATCAAGGCGTCGGGAACACTGAAAATGAAGGGGTTGAATGTGACATACGACAGCATTCACGCCCAGTCGCCAGAGCTCAACATTGCGCTCAGTCTGCCGGCCAAAGACCACAAGGGCAAGATGGCTTCGGCACACATAACCGGAGGCAGTCTCAAAATCGATATGCCGGCTCAAAAGATTGCTGCCGACCTGACCAGCCCCGATATCAATGTAGATATAAACAATCTGCTTGAAAATCAGGTTGCTGCATCGTTTATTGTCGGAATGGGCGAACTTGAAGGCTCGTATGATTCGCTCAATTTCTCGGTCGGTGGTGCCGACGTCAGCGGAAGTATTCGCCTCGACTCTACGCAACAGAATGCACTGAGCAAAATCAATCCCAAACTCGACATCGACCTGCATAGCGCAGTGGCTTATTCGGCCCAAATGCCCGACGCCATCCGTATGCCGCGCTTCAAGTTCAAGTATAATCCAGAACAATGTGAAATTCAGTCACTTGACGTCCGCGTCGGTATGTCGGAATTCCAGTTGTACGGCACCGTTACGAACCTCGAAAAGTGGCTCTCGCACGAGGAAATGTTGCGCGGTGACCTTAATTTTGTCTCCGACTACGCCGACGTCGACCAGTTGATGAACCTTATCAGCGGTATAGGTTCCGATGCTGATACGATTGAAAAACAGCGTGTTGAGGACAATGTTTCGAAAGAGGCCAACCCCTTCATCGTTCCCAAGGACGTCAATGTCACCCTCAACACCCACATCAAGCGCGCAATTGCTTTCGGCAACGACCTGAGCGATGTTGCCGGCTCGCTGACAGTCAACGACGGCACCGCCATCCTGGACCAGATGGGCTTCGTGTGCAAAGCCGCCACAATGCAGCTCACCGCTGTCTACCGCTCGCCGCGTCCCAACCACTTGATTGCTGCAATCGATTTCCACTTGCTTGACATTCAGATTGATGAGTTGCTGAAAATGATTCCGTGCGTCGACACGCTTGTGCCTATGTTGGCGGCCTTCCGTGGCAACGCCAACTTCCATCTCGCAGGCGAATCGTACCTTTTTGCCGACTACAAACCGAAGATGAGCACCCTACTTGGCTCGGCGGCTATCAGCGGTCAGAACCTTGTCGTCTTCGACAACGAGAACCTTTCGCAAATTGCCAAGCTCATGCAGCTCAAGTCATGGAAAGAGAAGGACAACACCATCCACGTCGACAGCATCAGCGTCGAGATGACCTGCTTCCGCAAGGAAATCGAGGTGCTGCCGTTTGTGGTCAGCATCGGCAACTACAGTTTCTGCGCAGCCGGCAAGCACAACCTCGACAACTACGGCAACTACCACCTCGAACTGCTTAAAAACCCGCTGCTTGCAAGGGTGGCCGTCGATGTCAACGGGTCGCTGAAGAAACCTCAAATAAAACTCGGCTCGATTCAGTATGCCGACCTCTACCGTCCTGAACGTCGCGGCGTTACCGAGTCGCAAGCCATGAAGATGAAAGCTATGGTGCGCAAAGCCCTCGAGGCTAATGTGCGATGAATATAAATATATGAAGACTATGGTAATAACAGGTTCGAAGATGCGCGGCTGGCGCAAATGGGTGGTGTCGGCGGCTATGCTTGCCGTCATTCTGCCACAGGTTGCGACGGCGCAAACCAACGTCGTTATCCGCGGCCAGACGGTGAACTGTGCCGACAAGGAAATCGGCCTCTACACTTATTCCGACCAACTTTCGCGCCAGGAGGTCCTGCTCGATAAT
Organism: uncultured Bacteroidota bacterium; assembly: GCA_902803395.1. Lineage (GTDB taxonomy): Bacteria > Bacteroidota > Bacteroidia > Bacteroidales > P3 > Colimorpha. The sequence continues at coordinate 5,127 of CADCPQ010000098.1, forward strand.
TACATGATTGACAGCACTCAAAGCTTCGAACTTCACACCTATATCAATTATCCCACGCTTGTTTTTGTTCAAATCGAGAATTACAGCCAGTCGTTCTACATCGAGCCCGGCCGCACTTACGACGTCTACATCCCGCGCTTCAACTGGAACCTCGACGAAACCATGAACGTCTATCTCGCTCCCGAGGCGCTGACGGTGGAGTTCATGAATGTCAAATCCGACGAATTGAACCTGAAAATCAGCCGCTTAGATGAATATGTCGACAGTTTCGTGCAGGCCAACATCTATTATTTCGACCACAAATTCCGCCCCCAAAGTCGCTATTTCGACACATTGATGGCCGGTGTCGACGCCAACTTCCCACAGTCTGAGAACGAGTTTTTCAACCGCTACAAACTTTACACACTGACCCAGATGCGCTACCAGATGCGTTTCGAGTCGCGCCGCAAAATCATCAACCAGTACATCGCCAACCAGCCCATCCTGTATTACGACGACAGTTATATGTCGCTGTTTTTCAGTTTGTTTGAAAACAGTATCTCAAAAGGGACCGACAAGATTTCGCTCCGACGGTTGGTCGACTGGGTCGACCACTGCGCCACCGACCGACTGCTCGACTCGCTGGGTCTCGACCCACTGCTCCGCAACGAGCAGGTGCGCGAGCTGGCCGCCCTGCAGGCCATGAAAGAGGCCTACTACAACCCGGCATACCGTCGCGACAACGTGGTGTGCATGGTTGAGCGGCTCGGCGCCGAAACCAAGTTCCCCGACCATCGCAAGCTGGCCCAGAATCTGCTGCTTTCGTTCCGCAAGATGGAAAAAGGGTTCGAGGTGCCCGACTTCGCGTTGCAGGATGTCGACAAAAACATGGTTAGCCTCGACAGTTTCCGTGGCAAATGGGTGTACCTCAGCTTCATACGTGTCGGCGACCCCAACTCGCTGGCCGAAATCCGCACTTTGGCGCATTTCCGCGACAGCGTCTACTCGCGCAGCGACAACGTCGAATTCGTGACCATCGTGTGCGACCGCGAGTTTCAGAAGATGTACCATTTCCTGAAAAACAGCCCCCATGGCAACCGCTACCGCTGGACATGGCTGCATTTTGGCGGCAACTTCAAGTTGCTCGAACACTTCGGCGTGGTGAGCTATCCGACGTTTCTGCTCATCAATCCCGAGGGTCAGCTGCACTACACAGTGACCCCTCCGCCGGCGTCGGGCATACTGCTCCACGGCCCGTGGGAACCGCGTCGTCAGGAGCAGCCTTCGGGCACTCCGTTCTACCTTCAGCATTAGCCGAAAAAGCCCTAAATTAGGATTTTCAAGGCCCTGAAAACGGGCTCTGGTCGCTATTTTGACGCCTTTTATCGCCTTATGGTCGGAAAAAGGTTGCCGAGCCAATTGTTAATAACTATGCCTGTCCGACCCAAGTCCGAAGCAAGGCCGACCCAAGTACGACCCGAACCTATTTAAAATACAGATAATCAGTGAATTATGTAAATTTTACAACTTATTGGTTTTCAATACCTTGATTGTTTTTCGGCTCAAAAAATCGTCATTTATGAACAGAAATTGCCTGTTGATAACCTGTTGATAACCCTGTTGGCAAATGTTAAATTCTTAAATTTTTTAACATATTTGGATTTTTATTGGTATCTTTGCAGCCGTTTTTTTAATACATTTTGAAGAAATATGAAGATAATCGGAACTGGAAGCGCACTACCAAAATTGACTGTCAGCAATGACGACTTGTCGAAATTTCTCGACACCAGCGACGAATGGATTACTACCCGAACAGGAATCAAAACACGCCAGATAATAACCGACGAGCGTTTCGAAGACCTCGCCATCGAGGCGGCCCGCCATGCTTTGGAGGCTTCGGGACTCGACCCGAAACAGATTGACTACATTGTCTGCTCCAACGTTGGCAACTGTTACGTCACCCCCACAGTCAGCAGCCTCATTCAGGGTGCCCTCGGGTGCGACTGCCCCACAATGGACATCAATTCGGCCTGCGCCGGATTTATCTACGGCATGGATCTGGTCGAGTCGTTCATGCAGTCTGGCCGTGCAACACACGTGTTGCTTGTTGCAGCTGAGGCTGTGACCCGTTTTGTCGACTGGACTCAGCGCGAAACCTGTGTGCTCTTCGGCGACGGTGCGGGTGCCGTCATGTGCCAGAAGAGCGACAATATGCTCGGTATGAAACTGACTTCGGTGCCGCTGCCCGACGTGATCTACTATCAGCTCCCCATGGAGCGCACCCCCTTTGAGACCGGCACCGGTGTCGACCCGCACCATCCCATGACCCTCAAGGGCCGCGAGGTGTTCCGCATGGCTGTCAATTCGGCCTCGCGCGACCTCAAGGAGGTTGTCGAGAAAGCCGGCCTGACCCTTGACCAAGTGGACCATTTCGTGCTCCATCAGGCCAACAAGCGCATCATCGATGCCATTCAGGAAAATCTGGCTCTGCCGGCCAAAAAATTCCACTGCAACATCTATAAACGAGGCAACACGTCGTCGGCCAGTGTGCCGATACTGCTTGACGAAATCGTTCGCGAAGGCTTGATTCACGAGGGCGAGATAGTGGCCTTCAGTGCCTTCGGGGCGGGATTCGTCACAGGAACCTGTGTTCTGCGCTGGTAATAATTAATAACGTACATTATTAAAAAATATTGCATAATATGACAAAAGTTTTCATTACCGGAATGGGTTGCATAACCCCTCTCGGCAACGACATAAAAACGATGTGGGACAACCTCGTGGCCGGAAAATGCGGCATCGGTCTTATCTCGCAAATCGATAATACAAACCTGCCGATGAAATTCGCGGCCGAGGTCAAGGACTTCCGCCCCGAGGACTATGGCATCGACAAGGCAATGGTTCGCCACAACGACCTTTACGCTCTCTACGCCCTCGCGGCTGCCTCGCAGGCTATGGCCGACAGCGGTCTGAAGGTAGGTGAGGACGTCGACCCGCGCCGTCTCGGCACCGCCATAGGCTCGGGCGTGGGCGGAATCAAGACTTTCGAAAAGGAACACGCCAACAAAATGGAGAACGGTATGCGCCGCATCTCTCCGCTGTTCATCCCCGAGATGATTGCCAACATCGGCTCGGCCAACGTGGCCATCGTCTACAACGCCCAGGGTCCCAACCTGCCGGTCGTCACGGCCTGCGCCACGGGCACCCATTCGGTGGGCGAGGCTTTCCGCCTCATCAAAGAGGGTAGGGCCGATGCCGTCATCACTGGCGGTGCCGAAGCCTCGATTTGCGAAATGGCCGTAGGCGGTTTCTGGAACTGCAAGGCTCTTTCGTCCAACACTGAGGCCGATACCGTTTCCATCCCCTTCGATGCCCGCCGCAAAGGTTTCACCATGGGCGAGGGCGCTGGAGTTCTGGTGCTCGAAAGCGAGGAACTCGTCAAACGCCGCGGTGCCAAGGTCTACGCTGAAGTGTGCGGCTATGGCAACACTTGCGACGCCTACCACTACACTGCTCCGCGTCCCGACGGTTTGGGAGCTGCCGAGGCCATACGTCTGGCTCTCGACGAGGCTGGTTTCAAGGCTGGCGACAACCTCTACATCAACGCCCACGGCACCGGCACACCGCTCAACGACAAGGGCGAGACTGCTGCCATAAAGGTGGCCCTCGGCGAGGATGAAGCCCGTCGTGCCGTCATCAGCTCGACCAAGTCGATGCACGGCCATATGCTGGGTGCCACTGGAGCTGTTGAATTGATTATCAGTGCTCTGGCTCTGCAGAATGGCATTATTCCACCGACCATCAACCTGCGTGAGCCCGACCCGGAGTGCGACCTCGATTATACACCCAACACCGCCCGCAAGTGGCAGGCCGACTATGCCATCAGCGACTCGCTCGGTTTCGGCGGACACAACGCTTGTGTGGCTCTCAAAAAGGTATAACGTGAAAAAAATATTTTAGTATGAACAGAGACGAAATTAAGACATTTTTACCGCACCGCGAGCCGATGTTGCTCATCGACGATGTCGACATGTTTGACGGCGAGGCCATAGCCCACTACCATGTGCGTGGCGACGAATTCTTCCTGCAAGGCCATTTTCCGGGAAACCCTGTGGTTCCTGGCGTCATTCAGTGTGAAATCATGGCTCAGGCCTCATGCATACTGGTTCGTGACGAACTGGTTGGCCGTACACCTCTCTATTCGGGCATCAACAACGTGCGTTTCCGCCAGCCCGTGCGCCCCGGCGATACCATGGAGCTCCGCGCCAGCATTACCAGCCGTCGCGGCATGATTTTCTTCGTCAACGCAAAAGCATCAGTGAACGGCAAAGTGTGCTGCTCCGGCGAATTGACATTTGCATTAATCGACAATCCTCAAAAATAATGAAACTTTTAGAAAATAAAATCGCCCTCATTACCGGCGCATCGCGCGGTATCGGCAAACGCACGGCTCTGCTTTTCGCCGAGCACGGCGCAACGGTTATCTTCACCGACCTTCAGGAAAACGAAGCCAGCAACGAAACCCTCAAGGAACTTCAGGCCATGAGCCCCAAGTCGACTTTCTATGCCTCAAACGCAGCTGTTTACGAGGAGGCCGAGAAGGTCGCCGAGCGTGTCAAAAACGACTTCGGCCGCCTCGACGTGTTGGTCAACAACGCCGGCATAACCCGCGACACACTGTTGCTCCGTATGTCGCCCAAGGATTGGGATCTCGTCATCGAGGTCAACCTCCGTTCGGTGTTCAACTACTGCAAAGCCTTCGCGCCCATGATGATACGTCAGCGTTCGGGCAGCATAGTCAACACCAGTTCCATCGTCGGTGTCAACGGCAATGCAGGCCAGTGCAACTATTCCGCTTCGAAGGCGGGCATCATCGGTTTCAGCAAATCGCTGGCCAAAGAGCTCGGCTCACGTAACGTCCGTTGCAACGCCATCGCCCCGGGTTACATCGAGACTGCCATGACAGGCCAGCTCTCCGAAGAGGTCCGCAAACAGTGGACCGAGGTCATTCCCATGAAGCGCGGCGGCACCGAACTCGACGTCGCCAAGACCTCGCTGTTCCTCGCCAGCGACCTGGCCGAATACATTACCGGCCAAGTCATCTGCATCGACGGCGGTCTCTCGCTCTAAAAAGGAACAAAATCGGAACATCAACTAACTAATGGCGGCGAGCAAAAGCTCGCCGCCATACTTTTTTGTACTACTTGACTACGACAATTATATATAGAAAATGTTTATATTATTTGCAACAAACAGAGGGTTGCGAGGCGGTAGCCGTCAAGGCCGAGGCCGCATATCATTCCGCGGCAGGCACTGGTGATGAGCGAGTGGTGCCGGTATTCCTCGCGGGCAAAGATATTGCTGATATGGACTTCGACGGCAGGCGACGGGACACTGAGGAGTGCGTCGCGGAGGGCTACGCTGGTGTGGCTGTAGCCACCGAGATTGACGATGAGACCGTCGCACGAATAGCCGTAACGTTGGATGGCGTCAATCAACTCGCCTTCGACATTGCTTTGGTAGTAGGTGATGGTTGCCTCGGGGAATTGCTTTCGCAACGAGGCAATATATTCGTCCATGGTGGTGTGGCCGTAAGTCTCAGGCTCGCGAATGCCGGTAAGGTTGAGGTTAGGTCCGTTTATGATGGCGATTGTTTTCATAAGGTCAATCCCAGAAATGGTTGTCGCCGTCGTTTGTCCATGTGCCGTGCGACGAGAATGACTCGGCAGCCTGCGTGGTTTCGCTCATTTCGTCGTATGGAAATAACAGCGAGGTGAGTGTCATAGAATTTGCATAACCACGTTCGACAGCGAAAGTGACGACGGTTATCTTGGGTTGGATGTAGGCTTTTTTATTCATTGCGTTTTATGTTTTATTTTAAAAGTGCTTCGAGGCGGGGGTGAGAAGCGACAAGCCGTCCGTTGACTGTAGCGGCACAGTCGACACGGGCGCGGACGCACAACGCGCCGTCGGATTTGCGGAAGATGGCTTGATGGAACACATAACGCACACCTTCTTTCTCTGGTCGCAGGCGACAGACGTATTCGTCGTTGGGACGCAGCGGCGTTTTGTAGGCTATCTCGAAACGGGCCACAACCACGTCGATACCTTCCTGATGAAGTTCGGCAAAACTCACGCCGCGGTCGACAATGAACATATGGCGCGAGTGTTCGAGGTAGTGCTGGTAGTTGGCGTTGTTGACAATGCCTTGCATATCGCACTCGTAGTCGCGCACGATGTCGGTGTTTTCGAAAATGTATTCCTCGTTTTTCATAAAAAAAATGAAGGGTTGGAGCCTTGTTGCAGACTCCAACCCTTTTTATAAATTAATCTTTAATATTAGGCTGTTCGAGACCATAGCCTTTCCTCTTGTCGACGGCCTTGAGGTAGACCGAGATAAGGAGTGCGGCGATGCCGAGGGCGGCCAGCATGACCAGGGCCCAAGTGTAGTTGAGCTCGTGGGCGGCAGTGCCTTCGGGGTTGGTGTTGTTGAGCACCATGCCGATGAGGGCGGGGAAGAGGCCGAGGCCGATGTTCTGAATCCAGAAGATGGCGGCGTAGGCTGAGCCGATAATCTTTTCGTCGACCAGTTTCGGCACCGAGGGCCACAGGGCGGCAGGCACTAACGAGAACGAGGCTCCGAGCACGAGTATGGTGACGTAAGCCACGACAGTGCCTCCGACGGCGCTACCCTTGAACATCGGCAGGATGAAAGCGAAGGTCAAGTGGCAGATAACCAACAGGATGGAGCCGAGCATGAGCATGGTGGCGGCTTTACCCTTATGGTCGACATAGTTGCCGAGGATGGGGGTGATGGCCACGGCCAGCAGCGGGAAGACGGCAAAGATTGTTTCGGCGGTGCCACGCATATAGCCCATGTAGCAGTAGACTATCAGAGCTATGACAGCCAGACCCATCAGACCGAATTTCAGACCTTTCTTTTTCGAGAAGTTGCTGGCGAAAGCGCAGACGGCGACGACAAGCATGATGATGTACTGAACGATTGTAACCGACTCGCCTGCCCAGAAGGTGCCTTCCTGTGCGGGGTTGAGAGTCAGGTTGCACTGCAGCATATTGACGGCGTATTTCTGGAAGGGGAAGATGGCACTGTAGTAGAGGACGCAGAGCAGGGCCACGAGCCAGAATCCGAGGCTGGTGAAAATCTTGCCAAGGTCGCTGATTTTGAAGGGGTCGTCTTTTTCCTCGGCTTCGCCAGTCTGGCTGTCGAGCTTTTTGTCCATGAAGAAGTAGACGATGAACATCATCAGAGCGATGCAGAGCAGCACGACACCGAATTTAACGGCGTTGTCGACGTGGATTTCGCCACCGAGTTTGGCGAAGTAAGGGCTGAAAATCATGCAGGTGGCAACACCCAGACGGGCGAGGGCCATCTCGGAGCCCATGGCCAGAGCGGTCTCACGTCCCTTGAACCATTTGACGATACCGCG
>CADCPQ010000099.1 GCA_902803395.1 uncultured Bacteroidota bacterium
CCCGACGGCACGGCTCCCGACAATACAAACAACTCAATATCGAACACTGCTTTTGCCCTTACGGCAGACACCAAATTCGAGAATATCACCATCAGCTTGACCTCGAACACCCTCACCCTCGACAACTACGACATTATTGTCGGTCGCGGCTGTGGCACAAGCACGATAAACAGACTTCAGGGCATCAATGGCGGTGCCACGGATTTGGACTACTCCATTCGCGTGGAAAGCGGAACCTTCAATCAATTCTGTTTTGTGCGTGACGGTACCAATACCACTGTCAGCGGCCGATATTTAATCAAAGCCATCATGGGCAGCGACTACGACCGTGCCACAGGTACGAACAACAAACTGATTGTCTCGCCCAATTCAACCTTTTTCCTCGCACGAACTGTAGGTTTCACGGGAAGCAGTAACAAGGACCAGAAAACATTCGACTGTGTCTTCAAGAGCGGCACGTACCAGTCGGGATACTGGAATGGGACTGACCAAAGCGGCCAAAATGCCTATCTGTGTATAGCCTACCTCGGCCAGAACAGCGCCCAAGGCAACACCTATCCCGGCGTACGCTGCGTGACGGTGGAAGGCGGCGAATTTGGAGGCATGTGCGGCGGTCGTGGTGTGAGTAACGGTAGTAATAATTCCACCTACGTAAACCCCGAAGTAATAGCATCTGATTTTCGTATCAAAGGGGGCACTTTCCATGGAGCAATGTTTGGCGGAGCCGCCGACAACCCCTCCATCGGCAGCCGCCGCTTCATCATTACCGGTGGCACAATCCAGAGCTGGCTTGCGGGAGGATGTAACGGCACGGGAAGCCAAAGTGGAACAGGTGCCACCGATGGCGACTCCTACATCTATGTGGGCGGCATCGCCCTTGTGGGCGGCGACAATCTCATAACCGTCAACGACACCTACGGCGGTCAGGTGTTTGGTGCGGGTCGTGGTATCAGCGGCCGTGCCTCCAGCGTCAACCACTCCCATGTCGTCGTGGCCGACGAGGCCGTCGTTCGCAATGGCAACAACAATAACGGCAATGTCTACGGTGGTAGCTACAATGGAACCATCGCCGACGTCTCGAATGTCTACATCACCGGTGGCACCGTGGAAGGCAAAGTCTTCGGCGGCTCCTATGGTAACAGCAACAGTGGAGCCATTCCCGCTGCCAACATCATCATGACCGGCGGACTTGTCACCAACGGTGTCTATGGCGGCAGCAACAGCAACGGCAATGTCGGCACCGTCACCATGCACATCGACGGCGGCACCGTGGGCGACGGCACGTCCGAAGATGGCGTCTACGGCGGCGGCTACGGCGCCAGCACCTCGGTCACCGGCAACGTCAGCGTAACTCTCGGCGCCAACACCTCGGCCACCGACTCGGCCACCGTCAACGGCAACGTCTACGGCGGCTCGGCCCTCGGCAACGTCAACACCAACAACAGCAACACCACCGTCGTCACCATGAACAAAGCCCTCATCAACGGCAACCTCTTCGGCGGCGCTTACGGTAACGGAGCCCAGGTGAACGGCTACATCACCGTCAACATCAACGGCGGCCGTGTGAACGGCAACGTCTTCGGCGGCGGCGATGCGGCAGCCTACGGCACCGCAGGTTGGAACTACCCCGTGGTGAATATGACCGGCGGCACCGTGACCAACGTCTTCGGCGGCGGCAAAGGTGGTACGGCCACCGTCACCGGCAACCCGAAGGTGACCCTCAGCGGCAACGCCCATGTGACGGGTAACGTCTACGGCGGTGGCGACGCGGCAGGCGTCACAGGCAGCACCTCGGTGAAGCTTCAAGACTAAAAAAAAGAAGGGTCAAGCGACCCTTCTTTTTTTGTTTCACGTGGAACATTTTATTTTTGCACGTTATCAACAGCGGGGTCGTACAAATCAACAATCTCGTACTGTGTCCCTATCTCGTTGATAAACCGCAACATATCGTCCTTCGAAATCACCAGCGAGGCGTGGTTGTCGTTGGGGTGGAAGCTGACTTTCGAGGCGTTCAGCAGATTGCGGTCGACAAAAAGGAACACCTCGTGGTTTGGGTCGTTGACTAATGTGAAGAGCGACACCGAGCCTGGCCTCACGCCGAGGTGACGCATCATGCGCTCGGGGCTGGCGAAACTGAGTTTGCCCTGGTGCAGGCGGTGCTCCATGTCGTGGATGTCCATGGGGTAGCGCGAGTCCATGATGACGAGGTAGTGGCGGTTGCCCTTGTGGTTGCGGAAGAAGAGGTTTTTGCACAGCGTGGTGCCCTCGCCGCGGTAGAACTGGGCGGCAATCTCGATGGTGGGAGCCTCGGGGTGCTCGTAGTAGTCGAACGGTATGCCCATGCGCTCAAGGGCCTCATATACTTGCGGTTGTCCTATCATGTCTGTCGGTTTTTAGGTTTGCAAAAATACTAAAAAAAATTGAAATTTCAGGCACTCGGAAATTAAAATTTAGAAATCAGAAATTAAAATTTAGAAATTAGAATTTAGAATTTAGAAATATTTAGTAATTTTGCAAACTGAAAATCAAAACACAATGGTACACGACTGTCCTGAACTGATGGAACTTATAGGCCAGATGGGCTTTCTGCCGCTGCTCGCAGGCAGTGTGCCGGGTTTCTCGGCCGACGAGATGATAGCACCCGAATGCCGCTACAAGCTGCTGGACGACGGCAGCTGGGACTGGCCGCTGTGGGACTGGAAAGGCCCCATCGTCACCGAGGGCCATTTTGCCTACGGCAAGTTCTTCGACGGCAAGGCCGGTTTCGTCACCATGGAGTGGTGGCCCGACCTCTGCAACTGGCGCCGCAGCCGCCACCCGCAGCCCGACGACGACTCGGTGGAGGGCGCCATCATGGCCATACTGCAGGAAAACGGCAGCATGATAACCCGCGACCTGCGCTCGGCCTGCGGCTTCAACGGCGACAAGATGCGCTCGCGTTTCGACGGCTATGTGACCCGTCTGCAGGCCGCCTGCCGCGTGGTGACGGAGGATTTCGTCTACCCTCAGGACAAACACGGCAACCGCTACGGCTGGGGTTGGGCTCTGCTGAACACTCCCGAGCACCTCTTCGGCCGCGAGGCCTGCCACTGCAGCCGCAGCCCCGAGGAGAGCCGCGACCGCATCAGGAAACACCTCGAAACCATTCTGCCTCAGGCTTCGGCAAAACAAATCGACCGACTAATAGGATGACGCCATGGAGATAACGCTGTCAGGACATTACGGCTACCGCAGGATTGTGCGTTCGGTGCTGCCGAGCATCGGCATGGTGCTCATCACCTCGATTTACAGCATCGTCGACGGCTTTTTCATCTCCAACTTTGCCGGCAAGAGCGGTTTCGCGGCCATCAACCTGATGTGGCCCGCCATGATGATGCTGGGGTCGCTGGGCCTGATGGTAGGCAGCGGCGGCGGCGCGCTGGTGGCCAAGGTGAAAGGCGAGGGCTACACCGAAAAAGCCAACCGCATCTTCACCATGCTGGTGCGTTTCGTGCTGCAGCTGGGAATAGTGACGGGTGCGTTGTTTGCCCTGTTCACGCCCACTCTGGCGCGCTGGCTGGGCTCCGACGCCGCAATGATGGACGAGTGCGTCATCTACGGCCGCATCTGCATGATAGGAATGCCTGGGTTTGTGCTCCAGATGGCTTTCCAGTCGTTCTGCATGGCCGCCGAAAGGCCGCAGCTGGGGACGGTGATGTCGATAGTGAGCGGCGTGGTCAACATAGCCCTCGACGCCCTCCTGGTATGGGCTCTGCGGTGGGGCGTGGCCGGAGCGGCAATAGCCACCGCCATAGCACAGCTGGTTGGCGGCATATACCCCTTGGTCTATTTCAGCTCGAAACGTCTCAACCGCGGCAGCCTCAGGATGTTGCGCCACACCCGCGTGATTTGGCCCTACATCGGCAAAGCCTGCTCCAATGGGCTGAGCGAGTACGTGAGCAACATAGCCATGAGCATCGTCAGCATCTGCTACAACCTGCAGCTGATGCGCTATCTGGGCGAGGACGGCGTGGCGGCCTACGGCATAGTGATGTACATCGCCTTCGTCTACGCCGCCGTGTTCATAGGCTACAACATAGCCATAACGCCGATAATAGGCTACCACTACGGCGCCCGCGACGTGGGCGAGCAACGGTCGCTGTTCCGCAAGTCGCTGGTGATAATAGGCGTGATAGGGGTTGTGATGACACTGCTGGCGGAGATTTTCAGCAGTGGCTACGCCCGACTGTTTGTGGGCTACGACGCCGAACTCACAGCCCTGACAACCAAGGCTATACGCTACTATATGCTCTGTTTCCTCATCTGCGGCTGGAGCATGTTCGCCTCGGCGATGTTCACAGGGATACAGAACGGGTTCATCTCAGCCGTGGCGGCCCTGGCCCGGTCGATGGTGTTCGAACTGTCTTGTGTGTGGGTGCTGCCGGCCCTGGTGGGCATCGACGGAATCTGGTGGGCTGTCGACGTGGCCGAGGTGCTGACGCTCATTCTCTGCGCCATCCTCGTCAGCCGCTACGCACCGCAGATTGTGTCGCGCCGCAAACTTACTTGATGATGCCCAGCTGGCGGCTCATGTCGAGCATACGGACTATCGGACGGCGGGCGGCCTCGATCATCGCGTCGCTCATCAAAATCTCCGGCTGCTCGTCGCGCAGGCAGTGGTACAGCTTGTCCAACGTGTTGAGTTTCATGTAGGAGCAGTCGTCGCAGGCACAGCTTTTGTTGTCGCGCAGGGTGATGAATTCCTTGTCGGGGCACAAACGCTTCATTTCGTATAGGATACCCGTCTCAGTGGCGACGATAACCCGACCCGAACCCGACCTTTGTATGTAGTTGAGCATGGCTTTCGTCGACCCGATGAAGTCGGCGACCTTGAGCAAGGCGGGGTTGCACTCGGGGTGGGCGATGACCGGGGCGTCGGGGTACTCGGCCTTGAGCTGCAGCACCGACTCGGCCTGCATGGCGTCGTGCACGGTGCAGACACCGTTCCAGAGCACCATTTTGTGGCCCGTCACCGAGTTGATGTAGCCGCCGAGATTGCGGTCGGGGGCGAAGATAATCTTCTGGTCCTCGGGCAGCGAACGCACCAGTTTCTCGGCGTTGCCGGAGGTGCAGATGAGGTCGCTGAGGGCCTTGATTTCGGCCGAGCAGTTGATGTAGCTGATGACCATGTGGCCAGGGTGCTGGGCCTTGAAGGCGGCGAACTCGTCGGCCTTGCAACTTTCGGCCAGCGAACAGGAGGCTTCCATGTCGGGCAGAAGGACTTTGCGGCCGGGGTTGAGAATTTTGGCTGTTTCGGCCATGAAGTGTACGCCACAGAAGACTATTATGTCGGCCTCGGTGCGCTGGGCTTCCTGAGCCAGTGCAAGGCTATCGCCAACGTAGTCGGAGAGTTCCTGAATCTCATGCCGCTGGTAGTAGTGTCCAAGGATGACGGCGTTTTTTTCTTTTTTCAGCCGCAGGATTTCCTGCTTGAGTTCGTTGTCGGTCATTAGTTGTTTATTTTTTCAAATAATTTTGCAAAAATACTAAAAAAAATGGAAACGTGGTTTAAGTGAGCCAAAAATAAAAATTAAATTCTTTTTTTTAAAAATTCTTTTTTTATTTTTCTCTTTGGATGTTAATTTGGTTAATAACTTTTTAAGTGCTGTAATTCAAATTATTAAGCGATGATAAACAGTGTTGAAATCATGTGTATTTTTACTAAAAAGTCGTGAGGTTTCAACATTCTGATAAGTGCGATTTTTTTTCACTTTTTAATCAACATTTTTTTCTTCGGCCATTTAACAACGGTTTCAACAACTTTTGTTAGTAACTTTATTGTCGCTGATTTCTTTTTTTTCGCTATCTTTGCCAAAAATTATCACTATGGGCAAAATAGTACCGATAGCGTCTGATCACGCTGGTTATCAACTGAAAACGAAAGTTATAGAACACCTCAAGAGCCTCGGTTACGAGGTCAAGGATTACGGAACCTCGTCCGACGAAAGCGTCGACTACCCCGACTACGCCCACCCTCTGGCGTCGGCTATGAATAAAGGTGAGTTCGAGCGCGGAGTGCTCATCTGCGGCTCCGGCAACGGCGTCCAGATGACCGCCAACAAGTACCCCAACGTGCGTTGCGCCCTTTGCTGGGGCGAGGAGCTGGCCGCCTTGGCACGTCAGCACAACGACGCCAACGTCATCGCCCTGCCGGCGCGTTTCATCGCCGAGGACGAGGCCATGCGCTGCGTCGACACCTTTTTCAACACCCCGTTCGAGGGCGGACGCCACCAACGCCGTGTCGAAAAGATTAAAAACGTTAAAATTTAGTTAAATTTAACATTTCGAAATCATTTTTCACCCCTTCCCTACCCTCTCGGGAAGCGTGGGCGGGGTCAGCCAGTGAAAAAATATTCACAGCAAAACTTTTTAAGAATCAGTTTTTTAACATAGTGCAGGTCCACATATAACGCAGGCGTAACATTTTTTTAACAAAAAAAATTGTCGCAAATTCAAAAAAAATTTGTTATTTTGCAGACTTAAATTTATAGTTAGATGAAGCCATTACAGCAAAAACTTGCCCAGTACACAGCCCCGCAGGAAGCCAAAGCCAAAGGTATTTACCCCTATTTTACGCCCATCGAGTCTGAACAGAACACCGAGGTCATCGTCAGTGGCCGCAAAGTGCTGATGTTCGGCTCCAATTCTTACCTCGGCCTCACCAACGACCCACGCCTCAAGGAGGCCGCCAAGAAGGCCATCGACAAGTACGGCACCGGTTGCGCCGGCTCGCCGTTCCTCAACGGCACCCTGGACATCCACATCGAGTTGCAGGACCGCCTGGCCGAATTCCTCGGCAAGGACGGCGTCATGCTCTTCTCGGCTGGATTCCTCGCCAACGCAGGCGTAATCCCTTGTGTGACAGGCCGCAACGACTACGTAGTGTACGACGAGCGCGACCACGCCTCGATTATGGAGGGCAAGCAGATTACTTTCGCCAAGACCTATAAATATAAGCACAACAATATGGAGGACCTCGAGCGTGTTCTGCAGCAGCTGCCCCTCGATGCCTCGAAGCTGGTTGTCAGCGACGGTGTCTTCTCGATGGAGGGCGACGTGGCCCCGGTCGACCGTCTGGTCGAGATTTGCAACCGCTACCAGGCCACCCTCATGATCGACGAGGCCCACGGCCTGGGCGTTTTCGGTCGCGAAGGCCGCGGCACTTGCGACCATTTCAACCAGCTCCCCAACGTCGAGCTCATCATGGGCACCTTCAGCAAGAGCCTCGCCTCGGTGGGCGGTTTCATCGCCAGCGACAAGGAGACCATCAACTGGATGAAGCACAACGTCCGCCCCTACATCTTCACCGCCTCCATCACCCCGGCTTCGACCGCCTCGGTGCTCAAAGCCCTGGAAATCATGCGCACAGAGCCCGAACGCCGCGACGCCCTCTGGAACATCACCAACTACGCCATGAAGTCGTTCCGCGACCTCGGCTTCGAGATTGGTCCCACTCAGACTCCCATCATACCGCTCTACGTGCGCGACTACGACAAGACCTTCATGCTCATGCACTTGCTGTTCGAGCAGGGCATCTTCGTCACACCCGTCATCCCGCCCGCCGTGCCTAACGAGGAAACGCTCATCCGTTTCGCCCTCATGGCCACCCACACCCGCGAGCAGGTCGACTACGCCGTCGAGCATATCTACAAGACTTTCAAACAATTGGAAATCCTTTAACCATGATTACTGTCAAAGAAGTCACCTCGCGCTGCCAGCTCAACAAGTTCATCCAGTTCCCCAACAAGCTCTTCAAGGATGTCCCCAGCTACATCCCGGCGCTGGATTTCGACGAGCGCAACCTCCTCACCGACAAGAACCCGTCGATGGAACACTGCTCGCGACGTCTCTACCTCGCTTTCAACGACAAGGGCAAGGTCGTCGGTCGTGTGGCAGCCATCATCAACCGCTCCGTCAACGAGCACTGGAACAAGAAGGCCGTCCGTTTCGGCTGGTTCGACTTCATCGAGGACTACGACGTCTTCACTGCCCTGCTGGACAAGGTCGTCGACTACGGCCGCGAGATGGGTATGGACGAAATCGAGGGCCCCTTCGGTTTCACCGACATGGACAAGGAGTGCTGGGTGACCGACAACTTCGCCGCCCGCCAGAACCTATCAACTCTCTATAACCCTGAATATTACGTTCGCTTCATCGAACGCGCCGGCTACGAGGTCAAGTGCCGCTGGCAGCAGTATGTGCTCCAGGCCAACCAGCCCGTGCCCGACAAGGTGGGCCGCCTCAACAAGCTCATCATGGAGAAGTACCACCTCCACCTCGTCAAGGTCAAACGCCGCAAGGACATATACCCACACGCCTACAAATTCTTCCACGCCATCAACGAGTCGTTCCGCGACCTCTACGACTTCGTGCCCATGACCGAGAAGGAAATCAGCGTCTACATCAAGCAGTACATCCCCTTCGTCAACCTCGATTTCGTGCAGTTTGTCGAGGACGAGAACGACAACCTCGTCGCCTTCGGCCTCTCGATTCCCGACCTCTCGAAGGCCTACAAGAAAGCCAACGGCAAGCTCTTCCCCTTCGGTTGGTACCACATTCTCAAGGCTTTGCACAAGTTCGACACCATCGACCTGCTGCTCAACGGTGTGCTGCCCGAGTGGCAGAAACGCGGCGTCCACAGCATCTACTACTGCGACATGAACGAGGCCGCCATACGCTACGGCGTCCACACCGCCTACACCAACCCGCAGATTATCGGCAACGAGGCCGTCAAGATTTGGGAGACGCAGTACAACACCACGCCCCTCAACCAGCGCGCCGTCTGGTCGAAAAAGATAGGTTAAGGTCGTACTTGGTTCGCCCTTGGTTCGGCTTTTTAACAAATTTTTAAGATTATCACCCGAAGAATAATAGTCCACAACGTGGACTGTTCGGGGTGTGCTATGAAAGTTTATTTGATGTTAAAGTCTGATGTCGGTTTGTCGAGGGTGACGGTTCTGGAGCTTCCGTCGCTGTCGTACACGATCCAGTCGCCCACGCCGAGGAAGCCGTTCACCTGCAAGCCGCTGAGGTCTTCGTAGTAGCAGGTGCCTTCGTTGCGGTAGATGCCTTCGTATACATCGTTTGTCTTGCAGTAAGCCCTGTAGTGGAGCAGATGGCCGTTGATAACGGTGTCGACCTTGGTGATGTCGGTAAGGCGTATGCCGGTGTCACCTTCAGTCCCCTCAAAGAAGATGTGCATTTCGCCGCACTCTATTCCTTTGCAGTAGCTCATCTCGATGGTTGTGATTTCTTCATAATAATATGTGGCGGGACCGTCAAGCAGCCCTTCCACATAGTTTTCTTCGCAGAACCATCCTGTAGCCTCGTCCATATACTCCCAGCGGCCGGTTTTCCTGCCTTCGGAGTCGTACTGGTTGATGGCTTCCGCCACGGTGTCGCATTGCTGCAGGGTGTCTGTTGCGGTGTCGTTAGCTGCCGTCCCGTTCTTGCAGGCGCTCAAGGCGACAAAGGCGAGGAGTGCCGTGCATATTATCAATGTTTTCTTCATTGTTTGAGGTATTGAATTTTGCCGCAAAAATACGAAAAATATTTCGACATTCGAAAAAAATGTTTACCGCAGGGCTTTCAGGATGGTGCTTTCGGCGCGCTGGATTTTGCGACGGAAGGCGTTGGCTTTCGACTGGCGCAGCTGGCACTGGGGCGACTCGACGAAGGCAAACAGCGCGTCGGGGACTACCAGCGAGCCGTCGACGGTGCGCCAGTTCTTCATTTCCGAGTATATCGAGCGGCTGTAGCGGCCCACCTCGTCGCGCACAAAGAGCGACGGGTACCACCGCGCCATCTGCTCCATGAAGGCCGGTATCTGCGTGTTGCGCAGCAGGTTGTGCTGCCGCAGGATGTAGTAGACGACGAACATCTGGTTTTTCTGGCTGGTGTCGATGCCGTCGTGGCCGTCGTCGAAGAGGCCGCGTATGGCTTCGCGCAGGGCGGCGGCACGGGCGGCATTGCCGACGTAGCGGCGCATGAAGATGTGGTCGTTGAGGTCGACCACGGCCATCGGGTCGGCGGCGGTAGCGACGTTGCGGGGCTCGGTCAGTTCGCGTTCCAGTTCGTCGAGCAGCTCGCGCTGGGCGATGTATTCGTAGCAGGGTTTGAAGTCGTCGTCTGCGAAGCCGCCTTTGCGCACTTGTATGCAGAATTCCAGCGGGTTGCCGGCGAATTTGCGGTATATTTTTGTCACCGGCGAGGCGGCGTAGGCGTCGTCGAGGAGGCTGATGCGGTCGGCGATGTCGGCGGCCTTGGTGCGGCTCAGCGTGTTGCGGCGGTAGGTGAGCGTCAGGGCCTGGCCTTCGCTGCTGTTTTTGTAGGCCGCCAGCTCGGTCTGGAAGGTGCGGAGCAGGTTGGCGGCGTCGTAGGTGCGCGGCAGGTCGGCCAGGCGCTGCATGATGGCCGAGGTCTCCTCGCGCATTTTGACGAAGGCGTCGCACACCATGGGGGCGTTGTGGCGCATGAGCTCGGTGAGGCTGTAGAGCCCTTCGGAGTAGAATGTCGTGCCGGCGTAGCGGCTTTGGCGGCCCGCCGTCGAGGGCAGCGAGCGCAGAGTGCCGAGGTCGACGCGGCGCAGGCGTTCGTCGAGGCGGCCGAAGTCGGCCTTGTAGCGGCGGTGCACCGCCACACGCAGGCGCAGCGACGACAGCTGGCTCTCGTAGTAGGGCAGCAGCGCGTCGAGAAACTCGCTGTACGACGAGCAGAGTCCGATTAAGTTAAGTACTTGCTGCACAGGGTGTTGCTGCTGGTTTTCGAGCAACGTCACCATCTGTTCCATATTGCTGATGAACTGTGACCACTGATTGTCAAAGTGTTGTGTTGTATCCATTGTGTGCATGCTTCGTTTCAAAATCTGTTGCAAAGTTACGAGTTTTTTTTCATTCGCGCGAAGGCATTTTTGATTCGTTGGAGGGGTGCTGCAACGATTTTTTTCAACCCCCGTTGATAATCACCCACTTCGCCCCGGACCGTTGCAACGGATTGCAACGATTTTCTTTTTTGTGCAACGATTTTTTCTTTCCGGAGCTCCTCCCCCACCCTTTCGTTGCAGTCCGTTGGAGTGTTGTGTCGCAATCGTTGCAGCCGGGGTCGCGATTTCGTTTTAATCGTTGCAATTCACTGTAAATTAGTGCGATAAATCCATCGCCATGTCGCGAAACGGGCGTAATTTTGCAAAAAATTTCAAACAGTGGCCTCTGTATGGAACAGTCAAAAACAATTATTAACGAATCAAAAACATTAAAAAAAATGAAAACCAACGCAACCGCCATCAACATGGCAAAAATCAATCAGGGTATCCTCGGCGGCTTCCTGGGCCGTGTGGGAAATGTAGTGGGTTCCGCCTGGAAGGGCAAAGCCATCATCCGCTCGCGAGCTTTGCACATCCACGACCCCAAAACTCCCAAACAACTCCTTGCACGTCAGCGTTTTGCGATGCTCCAGAATCTCGCGGCGCTTGTCGGTACCGCCAACATCCGTGCCGGGTTCAAGTCCAGAGCGCGCCACATGACCGAGGTCAACTACTTCGTCAAGAAGAACTACGACGCCATCACCGGCAGCGAGCTCGACAACCTGGCAGTGTCCTATGCCGACGTCCTCATGGCCGAGGGCAGCCTGCCGGGTCTGGTGCTGCGCGGCCCCGTGACCAGCGACGACCCCGGGTCGGCTCACATCGCCTGGGTCAACAACGCCGGCCAGGCCGAGGCTTCCGACGCCGACGTGGTGCGTATCCTCGCTGTCGACCCCGAGCAGGAGCTCACCGCCGTCTTCTCGGCCAACCGTTCGGTGGGGTCTGTCGACCTCGACTTGCCGTCGTTCATGACTGGCCACGCCGTCCATTTCTACCTCTATTGCATTGGCGTCGACGGCTTTAAGATTTCCGACTCGGTCTATGCCGGCAAGGTGACTATCAGCTGACAGCTATTGTGTAACGCAAAAACGAGGATTTTATTATGAAGTTCAAGCTGAATTTTTTGAAAAAACGGTTTCGCCGGCCGGCGGCAAAAGGCGGGAAATTCGACCCGCAGGACTGGCAGGCCACCGTCAAAATCGTCATCGCTGTGCTCACCGTCATGATGTCGATGATGGGTGCCGAACTGGGGCGTCCCGATGCCGGCAGCGAGGCCTCCGAGGAGCCCGAAAAGCCCCCGCAGCCGCCCGAAAACGACTCGGCCGACGAGCCCTTCCCGGCAGCCGATTTCGAGCCTCACGACCCGCCGTTTGACCCCGACAACGTCACCGATCTGCCGTTCAAACCCTAAAAAATTCCTTTGAAATCATCGGCTCCATTGTTTTTCAGTGGAGCCGATGGTTTTTTAGCATTTGTAGTAGTCCTTGAGGATGTTCACCATCCAGCGGCCCGGGATGATGCGTTTGAGGGCTACCGAGGCCCACTGTTCGAGGTTGGCCACAACGTAGCGCATGGCGGGGCGGCGGCAGTCGACTATGTGGGCTATGCGTTTGGCCAGCACTTCGGGCTTCAGGCCGCCGTTTTCCTCTTTCTCGATGAGGCTCAGTGAGCGGCGGAAGATGGGGCCGTAGCTGCGGTCCTGCAGGGTGGCTTCCGAGTTGCGGCGGCTGGCCGTGAAGCCGGTGGCGAAATCGCCCGGCTCAACCATCGACACGCTGATTCCGAACACTTTGACTTCGGCCGCCAGCGCTTCCGAGAAGCCCTCGATGGCGAATTTCGAGGCCGAATAGAAGCCCTGATACGGCAGTCCCATGACGCCTCCTATCGAGCTGAGGTTGATGATTTTGCCATAGCCTTGGCGACGCATGACGGGCAGCACGGCCTGGCACATATTGACGCAGCCCATGAAGTTGGTGCCCATCTGTAGGTCGATTTCCTCAGGTGTGGCCAGCTCCAGAGCGCCGCCGATGCCCATACCGGCATTGTTTATCAGCACGTCGATACGGCCCTCACGCTCAGCTATTTCGGCAACTATCGACCGCATTTGCGCAGCGTCGCGCACATTGCCCTGAACCTGTTTTATCGCTCCGTCGGCACCGCCGCGACGGCTCACGCCGTACACCGTGTGTCCTTTCGATGCCAGCAATTCGGCAGTGGCTTTGCCAAAGCCTGAACTGGCGCCTGTTATGACTATTATTTTGCCCATATCGGTGTTTAATTTTTTTGCAAATGTACAAAAAAATATTTATTTATTGCCCGTAAATCTCAAATATTTCGTATTTTTGCAAGTTCTTTTGAAGCCTATGAGCAACGGAAAAACCATACTCGACAGCCTCGATGATTTCATCAGGAAGTATTACAAGAATCTTGTAATCAAGGGGTTGCTGTATTCGGTAGCCTTGCTGGTAACGCTTTTCATCGTGGCTGTAGCCATGGAGCATTTTGGCTGGTTCGGCACTGTTGTGAGGGCTTTGATTTTTTGGATTTTGGTGACGGCGACGGTGGGTGTGCTCGCTTTTTTGGTGCTTCGGCCGTTGCTGAAAATGTACCGTCTCGGGCCTCGCATCAGCCGCGAACAGGCAGCCGTGATTGTTGGCGACCACTTCCCTGAGGTGCGCGACAAACTGCTCAACCTGCTGCAGCTGCAGTCGCTCCCGCAGAGTGCCGAAAGCGACCTCCTGCAGGCCTCAATCGAACAGAAAACGCTGCAGCTCAAGCCGATACCGTTCTCTTCGGCGGTCAATCTCAAGGACAACCGTCGCTATTTGAAATACGCGCTGCCGCCGCTGTTGGTGTTGGTGGCAGTGTTGGTGGCTGCGCCGTCGTTTGTGACCGAGCCGACACACCGAATTGTCAACTACACGACTCGTTTCGAGCCGCCGGCACCTTTTGCCTTTGTGCTTGAAAATGAGATACTTCAAGCTGCCCAACAGGACGATTTCACGCTGCTGGTCAGAGTCGAAGGCGACGCTGTCCCAGCTGAAGCTTTCATCGAAATCGACGGACGCAGCTATCGTTTGCGTCAAGTCGAGCGCGGACGTTTCTCGCACGTTTTCAAGAATTTGCAGCGTAGTGTGACGTTCCGCCTGACCGGTGGCGGCGTGACGTCGCCCGACTTCCACCTCGAGGTCTTCCCCAACCCCACGGTGGTCGATTTTCAGGTGGCCCTCTCCTACCCTGCCTACACCCGCAAACCCGCTGAAGTGCTCTCGAACGAGGGTGAACTGGCTGTGCCTGAGGGTACTACAGTGCGGTGGATTTTCCAGACCCGCGATGCCGACTCACTCGTATTTTTCGTCGATTCGGTGCCCCAAACCTACGCTCCCGGGCAAGGTGGCCGCATAGCCGTTTCGCGTCGCGCCATGCGCTCGTTCCGCTATGGTTTCAATGTCGTCAGCAGTCGCGCCCCGGCCTCCGATACCCTCGTCTACGCGCTTTCGGCCATAGCCGACGCGGCGCCGTTAATCGCTGTGGTTGAGATGGTTGACTCGACCATGCCCGAGCGTAGCTACTTCCAGGGACGCATAAAGGACGACTACGGTTTTTCGCGTCTCGAGTTTGTGACCGAGCTCACAAACGTGGCCGATACCTCAGTCCACACCCGCGCCACCTACCCCATTGCAGTGGGCGACGAATCGGTTCAGGAGTTCAATTATATGCTGAATCTCAACGAGATAGTGCTGAAACCCGGCGACAGGCTGAGCTACTGGTTCGAGGTCTGCGACAACGACGGTGTGCACGGGCCGAAATGTACTTCGTCGCAGCGTTTCCAGCAGTCGGTGCCAACCGCCGACGAATTGGACCGCATTATCGACCAGAATGTGTCGGGCGCACAGCAACACGCCGACGCTTCAATGCAGGAACTCAAGCAGTTGCAGGAGGAAATCAACGACATGATGAGGTCCTTGATTGACAAAAAGGAGCTCAACTATCAGGACCGTCAGCAGCTACAAAAAATTGCCGAAAAGCAGAAAGAAGTTCGTCAAATGCTCAGCCAGATGCAGGAGCAAATCAAGGAGAACAACCGCCTCGAACAGAAGTATAAAGAACAGAGCGACAAATTGTTAGAAAAGCAGCGCGAGCTGGACCGCCTGTTCAACGAGGTGCTTGACGAAAAGATGAAGGAGACCATGCGCGAAATTGAGCGTATGATGAACGAGGCCGACAAAAAGAAGGTTCAAGAGCAGCTCGAAAACCTCAAAATGAGCAACGAGGACCTCGAAAAGCAAATCGACCAGAACATCGAGCTCATGAAGCGTCTCGAGATGGAGAAGCGTGTCGAGGAAACCATCCAGAAAATGGATCGCCTGGCCGACGAACAACGCCGTCTGGCCGATGAGACAGAACAATCGAAAAACTCTGACCGTGAGCAGCTTAGTGAGCAGCAGAAGCTGCTTTCGGAGCAGTTCGACGAGTTGAAAAAGGACATCGAAAAAATCAAGCAGGATTACAAGGAAATCGACCCCTCAATCAATTTCGAGACCGACAAAAAGCTGGAGCAGAAAATCGACGCCGAGCAGCGCGACGCCGAGCAAAACCTGCAAAAAGGACGTCGCAAAGACGCCTCGAAACAGCAGCGCGACGCTGCCGACGACATGAACCAACTTTCGGAGCAAATGGCTCAGGCCCAGATGGATATAGAGCAAAGTGACCTCGCCGAGGATGCAGACCAAGTGCGTCAGTTGCTCAAAAACCTTATCCGCCTCTCTTTCAATCAAGAAGAGCTCATCGGGCAGCTCCGCAGCACCTACATCCAAGACCCGCGCTACCAGACCATAATCTCGAGTCAAAGTCGTATTAAGGTCGACTTTAGGTCGGTTGAGGACTCGCTGCGCGCCCTCGCCAAACGCCAAATCGCGGTGGCGTCGGCGGTCAACACCGAACTCGACAAGGTCAACAGCAACCTCGCCCGCTCGCTCAACGACCTGCTCGATATGAACCAGTCGTTCTACGGCAACTATCGCAACACAAACGCCTCATCGTCAATGCAATACTCGATGACGTCGCTCAACAATCTTGCCCTCATCCTGGCCGAATCGCTCGACCAGATGCAGAACCAGATGCGTAAGAATGCTCAGCAGAAAAAGTCTGGCAGCTGCAAAAATCCGGGCAACAAACAGTGTTCCAACCCCGGCAAAGGTAAGCCGTCGGCCAAGTCGATGAAGCAGATGCAGGACGAGCTCAACCGCCAGATGGAGGCCCTCAAAAAGCAGCTCGACAAGCAAGGCAACAAGCAGGGCGGACGACACAAAATCGGTGAGCAAAACTCTGTAAGTGAGGAATTTGCACGTATGGCGGCGCAACAGGAGATGATTCGCCGAATGATGCAGGAGTATGGCCAGGAGATGAAGCAAGACCAGGCCGGCAACTCGAAACTGGCCCGCGAAATTGACGAGATGATGAAGCAGATGGAGCAAACCGAGACCGACCTCGTCAACCGCACTATCACCAACCAGACCATCAACCGCCAGCAACAGATTCTGACACGTATGCTGCAGCATGAAAAGGCCGAGATGGAGCGCGAGAAAGAGGAGCGCCGTGAGAGTCGCGAGGCTATCGATATCAATGGTCAACCGTCTCAAAATGAGCTCGATAAGTATAAAAAACTGCAAGAGAAAAACCTCGAACTTTTCCGCAGCCTACCCCCTACCCTCACGCCGTTCTACAAGTCCAAAGTGAGCGACTATTTCTACCGGCTACAATAAAATTTGCATGATTCAAAAAAAATCATTATCTTTGTCAAATCGATAATTCTTGATATGCCTATGCAAACCATTACTATTCAATCAGATAAGGCCAATTTGGCACAAGTGGAGACTCTGCTTTCACGCTTTTGCGACGAGAACAATATCGGGAATTATTTCGCCACCATTTCGGTCGCCGTGCTTCAGGCCGCCGAAAACGCCATCGTCCACGGCAACCACTCCGACCCCGCCAAAAACGTCAGCGTCAGCTACGGCTACTGCAACGGCGGCGTCTTTTTCGAGGTGAGCGACGAGGGCGAGGGGTTCGACGCCGACCGCTACGTCGACCTGCCCGACACCGGCACCGTCGGAACCGGCATATTCATCATCCGTTCGCTGGCCGACCACGTCGAGTTCAGCCGCGGAGGCCGTTCGGTCAGGATGGAATTTTTCATCCGCGGCATCGAGTCGTCGGTGGCATCGGCTCGCGCCGCCACGCTGCAAAAATTTTATATGCCGAAAGAGGTGGAGGCGTGAAAGTGCATTTTCGCCGCTTCGCGAACGTCAGCAGAATGATTTCTCCGGTACAACATTCCACCGAGGCCGCATTTATGCGACGCATTTTGGCTTTAAAAGGCATGAATTTTAGTGCAAATAATTGATTGTCAGTATATTAAGAAGATAATCCAGAAAACAGGGCTGCGGCTCTAAAAAATAATTTCGAGACAGAAAAACGCAATGGCAATATATTTTTCGACAGAAAACATCGATTTTGACCTCAAACACAAAATGAAGGTCAAAAAATGGATTACCGAGGTCATCCGCAAAGCCGACGGCAGGGTAGGGGACATCAGTTACCTGTTTTGCGACGACGCCCATCTGCTCGGCGTCAACCAAACCTACCTCGAGCACGACACCTACACCGACATCATCACCTTCGATTACGTCGAGGGCAATCGCATATCGGGCGACATCTTGATTAGCGTCGAGCGCGTGGCCGAAAACGCCCAAACTTTCGGTGTCGAATTCGAGCAGGAACTCCATCGAGTGATAATCCACGGCATTCTCCATTTGCTCGGACAGGGTGACAAAACCGACCCTGAGGCCGCACAAATGCGCCGCCGTGAGGACGAGGCTTTGCACCTTTGGGATACCCTTTGATGCCTACGTTCCACGTGAAACACTACCTCTAACTAACGTAATTTCAATACTTAAAGAGCTGCGATATGAACTGTGAAACATACGATGTGATTGTTGCCGGTGCCGGTCATGCCGGTGCCGAAGCCGCCGCTGCTGCCGCCCGTTTGGGCTCCAAAACGTTGCTCGTGACGCAAAATCTCGACACCATCTGCCAGATGTCGTGCAACCCTGCGATGGGTGGCGTGGCCAAGGGTCAGATTGTGCGCGAGATTGATGCCCTTGGCGGCTGGTCGGGCATCGTCACCGACCGCTCGGCCATCCAGTTCCGTATGCTCAACCTCTCCAAGGGTCCGGCCATGTGGAGCCCCCGAGCACAATGCGACAGGATGTTGTTTTCGCTCAACTGGCGCCGCGTCCTGGAGCACATTGACAACCTTGAAATGTGGCAGGACGAAGTCGTCGACCTCGTCGTCGACGGCGGCCACGTTGCCGGAGTGCGGACTCGCATGGGGCTCGAAATCAAAGCCCGCGCCGTGGTGCTCACAAGCGGCACTTTCCTCAACGGTCGAATTTTCATCGGAACCCAGTCGTGGAGTGGCGGCAGGATAGGGGAGTCCCCGGCGGTCGGCCTCAGCGACAGTTTGCGGGCCATGGGCTTCGAAGTCGCGAGACTCAAAACCGGCACCCCGGTGCGCGTCGACGGCCGCACGATTGATTTCTCGGCTCTCGAAGTTCAACCTGGCGATGAGAACCCACGTCGTTTCTCCTTTGCCGATACCGAGCCGTTGCAGCACCAGCGTCCTTGCTATCTGGCCTACACCAACGAGCGCACCCACGACGTGCTGCGCACTGGCTTCGACCGTTCGCCCATGTTCACCGGACGCATACAAGGGCGCGGACCACGCTACTGCCCTTCGATTGAGGACAAAATCGAGCGCTTCGCCGGCAAGGACCATCACCAGCTTTTCGTCGAACCCGAGGGTTGGCACTCGCAGTCGTTCTATCTCAATGGCTTCTCGTCGTCGCTGCCTATGGAGGTACAAATCGACGCCCTGCACACAATCGCCGGCTTCGAGAAGGCCCGCATTTTCAAGCCTGGCTACGCCATCGAGTACGACTATTTTCCGCCCACTCAGTTGCGCTATACGCTTGAAACCAAGCAGGTTGAAAATTTGTATTTCGCGGGACAAATCAACGGCACCACTGGCTACGAGGAGGCTGCCTGCCAGGGTTTGATGGCAGGTGCCAACGCCGCTCTCAAGATTCAGGGGCGTGACCCGTTCGTGCTCAGCCGCACCGAGGCCTACATCGGTGTCCTCATCGACGACCTCGTGACCAAGGGCGTCGACGAGCCCTACCGTATGTTCACTTCGCGCGCCGAGTACCGCATACTCCTGCGGCAGGACAACGCCGACGTGCGCCTCACTCCGCTCGGCCACAAGGTTGGGCTGGTCGGCGACGACCGGATGAGCAGGGTGGGGGAGAAGCTGCGCCTGACGGCCGAGCTGACCGAACTGCTGTCCGAAACGCCGGTGCTTCCGTCGGAAGCCAACGCAATGCTCGAAAGCCTCGACACGCCACCCATCCAGCAACGCCTGCGGTTGGAGAACCTGCTGCTCCGTCCCGAGGTGTCGCTGCGCGACCTCATGACCGTGTCGCCCGTGCTTGCCGACTGTGTCGCGTCGCTGCCCGCAACGTTGCGCGACGAGGTGGCCGAGGCGGCCGAAATCGGACTCAAATATCGTCGCTACATCGAAAAAGAGCAGGATGTGGCTGGCCGCATCCTGAAATTCGAGGGCATCGAGCTGCCGCCGGATCTCGACTACTTCGCCATCCACGCCCTCAGCTACGAGGCTCGCGAGAAACTCACCAAGCTCCGTCCTCGCACCCTGGGGCAGGCTTCACGCATCAGCGGTGTGTCGCCCGCCGACGTGGCTGTGCTCATGGTACTGCTCAAGTAGGCCCCGAAGTCTTAAAAATTTGTTAAAAAGCCGAACTAAACCCGACCTTAACCCGTCCCAAACCCGACTGTTCTGAGTACTCCAAGTGCTCAGAATAGTCTGATTATTCTGATAATTTATTGCGCTGTTTCACGTGGAACAGCGGTGCTAAATGCCTTGTTTTGTGATTTTTATCTTTTTCAGATAGTCGCCGCTTTCGGGTCCGAGGTTGCTCAGCAAGTCGATGGCGCTGAGGTTGGGCGCGAAGGGAATCCGGTCGCAGAAGACCTGCGTGTAGGGCTCGAATTCTATGCCTTCGAGGGGGCGTTTGGGACTTATTGTGGCGCGAAAATCCAGCGGGTCGCCGCATGGGTGGACGAAGTCCGTCGAGGCCTCGACGTGGCACGTGAGCCGCATTTTTTCGACGAAAAACCGTAGCAGGCGGTCGTTGAGTTCCAGCAGGGTGTCGTAGCGTGTGGTCAGGATGGCCTCGATTTGGTCGCGGTAGTAGAAATAGTAGGGGCTGGCGGCGTAGGCGGCGTCGAGGGTGCGCAGGTGCACGATGGGCCACGGGCGGCTGTAATCGATGCCCATCTGGTCGGTGCGGGTACGGTTGCCGTGGGTGTAGACCACCGGGACTGTAAGGTTCTGCAATCCATTGGCAGTGAGTATGATAGCACGGTTGCGATAGGTTTGCTTGGGATAAGTCTCCTTGGTTTCGACCGTCGCCGACTGCCATTGCGCCAGCACAGCCATACAAATTGCCGGCGGCATATAGGCCGTGGCTATAAGTGGTTGGGTGAGTGGCATTTGCGATTATTTTCCTATCGAAATCGACACCAGTTCGTCGCCGTCGAAAAAGAAGTCGACGTTAGCCTCGCCGAACGACACGCGGCGCTCGCCCCACAGCTCGTCCTCGATGTCCTGCTCGCAGTATTTGTTGCGAACCATGAGCTGCACGATTTCCTTCTCGCTGAGGTCAAACACCTGCTCGCCGAGCATCGTATAGTCCTCATTATCAACGTCAATGCATTGCAGACAAGGATTTTCGCCTTCGAAAAACAAGGTTACGCCCTCGTCCAGATAGCGCAGCACGGTGGTCGTCTCGTCGGCCGCGTTATCGATTTCTTCCACTTCGTCGGGTGTGCCCATGATGGCCACCGCTTCCTCGACGGGCATATCGAAACGGATGTCGCCGATGCCCTGTTTTATGATGATATTTTGTTCCATTTTTCAGTTCAAATTAGGCTACAAATATACACATTTTTTTTAATATGGCGAAAAAAAATTAATCGACTGTGTTATTTTGCAAAAAAATATGATTTTTCGAGTTGTTGCCGAGGGGGTGATTTTTGTGTTTTGAGACCATTTCTGACTGATTTTTTGAGGTTAAGAGGCTTTGTTGCGCCGTATGTAATATTTTTATAATACACTGAAAATAAATAATAACCATTATTAGGACAAATAAAATTTCAAATTATTTTTGTGGATTGTAAAAAAAGTAGTACTTTTGCAAACTCATTCGGCGCCCGCAAGGGCCTGTGTGATGACTCAGTAGCTCAGCAGGTAGAGCACATCCCTTTTAAGGATGGGGTCCTGGGTTCGAGCCCCAGCTGGGTCACGATTTTTTGAGGGTTATTAAATGATGACTCAGTAGCTCAGCAGGTAGAGCACATCCCTTTTAAGGATGGGGTCCTGGGTTCGAGCCCCAGCTGGGTCACAAAAACACCGGAACTAAATTCCGGCGTTTTTGTATCATGCACAAGGTAATCGCTCTGATTTTATGCGGTTTGTGTTTGCTGGTTGCCCCTGTCGCCGCTGTTGCACAGCAAAACGACGAGCAGTTGGCGGCTCAATATTTCGGCAACGGCGAGTATGAGCAGGCGGCTGAGTTGTACGAAGCCATGTACAAGCGCTCGTTGAACAAATACCATTATCAGATGCTGTATCGCTCGTATCTCGCGTTGGAGCAGTACAAGGACGCCGAGCGTCTGACAGAGCGCCGTATCTCGCAGAACCCCAAGGATTTGTATCTTTATGTCGACCTCGGCGAGGCGCAGATGGCGCGTGGCGACAAGAAAAAGGCCGAGCGCTCGTTTGAGAAGGCCGTTTCGTTGGTCAAGAACGATATGCGTCCGATTGCGGATTTGGCAATGGCGTTCGAGAAGGTCGGAAGGCTCGATTACGAACTTAAGACGTATCTCGCCGCACGTGCCAACACCAAGAGCAAGACGCTGTATTTTAATGAGATAGCCGCTATTTACGGGCGCATGGGCGACTACGACAAAATGATGTTGGAGTATTTCAACCTGCTCGACAGTTCGCCAGGCTCGCTCAGTTCAGTGCAGGTCGCGTTGCAGCGTATGTTGCAGGAGACGTCGAATCCCAAGCTGGCCGATGGGTTGAAGACAGCGTTGGTGAGTCGCGTCCAGGCCGAGCCGAACAACCGCACTTATCTCGAAATGATGATATGGTTCTCACTGCAGCAGAAGGACTTCCGTTTCGCACTCACCCAGGCTCAGGCCGTTGACGCCCGATTCCCCGACCTCGGTGGCGAACAGATCTTGCGCGTGGCCCGCATTGCCCAGTCGAACGCCGACTACGACGTAGCCACAGACGCCTACAACACACTGATTGCCAAAGGACGCGAAAACAACTATTATTTCGACAGCCGCGTTGGTCTGCTTGAAGTTGAATTTCAGCGTGTTAATAATAATTTTGCCGTCCCGCAGAGTGAACTTGCAAGGCTCGACAAGTTGTATCAGGATGCATTTGCCGAGCTTGGCAAAAACGACCGCACGGTGCCGCTCATGCGCAACTATTCAAAGCTGATGGCCTACTACGCAAACCAGCCGCAGCCTGCTGCCGACATCCTCTACGATGTGCTCGAAATGCCGCGTCTACAAAACTCGACGCGCGACGAGGTGAGGCTTGAACTAGCTGATTTGCTGCTCTTTGCAGGTGAAATATGGGATGCCTCGCTGCTCTATATGCAGGTCGAGAAAGCCAATAAAAATGACGTTCTCGGGGCTCAGGCCAAGTTCCGTAACGCAAAACTGTCGTACTACAACCACGATTTCGGGTGGGCCAAGTCGCAACTCGATGTGCTCCGCGCCTCGACGAGCAAACTAATAGCTAACGACGCCATGGAGCTGTCGCTCTTAATATCTGATAACATGGAAGATGACAGCACTTACGGTATGCTCGAAATCTTTGCCGACGCCGACCTTTTGCTATACCGTAACCTGCTCGATTCGGCGTGGATGGCTTTCGACGATGTTTCGCACCGGTCTCTGTCGCACCCTATACTCGATGACGTACTGATGAAAAAGGCTGTAATACGCATGAAACAAGGACGTTACGCCGAAGCCGATACCCTGTTGACGCAGTTGCTCGATTTTTACCCCGACGGTTTGCTGGCCGACGACGCGGCAATGACCCTTGCCGAGCTCAACGAACAACAGCTAAACAACATGGAACGAGCCACTTACTATTACGAAAAGATACTTTTAGATTACCCCTCGAGTCTTTATGTCGAGCAGGCTCGTAAACGTTATAACCAACTGAAAACAAGATAGATGGATGTTAGAGCGAAAAAATATTTAGGGCAGCACTTCCTTACCGACGAGTCGATAGCCGCCCGCATAGCCGAAAGCCTGTCCGGCAATTGTCCGCGTGTACTTGAGATTGGGCCGGGCATGGGTGTGCTTACCAAGTATCTGTATTCCAGACCAGAACTGGATTTCCGTGCCATCGAAATCGACACCGAGTCGGTCGACTATCTGCATTCGCATTACCCTGACCTGAAAGTTATCGAGGGCGACTTCCTGAAAATGGACCTAACTGCCTTGTTCCATGAGAGTTTCGCAGTCATTGGCAACTTTCCGTACAACATCTCGTCGCAGATTTTGTTCCGTGTTTTCGAGAACCGGAATTTGATTCCCGAGGTGGTTGGAATGTTTCAGAAAGAGGTTGCCGAGCGCATAGCCGCAGGCCCTGGAAGCAAGACATACGGCATTTTAAGTGTCTTGTTGTCAGCGTTCTATAATATAGAGTATCTCTTTACCGTCCCCGAGCACGTTTTCAACCCGCCACCCAAAGTCAAATCGGCTGTCATCCGCCTCGTTCGCAACGATGTAACTACCTTGGAATGTGACGAAAAGCTTTTTGTCACAGTTGTCAAAACCGGATTCAACCAGCGCCGTAAGACCCTGCGTAACGCCCTCAAACCGCTTGGAATCCAGTATGATGGCATCAGTGATGAGGTTCTTGCCAAACGAGCCGAGCAACTCTCGGTGGAAAATTTTGTCAGTCTAACCAAACAATTGTCCCAGAATATATGATTTTGTCCGCTATTGTTATTGCCATTGCTTTGTCAATCAGAATGTTGCTTGTTGCGCGAGGGTGTGCTTTGCAGTGCGAAATACGCCTCACGAAGGGTCTTGCCGTGTCGGCTGTTTTGGCGCTGGTCCACGCTGCATTGTTTTATGTGGCAATGCAGTTGGGCGACATCTTGAAATTTGACGATTCTCTGTTCGGCAATGTCAACGAACTCGTCTGTATAGGCGTAATTCTCATAGTATCAGTACGTTGGATTTTCCAAGTATGGCGCAAAGACAGAGCTTTGCCGGCTTATGACATCAATCGCTGGGGCACAGTTGCTGCATTGGCTTTGGCCACCGGACTCAACGTTTTCATGGTCGGTCTCGGCTTTGGTTTTGTGAGCGGTAGCCCGCGCCTCTATTTGTCGCTGCCTCTGCTTGTTACGACGTTATTAGCCTCATATTTTGGCATCATGTTCGGCCGCCGCAAGGTCGAGATGAACATCCGCCGCTGGCAGTTTCTGGCAATAGTCATGCTGTTAGGCGTGGCTATTTCGAATCTTTTTTAAAGGTACTGACAATCATCTGGCAGTTTTGGCAGTCGAAAGTCAGACGGAACAGGTTGCGGTTATTGCGCAGCAGCAGCGAGGTATCGGCAGGTAAATCATTTGATTTCAATGTTTTGAGACATATGCCCAACTCATTGCGCAGGCAATATTTCGTGGTCATTAGGGCTTTGCCGTCGTAGTCGTGCGTCAGGTCGAGCCCCATTTCAGTCACTTTGGCATGATGGCGTTCGTAGAACTGTTTGGCACGGTTATTGATTACATTGGCTTTGTAGTCGACTTCAGCATCGAAATAAGGCGCGTCGTTACGAGTTGTTTGACACGGTTTTGGTTTGTAAATCTCTGCACGTATGATATTTAGCTTCTCGACAGCTTCGCGGCGCAGCTCGTTGATGACAGCCGCAGGCACGAACGGCACAGGGTCGCAATCGATTTTGACCGAGCGGGCTTCGAAAATGGTATTGCCGAGCTTGGCGAGCTGGGTTTCAAGTTGTTTCAATGCAACGTCGGGCTTGTTGGCTGACTGGAACTCTTGATTTGCGATGGCTTCGGCAGTGAGACCGTCGGAGTCGGTGATGCACAGCGTCAACTGGTTGCAAGTTCCTGATAACATGATGTCTACACCTATTTTGCGGCTTGCGGTGTTGCCTTGCAACTGCTTTTCGAAGGCGAAATCGTTGTTGCGCCAGAGTCTTGTGCCTACTGCAACTGGCGGCATACGGTTAGGGGTGACGGTGTTGCCCTCGACGCGGTTGACAAGGAAGCCCTGCAACTGGTTGTCGGAGTCGAAAAAGCAGAGCCCGTCGCCGGCAGTCAACGGTTCCAAAGTCCTTAGAACAAGATTATTACGACCTATGCCGACCACCTGCCCGATCTGTTTGCCGAGCGATTTCTGGGTGGCGTGCGAGGCCATGCGGTGGCGGCCGTTGAGGAAATAGTCGGTGTAGCCGCGGTTGAAAGTGCGCTCTGGGTCGGGGGTGAAATAAAACACGGTTTTGCCCGACGAGGCGGCTTGATGTTCGGGGTGTCCTTCGAGGTAGTTGTCGAGCAGCTGGCGATAGTAGGCGGTGACGTTTTTGACGTAGGTGATGTCCTTCAGGCGGCCCTCGATTTTGAACGAGCGAACCCCTGCAGCTATCATGGAATCAAGATGTTGCGCTGCCGAAAAGTCGCGCAGCGACAGCAAATGCTCGTTGCTGCGGAGCTGTCTGCCGTCGGGGTCAAGCAGGTCGTAGGCCGAGCGACAGGGCTGTGTGCAGCTGCCCCGGTTGCCGCTGCGGCCGTTGAGGTACAGGCTCATGTAGCACTGGCCGCTGTAGCAGACGCACAATGCGCCGTGGATGAAGGCCTCGAGGTCGACCGTGGTGGCCTTGCGGATGGCGCGCATCTGCGCCAGCGATGTCTCGCGGGCCAGTATGACGCGGCGGAAACCCACTGATTCCAAGAATTTTATGCGCTCCGTCGAGGCGTTGTGCATCTGTGTGCTGGCGTGGAGCTCGATGGGCGGCAGGTCGCACTCGAGCAAGCCGGGGTCCTGGATTATCAGTGCGTCGACGCCGGCGTTGTAGAGGCTGCGAATCATGTTGACGGCATCGTCCAGCTCGGAATCGTAGAGCAGGGTGTTGACTGTGGCGAAAACCTTGGCGCGGTAGCGGTGGGCGTAGGCGGCCAGCCGTTCGATGTCGGCCACGCTGTTGCCAGCGGCCACGCGGGCGCCGAAAGCAGGGGCTCCGATGTAGACGGCGTCGGCGCCGTGGTTGATGGCTTCTGTGCCGTGGATGAGGTCTTTAGCCGGTGCGAGAAGTTCGAGTTCCATGGTGCAAATTTACACAAAATTTTCGAATTACACACAGACGCATGAAAAAAAATAGTCAAACGTGAATTACCGTAAATGTGTCGTCAATTTCCGGGAATTAATTTCTGGCAATTTACGTTTTAGAATCCCGAATCGAGCAAAAAAGTGTTAAAAAAACGTTTTTTTTGATAAAAATTTCACCCTTGATGTAATATTTTCGAAAAAAATCTGTACTTATATATATATGCAAGCAGAAAAACTGACATTGCTCAAGGCTTACTTCGAGCTTATGGCCAAGGAGCGGGCCTGTGTGTGGACGGTATGCTATCGTCACGCGCACGGCAATGTCGGGCTGTGCCGAGAGTTGGCGCAGGAGGTCTTCATCAGGCTGTGGACGAGCTACAGGACGCTGCGGCCCGGGGCCGCCGAGGGCGAGAGCCATGAGTGGGTCAAGCTCCATGCCAAGAGTGCGGTGCACGAGTATCTGCGCAAGTGGCGTCGCGGCGTGTTCACCGAGAGTGTGGACACGGCGGGCAACCTGCCGGCCACCGACCCGGCCGCCGAGGCCGCCGAACAGATCGAGGAGTTGACGGCCATGCTGCCGCCCGCCGAGCGCGACCTCGTGATGCTTCATCTGGCAGGCTACAGCCACAGCGAGCTGGCCGCGATGAACGACACCACGCCGAACAACGTGGCGGTAAGGCTTCATCGCATAATAAAGAAAATGAGAATAATATATAACAAACTGAACAATGAACAAGAAAAATGAGTTTCCGAACCAACCTTTGCCGCCGTCCGAGACCGAACGGTTGCTCGAAGCCTTCACCACCGGCCTCGACGGATGGTTCCTTGCCCGCCAGCTCCATGCCGCCAAACGGCAAAGGACACTGATTTTGGGATGCCTTGTGGTGGCTGTTTTGATAAATTTCCTGCCTGAAACCAAAGCACAGACGCAGGAGCAATGCCATATAGTTTGCTCCACAGGTCAGTGCGACCCCGATGGCGACGTACTTCCGCAGATAAATTATGTGCTTAACATAGATATGGAATGAAGCGCCAGAGGCTCATAAATGCAATTCTTCTCGTTCTCTGCATTGCGGCGACGGCTCTCTTCGTAGTCCGTATTACCGGAAAAGAAGAGAGCCCTGTCTACGAACCGAGCCTCACCTACCGAATCTACAGCCCGCGCACCGATGTCAGGGTCGCTTTTGTCAAGGATTTTGCGATTGATTCATTCAAAATCGACGTCACAGTTATCACCGCCGTCGATTCTTCTGGTTGGGAATGGCTGAAGAAAGAAACCCGCCTGATGCCGCTTACAGACAGTCAGAAACAACATATTGAACAAGGTCAGGATTTATTTGATACATGGTGTTTCTATGATGTCAGACCGTTCAAGGCGGCGAAACGCGACATACCCCGGACCGCATTTGGCGTAATGTCGAATATAGAACGGACACTTGTCGTTTTTCATGTCAAGACCTATGAGGAATACCAGGCAATACTGAGCCATTATTTGAAAAAAGCCAAAAACGGATAACTTTTAAAATACTTATATTATGAAAATCAAAACTTTAATTGTCTCCGCCGCAGTTGTGGCAAGTTTGTTGGCAGTCAGCTGCCAGAAAGAAGATTCAGTTTACGAACCGCAAGACCCAGTCATGGTGCAGCAAAAATACACCATTGTCAAATATGAAATTGACGGTGTGGCATACGAGTTCCCATGCCGTTCGAAATCAGATTTCGATGATTTGATTTTGCGCCTGTTGGCTATCGCCAAAGAAGGCCACAGTGTAACAATCCTTAGCGACAACCCGACCCGTGTTGCCACCAAGGAAGTTATTCAGTATCATGCAAGCACCGAAGCTGAAGCGCAGGATTGGTGTAATAAAATGCATGAGTTGGGATATCATGTTTCGTTTGTATACGATAAGGATCTTGGCGTATATGTTTGTACAGCATATAATTAATAAGCCGTCAATTAACCCGAGTGTCTAACATTATGAAAGCCATGAATATGTATGTCGTCTGACGGAGCCTCGGCGCGGGCTGCGCTGCCGCGTCGGGGCATATAAAACAAGGACAACAGGGCGGGGCCTGACACTGCCAATATATTTCACACTCTTATGACAAGTGCAGGCTCTCCCGCCACCGTCAGCCCAAGGCGCAAGAAACAAAACTAAATTGAAATGATTTTTGTTTCCATGTCAAAAAAAATATGTAAATTTGCAAAAAAATAGATTGATTATTTATGAAAAAGATATTATTGATTTTGTCGATATTTGTTGCCTGTATAATGTCAACAATGTTGGTCTCGTGTGATAAAGATGAAAAACTTGACGATTACGGTGGCGTAAATGGAACATCACGAAATGACTTTGGGAAAAAAGACATACCTGTTTCAGAGGTGAGAATTGTAAGTCTGCGTCAGAATGCATATTCGATGACTAATATGCGGGCTGCATACAACCAGTTGGTCTCCGCAGGGCAGATTGCCCCCATGACCATTCGTCCTACGCACTTGTATATTCGAATCAACGTCAGGGATTCGGCCGATTTGACAAGACTTGTCGAGGATACTACTATCGAGCTGTTCAATTATCCTCTTGAGAGTGAACTCTCCGGCGACGGCTATTACATCCCACCTGCTTCCGAGTCCAATATTGTTTATACCGTTGTTCCCATCGATTACGACCTGCAGGGATTGAGTTATGGTCTAATTGACACATGCTGTATACCAGACAACGATTGTAGCGACGATATGTGGCTGGTCGAGTGGACTGCATTGGTAATGACAAACAACGTTGATTCTGACGATAAATTCGTTCTGCCGTCACGATGTGATAATTATCCGAGTGGAAGAATTTCGGTGAAAAATACCGAAACGGGTAATTATGATGGAGTCCGTAGAATCAAAGTGGTTATTAACGTTCTTGTTAAATATACAGTTGCATATACTGATGACGATGGCAATTACAATTCGGGTTTATGGTTCCTGACAAAGCCAAATTATACTATAAAGTTCAAAAACAAATCAAAATTTTGGATATGGGGCAATCATGGATTGTTGTTACCTGCTTACATTACATACAAAAAACAATCTAAAAGTGGCGTGGATATAGGATTCTCGAATAGACCATCTTGGGGATGGTACTTGTCCACCGTAAATAATGCAACAAGCATATATTACGAACAGCTTTGTGGAGATTTCGGGATAGTCAGGCCTGTTGACAATTTAAGAATATGGGCAACGCCAATTGATGTTAATGGTTGGAGTGCCAGTACCCCTATGTTCCGTCATTTCTTGAACATGGGTACATTTTGTGACTTCATATCGACGTATCATATATTTAGCGGAGTGGCAATGGCAGGATTGATTTTGCCGGATATGCTTGTTTATATGCCAAACTCCACAACGGGAGAAATATATAGCACTATGTTCCATGAACTGGCACATGCTTCACACTATACACAAGTTGGCAATGGCTACTGGAGCCATTACCTTAGAGGTATTATCGACAACATTGGGTACGGAACCGACACGAACGCAACGAATTATGGATTTATTGGCATTGGAGAGATGTGGGGATATTTTGCAGAACTCATGCTTTACAATCATTACTGGAGCGTTTACGGAAGCCATTCATCAACCCATCAGGACACAACGGTTTGGAGAAGAAAGTGGTATAGTCCACAGATACCTTATGAGTTGAGTGAACTACCTATCAAACAATTGGATAGTTGCCACATATTTCAATATCTAACAGCACGAGATACGAGTCACAAACGATTATGGGACACCCTTACAACAACATTTCCAGACTTTGAAACTGATATAAGTGATATTTTTTCAAAATATGGTTTTAATTATTAATAGCAATGAGAAAAATTAAGTGTTTTATTTTTTTATTCCCAATATATTTGTTTATATCCTGCGGCTGCTTTCACGGGGATTGCTATACCGAAGAGTTGATGTATGTTGAAAATAGGGTTTCAGGTGTAGATATCTGTATGGAATTTCATCCTGGTGCAGGGGGATATTTCTGCGATGAGAACGACAGCGTTGTGGCCAGCAACGACACGTTTGTGTATTTCTTTGATTCGGTGTTTCCCAGAAAACTCGTGTCAAAGTATCATCTCGATGGAGAGGAAGATTTCGGTAAAGTCATGTGCAAGTGCCAGGGTACAATGATTCTACACGACATTACGTTTTACAACATTGCCGATTCAACCTCGTACAGAATCCGTGCTCATAGGCAGGACAAGGTATTCATTGGCGACGAAATGATACTTGAGTCTTATATAAAGTGGGACTACTCGTATGACTATGACATTCAGTATGGATATTTCTATTTCACCGTCACCGACTCACTGTTGGCCCACATGGAGAAGGACACGGCAAATTACGCCCGCTTCAAAGACTACTATTCTCGTCGGGAGTGACAATTTCCGGCGGGGCAAGGTTGCCGGATTTATGGATTACCGCCGCAGGCGGGGATGTTGTTATTTTTTTCGCCCTGCGGGGCAATATTTCGGCGGTTTCGGCGTTATGGTTTATATGAAACAGTCGCGATTGATACTCCCCACGGGGCGCGTGGCGCCGCTCGCGAGGCTCGGCAGGGCCCTCGCCTCGAAGGCTTACGCCGACGCCAAGTTTTTCCTCATAGTCGACGAGAACACCTACGCCCACTGCCTGCCTGAGGTCGTGGCGCGTGTCGCCGCTTTCGAGCAGGCCGAGTTTGTGGAAGTGCCTGTGGGCGAGGAGTGCAAGTCGATTGAGATTGCCGCGCAGGTGTGGCAGACCATGCTTGAGAGCGATGCCGACACCAACACTGTTGTTGTCAGCCTCGGCGGCGGCGCGGTGTGCGACCTGGGCGGTTTCGTGGCCGCCGGCTACAAGCGCGGGGTCCGCAACATCAA
This sequence comes from uncultured Bacteroidota bacterium, assembly GCA_902803395.1. Classification (GTDB taxonomy): domain Bacteria; phylum Bacteroidota; class Bacteroidia; order Bacteroidales; family P3; genus Colimorpha. The sequence goes on from CADCPQ010000099.1 coordinate 31,328, forward strand.
CATCCCGACGACCCTCATAGCCATGGCCGACGCCGCCATCGGCGGCAAGACGGCCGTCGACCTCGGCGGGGTGAAAAATCCCGTGGGCTTCTTCAAGATGCCTGACATCGTGTGCGTTGACACGTCGTTTCTTGACACCTTGCCCGACGCCGAGGTTGTCGCTGGTGCCTTCGAGGTGGTGAAAACCGCCGCCGTGGCCGACGCCGACCTGTTCCGCTCCTTGGTTGACGGCGCCTCGGCTTGCGCCTCGGCGCCCGTGGTGGCCCGCGTGGCCGAAATCAAGCAGGCTGTCGTCGGCGCCGACCCCAACGACCATGGAATCAGGCACATACTCAACTTTGGCCACACTTTCGGCCATGCCGTCGAGGCCCATAGGGCGGCAGCCGGCAAGCCCGTGAGCCACGGCGTGGCGGTGGGCATAGGCATGGCTCTGGCCCTGCGCCTCTCGGTGCTGAAGCTCGGCTTCCCCCGCGACGACTACGACCGCTACTGCCGTTTCCTGACAAAATACGTTGATTTCCCGCGTTTTACGCTGCGCGACACCGAGGCGCTGCTGGCCCTCATGCGCAACGACAAGAAGAACCGCGGCGGCGAAATCCTCGCCGTGCTCATGCAGCGGTTGGGCGAGCCGGTCATCAACATCGCCCTCAGCGACAACGAAATACGCGACACTTTCCTGAAAGGCATGGCCCTCTGACACCCCCGCTACGGCCGCTGAATGCGTTTAACTGCCTTGTTCCATGACAGTTACAGAGGTATGGCCGATGTTATCCCGAACCAAGTACGACCTTGACCCGACTTATCGCTCAGCCACAAGCACTTGCACCGTCGAGCGGCTGCGCTGCTCGAGCAGGATGGGGCGCCCGGCCACGATGCGGTCGATGACGGCCTGCGTGTAGTAGCGTATGGTGATGAGCTGCAGCCCGCGGTTGTAGCGCACACGGAACGTCTCGCCGAGTCTTGATATCATGCTATCAAGCAGTTGCGCGTTGTCGTCGACCACCACCGAGAAGCTCAGCGCCGAGTTTTGCATCATGTTGACGCGCACCCCGACCTCGGCCAGGACGCCGAAGATTTTTTGCAGGTTGTCCTCGGCTATGAACGAGAAATCCTTGGGGAGTATCGACAGCAGAACTTGCTGGTTGCGAAAGATATAGAGCGGCGTTGCGGGCTCGATGCGCTCGAACGGGCCCACCACCGAGCCGTCGGCCTCGGGGTCGATGAACGAGCGGATGTTGAGCTTGATGTTGCGGTTCTGGAGCGGTTTGACGGTCTTGGGGTGGATGACGCTGGCGCCGTAGTAGGCCAGCTCAATAGCCTCATTGTATGGTATTTGCGCTATTTTGACGGTGTCGGAAAAGAACTTCGGGTCGGCGTTGAGGAAGCCCGGCACGTCCTTCCAGATGGTCATGCTTTCGGCTCCGAGGCAGTGCGAGAGGATGGCGGCGGAGTAGTCCGACCCTTCGCGGCCCAGCGTGGTGGATGTGCCGTCGGGCGCGCCGGCTATGAAGCCCTGGGTGACGACCATAGTGTCGCTACTTATCATGGAATCAAGGGCTTGCATATTGCTGCGAGTGCGCTCCCAGTCCACTTTGCCCTCGCGGTGGTTGGCGTCGGTGGCGATAATACGGCGCACGTCGACCCACTGGTTTTTCAGCCCTAAGTAGTTGAGGTAGTGGCTGATAATGGTTGTCGATATGAGTTCGCCGAAGCACACCACGCGGTCGTAGTCGGCGTTGTAGCTGGCCGGGGTGTGGGAGGGGTTGGCCGCTATGGCCTTGCGCAAATGGCTAAACATCATGGAAACAGCATGATACACCTCGTTGCCGGGGTCGGGCATGAGCTCGCGGACAATCTGCCAGTGGTACTCTTCGACCTTGTCGAGCAGGGCCGGAATCTCGCTCTCGGGGCTCACTCCCGGCACAAGCCGCTCGAGGTTGTTGGTGGTCTTGCCCATGGCCGACACAACAATGGCCAGGCGCCGGCCGTAGTAGCGACGTACTATTTCGGCCATGTTGCGCACTGCTGCGGCACTGTTGACGGAGGCTCCTCCAAATTTGAAAACTATCATGGTATCAGCTATTTATGCAATTCGCGCGCCAGTTCGCGACGGGTGTCCTTCTCCTTTATCGACTCGCGTTTGTCGTAGTGGTGCTTGCCTTTGGCGAGGGCTATCTGCAGCTTTGCAAGTCCCTGAGGATTAACGAACAACATGACCGGCACGATGGTGAAGCCGCGTTCCTTGATGCGGTTTTGCAGCTTGCGCAGCTCGCGGGCGTTGAGCAGCAGCTTGCGGTCGCGTTTGGCGGTGTGGTTCAGGTAGGAGCCGAAGCGGTACTCGGATATGTGCATCTCCCTGACGAACAGTTCGTTGCCAGTGAAGGCGCAGTAGGCATCGTTGAGGTTGGCGCGGCCCTCGCGGATGGACTTTATCTCGGTGCCGGTGAGCACCAGCCCGGCGGTGTATTCGTCGAGCAGAAAGTACTCGTAATCAGCACGTTTGTTCTTTATCTCTATGATATTTTTCGGTTCCATAATCCAAATAATAACGCAGAAACGGCCGTTTTATTGCGACGCGCACCAATTATTTTTTGCCACATTCACGCCGGCCCGGGTTGTCAGAAACGTTTTGCCAGTTCGGTGATGTCGGCAGGGTCGATGGCAAATTTGTGGTAGCCGTCGCGAGCCAGCACGAGTTGCGACAGGGCTATTTCGGTCATGCTGTTGGCTTGCCTCATCAGGCGCAGCAGGGGGTAGAACGGCAGGAAGAAATACTGCATGGTCTGGATATGTCGTTGACCGTCAGCCCATTTCATTATTGCCGGCCGCAGCCCGAAAGTGCGTTTGAATCCCATGGTTTGTATTTTCGCCTCGGTGCCGCTCTTCACCTTCTGCCAGAACAGCTTGCCGTCGGGTGTGGTGCCGGCGCCGCTGAGGTAGATGAAGGTCATGCGCTCCTTGTCGGGCATGATGTCGGCAAAGTGCAGCGGTATCTCCTGCGAGATGCGGACGTACACGTCCTTCGGAGTCCCCACGGAAGTGATGCCCGCGATGAAGAAGACGGCATCGTAGCCGTTGAAACGGTCGTCGCCGGCTTTCAGCTGCATGAAGTCGGGCACGATGTATTCTTCCAGTTTTTCGTGCCTGATGCCCGTCGCCTTGCGGCTGACCGACAGCACTTTCTCAACGCTGTCGACCTTCAGCAGCTCGAGCAGGGTCCCTTCGCCCACATAGCCCGTGGCTCCTGTCAATATTATCTTCATAGGTCGCTATTTTATCGTTTCAGCCATGCGCCGGCCGGCGTCGTAGGCTTTCTGCAGGTCTTCGTCCCAGTGGGTGTCGCGGTAGTGGCGCTTTGTTTTTTCATATTCTATTGATTTGCTTGTTCTATCAGATATCCTTTCCCATATCGTAGGCCTCCTGCAACTTGGCGTTGCCGACAATGTCGTTGGGAGCGCCCACGCCGCCGCAGAAGA
>CADCPQ010000100.1 GCA_902803395.1 uncultured Bacteroidota bacterium
AAACTGAATTAATGCAATACGTAGAGATTTGGGTCGAGCGTAAAGAGTTCCCCGAGTTCAAGGCTGGCGATACCATCACTGTCCATTACAAAATTAAAGAAGGAAACAAAGAACGTATCCAGAACTTCCAGGGCGTTGTCCTGCAACGCAGCGGAAGCGGAGCTACTGAGACCTTTACTGTCCGTAAAATTGCCAACGGAGTTGGAGTGGAACGCATATTCCCCTTCGCGAGCCCCTTCATCGAACAGATCGACATCAACAAACGTGGTTCTGTCCGTCGCGCCCGCATCTTCTACCTGCGCAATCTCACCGGTAAGAAAGCCCGTATTAAAGAGAAACGTTACTAATACCGAACGCCTCTCCGAAAAGATATATTTGGTGTTTGGGTCGCGACTTCGTCGCGACCCAAACTTTTTCACTCAACGCCGGCAGGCTTCTCTTTCTTGATGAGGAGCGAGAGCAGGATGCTGAAAACAAGTATGCCGAGAATGACACAGAGCGAGGCCACCGTGCTGATTTCCAGTCCGAAAAACTCATGGGTTATCATCTTCAACCCAATGAAGCAGAGCAGCACCCCGAGGCCGTAATGCAGCAGCCAGAAACGGTCGGCAATGTCGCTCAGAAGGAAAAACAGCGACCGCAAACCCATGATTGCGAATATGTTGGATGTGTAGACGATGATCGTGTCGGTCGAAACCGAGAACACCGCGGGAATGGAGTCGACTGCGAAAATGATGTCCGAGAACTCAATCACAAGCAGGACGATGAACAACGGGGTGATGAACGTGCGCCCGTCGATTTTGGTGAAGAAATTGTGTCCGTCGAGCTGCGGGGTGGCGCGGAAATGCTTCGAGGCGAAACGCACCACTGGATGGTTCTGGGTGTCGATTTTCTCGTCGCCTTTGTCGCGAAACATCTTGATTCCGCTGTAGATGAGCACAACGCCGAACACGGCCAGCACCCACGAGAACTTCGTCACCAACGCGCCGAGGGCAAAGATGAACACGAACCTCAGAACGATGGCTCCCAGAATGCCCCAGAAAAGAACCCGGTGATAATACTTCTTGTCGATGCCGAAGCTGACGAAAATCATTATCATCACAAAGATGTTGTCGATTGAGAGCGACTCCTCGATGAAGTAGCCGGCCAGGAACTGGTTGGCCATCTCCTTGCGGTAGGCGTTGAGGGCCTCGAACGAAGGGAAGTCGGCGGCCGAGAGGCCATGAATCCACTCGGCATGGAAACGTATCAGGACGGCAAACAGCATTGCGAGGGCAATCCATATCCCGGTCCAGAGGCCTGCCTCCTTGATTCCGATAACATGGTCCTTTTTGTGGAACACCCCGAGGTCGAGGGCTAACATCACTCCGATAAAGATAAAGAATGCGATGAAGAAAATGTGATGAGTTGGCATGATTTTTTATTTTTGGCAGTACAATATTTTCAGTTTATCTACGTTATCAAATATAAATAACGTAAATGATGGCAAAATATTGTGAACTGTTCTACACTTTTTTTAAAATCGGCACCTTCACGGTTGGCGGCGGCTACGCCATGATACCGCTGATGGAGCGCGAAGTGGTGGAACGTCACGGCTGGCTGACCCGCGAGGAGTTCCTCGACCAAGTGGCACTGTCGCAGGCCATGCCAGGTGTTTTTGCCGTCAACATGGCCGCTGTGGTGGGCCACAAGCTGCGCGGCGTCGGAGGCAGCGTGGCCTCGATAGCCGGCAACATTGCCATGCCTATCGTCTTCATACTGCTGCTGGCCGTGGCTTTCAGCCATTTCCGCGACAACAAGGTGGTCGAGGGCTTCTTCCTCGGTGTGCGTCCGGCGGTGGTGGCGCTCATCGCCGCGCCGGTGTTCACGCTGGCCAAAGCCGCCAAGGTGACGTGGAGTAACTGCTGGACTCCCGTCGCAGCGGCGGTGCTGATATGGCTGCTCGGCGTGAGCCCCGTGGTCATAGTGCTCGTGGCTGGGATGGCGGGATTTGTGTACGGAAAAATCAAGAAACATTAGCGCAATGATATTCCTCGAACTCTTCATAACATTCCTGAAAATAGGCATTTTCACTTTCGGCGGCGGCTATTCGATGATAGCCCTCATACAGGACGAGGTGGTAGCGCGCCATGGCTGGATGACGTCGCAGGAATTCACCGACATACTGGCTGTCAGCCAGATGACCCCGGGACCCATAGGCATCAACACCGCCACCTATGCCGGCTACACGGCTGTTGCCAATGCGGGGCTTCCGGCGTGGCAGGCCGTGGCGGGGTCGCTCATAGCTTCGCTGGCCGTCGTGCTGCTGCCGGTGGTGCTCATATTGGCCGTGAACCGTGTGCTGAGCCGCCACAAGGACTCCCCGGCCGTCGCCACCATGTTCCGCTGCCTGCGTGTCGCCGTGGTGGGCCTTATTGCCGCTGCCGCGCTAACCCTGATGACCGCCGACTCGTTCGGCCATTTCGGTATGAACCTCCGCTTCGTGGCGAGCGTGGTTCTGTTCGGCGTGGTGTTCGCGCTAACCATCAAGCGCAAGGTCAGCCCCGTGGTACTCATACTCGCGTCGGGAGCCGTCGGTATTCTTCTCTACACCTTATTCCCTCAGGCTTAGGCTTTTAACGCCCTAAGTTCGGCCTTCGGTCGAATCCGGACGGACAAAGCCGAACCAAGGCCGATGTAAGGCCGACCCAAACCCGAGGAGAACCTATCCAACATATTGAAAATCAACGTAATATACAAAACAAAGCAAGTGGCTGATTTTCAACCACTTGCCTAAAACTCACAAAATCCCTCAGGTTATTCGCCGAGGAACTTGCAACTGGTGTCGAAATTGAGGGTCTTGGGGTCGGTCTCCCTCTTCCACCAGAGGAAGCCTTTCTTTTTGGCGATGCAGACCTGGTAGGAGTACGAGCCCTTGACCTTGCGGATGTACACCTCGCCGATGTTGTAGCCGCGGTACTGGTTCTTGACGGTGTCCTTGATAGCGGCGGGGCAATGCTCGTTGCTCACGAAATAGTGGGTCTCGAAGCCCTTGTTGTTGAACAGCAGGGCCACAGGGTCGCCTTCGGCGTCGGTATACACCGCGCGGTAGGTGAGCGAATCGATTTTGTACCACTTGACATTGGTTGCATCTTTGGCCTTGGTCTGGAAATCCTTGACATAGCGCACAGCCACGTCTTTTTCGGCAACCTCTTTGGGTTTTTGGGCGAACAGTGCTGTCTGACAGAACAAAACAGCGACCGCAAAAACAATTATCTGTTTCATATTCAATACTTTATAACAATTTCAACGTTTGTTTAACAAATTACAAATATACACATTTTTTCTCAATACGAGCAAAAAAATGTTTTAATACTATTTAGTTGACGTTGAGTCGGTTGTTTCGGTGGCGGCTTTTTTCTTGGGTTTTGGCATTTTGATGTCGGCAAGCGAATGGTTGCGATGGAACCGGTTGAAGTCGACGTTGCCTTTTATGCCGGAGCACCTACCCTTCTCGGTGTACTGCCAGAGGGTGAACCGTGTGGTGGGGTATGTGCGGTAGTTGGCTATGAAAATGTGGTACTTGGCGTATTTTTTGCTGCTGAAGTGGGTTTTGTAGAGCCTTTCGGAGGTGTAAATCATGGGTTTGACGCCATATTCGGTCTCCATCAGTTCGAGCAGCTTGTCGACACGCGCAATGTACAACTTGTCGCAATGGTGACCCTCGATGTCGAGCACGGGGATAAGGTCCTGCTGCTTTTTCTTCACCACCGACTTGAAGTTGGCAAACTGTTGGTAGGCCGTGGTCTTGCTGCTGTAGAGGTGGTAGCTGCCGACAAGCAGGCCGGCCTCCTTGGCTTTCTTGATGTTGGTGCTGTAGCGTGGGTCCTTGATTGAGGTGCCTTCGGTGGCTTTGATGTAGACGAACTTGATGGTGGAGTCCTTGGCGACCTTGGTCCAGTTCACAGTCTCCTGATATTTCGACACATCGATGCCGCGCACCTTCTGGGCCTGAAGCGGCACAACGGCAAGGAGGAACAATGCGACGAGCAAAAATCTACATTGATATTTCATTTCCGGAAGCGTTGTAGAATTTATAGTCAAGCAAGTTCAAGGTTTCGGAAGCGGCCACTTTGATATAGGTCTTGTAGCGCCACATCCATTTGAATCGCAACGAACGCAAGCCGCCGTGGGTGACGTAAGCGTGGATATAGGGGTGCATGACGATGGTGAGACGACGTTCGCCGCCGTTAGTGGTGAGGTGGCGGAGGTTCGACTCGATATCGTCGACCACCACGAGGCTCGACCGTATGGTGCCGGTGCCTTCGCAGAATGGGCATTTTTCCTGCACGTCGACCTCGACGACCGGACGGACACGTTGGCGCGTGATCTGCATGAGACCGAACTTGCTGAGCGGCAGAATGGTATGGCGAGCCTTGTCGCGCTTCATCTCCTCGGTCATCACGTTGAACAGGGTTTTGCGGTTCTCGGCCTTGTTCATGTCGATGAAGTCGATGATGACGATGCCGCCCATGTCGCGCAGACGCAGCTGGCGAGCTATCTCTTTGGCCGACTCGATGTTGACCTGCAATGCAGTGTCTTCCTGGCCGGTGCCGGCTTTGATGTGGTTGCCGCTGTTGACGTCGATGACGTGCATGGCTTCGGTGTGTTCGACATAGAGGTAGACGCCCGAGCGGATGGTCACGATGCGGCCGAAAGCGCGGCGGATGTCGCGTTGGACGCCGAACTGCTCGAAGATGGGGGTCTCCATCTTGTACAACTTAACGATGTCTTCTTTGTCGGGCGAGACGGTGTGGATGTAGTTTTTGACGTCGTCGTAGATGTGCTGGTTGTCGATGTAAATGGCGTTGAAGTCGTCAGTAAGCAGGTCGCGCAGCACTGCCGAGGCCGCTCCGAGCTCGGAATGCACCTTGCGAGGGGTATTGATTTTCTTCATCGACGCCGTCATTTTGGCCCACTTGTCCAAGAGCAGACGCAGGTCGGCGTCGAGTTCGGCCACCGTTTTGCCTTCGGCCACAGTGCGCACAATGACGCCGAAGTTCTCGGGACGAATGCTCTGCATCAGGCGGCGGAGGCGGTTGCGCTCCTCGTTGCCCTTGATTTTCTGCGATATAGATATCTTGTTGGAGAAAGGTGTGAGCACGAGGTAGTGGCCAGCGAGCGAGATGTCACCTGTCAGTTTCGGGCCTTTTGTCGAGATTGGTTCTTTGGAGACCTGGACAAGCAGATACTGACCGACGGAAAGCAGGTTGGAAAGGTTGCCGTTTTTCTCTAAAATCGGCTCACATTTGAAGCCTTTCAGTGTGGCCACCGACGCATCGCCGTTCATGGCCAGTTTGAGATATTTGTTAAAGTTGTTGTAGTCCGGACCGAGGTCGAGATAGTGCATGAAGCCGTCCTTCTCATCGCCCAAGTCGACGAAGGCGGCATTCAGCCCCGGCATGATTTTCCGCACACGTCCGACGAAAATGTCGCCGACCGAGAATTTCGAACTGGCGTTGTCCTTGTGCAATTCAACCAGCTGCTTGTCCTCCGTCAGAGCCATCTGAATCTCGTTCTCGTTGGCGGATATGATTAGTTCTTTTGTCACGATTTAGCTACTATTATTCAATATATAATAAAAACAAATCACACACTTGACGCCATTGCGCCAAACCGTGTAATTTGTTTTAGTTTTAGTTGGAAGACTCCGAAGAAACTACGTACTCCTATGAGTCACTTATTTCTTCTTATGTCTGTTCTTGCGCAGGCGTTTTTTACGCTTGTGCGTCGACATTTTATGTCTTTTGTGTTTTTTACCGTTAGGCATAACTATACTGTGATTTTTTGATTATTTTACTGAGTTCTTCTTCACATCAACGATGAAAGTCTTGGCCGGCTTGAAAGCGGGGATGTTGTGAGCAGGAATGATGATGGTGGTGTTCTTGCTGATGTTGCGGCCAGTCTTTTCGGCTCTTTTCTTAACGATGAAGCTGCCGAAACCACGAAGATACACGTTTACGCCTCTCGAGAGAGAATCTTTAATAACGGTCATGAACTCCTCAACGGTGGCTTGAATAGCAACTTTTTCAATACCGGTTTTCTGAGCAATGTCTGCTACGATTTCTGCCTTTGTCATGATAATACTTGTATTTTATTAATTGATAATCTTTTAGTTTCACGAACGAAACGATTTGCAAAATTAATAAAAAATTTTGATACGCTAAACAAAATATTTCATTTTTAACAAAAAAAACATTTTTAAGATTTTGAACTTATTGAAAATCAACAAGATATATAAATCAATATTTTTGTGTTTTCTATGCTAATCGGTTGATTTGTAGGCTATACGCTACGCTTGTTTGAACATTTTTCGGCCCATATTTGTTAAAAATAAGGCCACAGCGGCCACGGTGCAACACACTGTTATTATGGTCGGGAAATTCATCTGCTCCGACGGGTCGATGGCTATGACGCCGTTCGAGTGGAGATAATAGAGGACGACGATGAGCCCGTTGTTGAAGAAATGCGCACATACACAGGGCGCTAACGATTTTGACGCGACGCACAGGTACCCCAGCACGATACCCATTGCGAAGCGCGGCATGAACGCAAAAACGTCGCCGTGGGCCAGGCTGAATATGGCCGCCGTGAGCAGTATGGCCCAATGCGGATTCTTGAACCATTTGGCGAACAACTGTTGCAGGGTGCCGCGGAAAAACAGCTCTTCGCACACCGCCGGAATCAGCGCCACAACAATCAGGTTGGCAATGAAGTAGCCAACACCAGGTCGAGCCAGGAAACCTTCGATAATATCCTCCGACATCTTGCCCAGCGAGCGCAACAGCTCTTCGGCTTTCGCCCACACGCCGCCCCAGTGCCACGAATCGTTCCACGTTGTCAGCCAGTCGATTGCCGGAATCATCAGCAACATTATCAGCATTGCGAGGAGCCCTTGCAGCCATTTTGGACCGGAGAGGTCGAGCTGCAACATCACTCGCGAATCATATTTATATATAACGGCCATCAACAGCACCGGCAGCGCGAATGTTATCAGCTGGCTAACGGCCTGGAACGCCAACAGATTGTCAGACGAAGTGACGTTGATGCCGAGCACCATGAGCGCCCCCGACAGCAGGCCGCTGATTATTGTCAAGCCGAGCCAGAGCCCGAAAAGGACCAGAATTTGAGTGAAAGGATGTGTCTCCTTGCGTGTTACGTCAGTCATTTTGCGTTTCAATTTAATTAAAATAGGATTGCAAATTTACACAAAAATTCCGACATGAGAGTCTGGACGACAAAAAATAATTCAATTTTGACATAACACGCTGATTTCCTGCACCCAACATGGACTCTCATCGCCATTCGATCGACCCTGGGTCCACTCCCCCACCCTCTGCCCGACGTATGTCCGAACCAAGGCCGACCCAAACCCGAGGAGAGTCCATCCAAACGTTTGATTTCCAATAATTTACATATAAGTTTATAAATTACTGATTTTCAGCACCATAATCCAATTAGCCTCACCGAAGATTTTTTTTTGCTCGAATGAAAATAAATCCGTATCTTTGCACTTCGAAAAAATCATTAAAATTATGAGGAAAACAACTATTATCTTGATTCTTGCCATGATGGCCTCGTTATGTGCCGCAGCGCAGGGCTGCGACACGGTGCAACTGCCATACTCGTCCAACTTCACCCAGTGCTGGACCGCCGTGGGTGGCGCTACAATCAGCGACAGCTGCCATGCCACGCTCGCCACCAGGGGCGACCGGCTTGTCAGCCCGTGGTTCGAGGCCGACTCCGGTTCAGTTTATGTTCACTTGGCTTACGATATGGATGATAGTCTGTACTATTACGCAAACACCATCCTGTTCAACATTATTTATGAGAAGTATAATGATGGCGCGGACACTATCCCGTTTTGGGGAATTTACAATGATGCCTGCGCCTTTTATAGCGAAGGGGGGCTGTACCGGATAGTAGTCGAATACGTCGGGAACGACACCATGCCAGACTTGCCGTTGAACAAACTTGCTATATTCCAATACAACATAGAAATATTCTTGACAGGAGTGCCCGACACGGCATACGTGGGCGACACATCCACAATAACAATCAGTGTAACTCTGCCTGACGGAGACACTTTCGACACTTCTGACTATCGTGATATTGTTTTGTGGGAGATGATTGAATGGGCGGAAGGACAATATGGGTGGCAAGGATATGGTATTCATTTAGTCCCAGAATATTTCTACGACAACCGCATTGACAGCATTTGCAACCTTGTATCACACACCGATAGCAGTGTCACCCTCGTGTGGAGACGCCCCGACCACTACCAGTTATCTGGTCAAGTGTACAAAAATAATGTCTTTGAGAGCTTCTATGCATGGGAATCTTCATTGTGGAGAAGTGACGAAGGAGTATATGTGTTTAACCGTAGCGGTATACGTGGAGTTCAATCTAACGGCATCAGCGTGGGTTCTGATGGCTGCAACATCACTGTCAAAGGGGCAGCGGGTGAATCGGTTGCCGTCTTCGATATAACTGGTCGCCAAATAGTACAAAAAATCGATAACAATGATATTGAAACCTTCAAGGTGCCGTCCGCGGGCGTGTACATTGTCAAGGTCGGCAATCTCCCGGCGCGTAAAATTGTGGTTGTAAGGTAGATTTCAGCCCACCCCGCCTTTCAGGCACCCCTCCAAGGAGGGGAGGAAAAATGTCACGCGGCAGCCAATCCCCTCCACTGGAGGGGTGGCGCGAAGCGACGGGGTGGGCTACAAAAAAAAATGATCGGAGGCGGCGAGCGAAGCGAGCCGCCTCTTTATCTTAACGTCAATTGCCGTAAATAATCCGTAAATTTTTCGTGAATTTTTATTGTTGTCTTCCCAAAAGACCGACGTTTGATGCAGGGCTTGCGCACGGCTGCACTATTTTCGACGCTATCGGGGACAACTCGGCGTACCATCCTGTGGCAAACCTCTAACCCAACTTCTGACCCGTTTTCTTCTTTGTGCGGGTGATACGGCTCGTGGCCGTGCGTCTGTGACTTTGGAAACGTGAATTACCAGAAATTTTATCGGTAATTATCGTAAATTATAAGATTTACGGCAATTCACGTTTAAGAAAGTCATCGGCAAAGTTACGAACTTTTTCCGGACCGGACAAGCGACTGCAACGAAAAAGTCGGAAATTGCAACGATTTTTACGGGGAAATGCGGCGTGTGAACAATTCGTTGCAATTCGTTGAATCGAGAATTGAAACGATTTAATTTTTCGTCTTAGCCGACAACCGAGAGATTGAAACGGCCTATCCCAACAGTACGTCCATGGCCATCATCAGCACGAAGCCAATGGCGAACCCTATGGTGGACAGATTGGTGTGACGGCCCTGCGCCGTTTCGGGAATGAGTTCCTCGACCACCACATACATCATGGCCCCGGCCGCGAAAGCCAGCATATAGAGCAACACCGCACCCAGCGCCGACGCCAGAAGCAGTATCGCCACCGAGCCCACAGGCTCAACCACACCGCTCAACGAGCCTATGAGGAACGACCGCCAGCGCGAGTTGCCTTCGGCGTGCATCGGCATCGAGATGATGGCCCCCTCGGGAATGTTTTGTATGGCTATGCCAATGCTGACCGCCAGCGCGGCAGTCAGCGTGAGGCCCTGCGCTTCGCCGGCAAACACCACGCCCACGGCCATACCCTCGGGCAGGTTGTGAATCGTGACGGCGAGAGCCAACATTGCCGTGCGCGACAGCCGCGAGCGCGGGCCCTCGGCTTTCTGCGAGCCGATATGCAAGTGCGGCGTCAACTCGTCGATAAGCAGCAAAAATCCAATACCTGTCAGGAAACCCACTGCAGCAGGCAGAATCTTCTCGCCCGCCATCTCGATGCTCGGTATCAGCAACGACCATACGCTGGCCGCCACCATCACGCCGCTGGCGAAACCCAGCAGCGTTTTCTGCAGCCGGTCGGGAATGTCGCGTTTCATGAACAGCACAAACGACGAGCCAATCATCGTTCCGGCCAGCGGCAGCAGTATTCCTACAATCAAGGCGTTCATTTTTTCAGTCTGTTTTGAGACTGCAAAGATACGACAAAAAAAGCAATCTGTAAAATATATTTAGCCACATTTTCACAAAAATCATCATTTCTGGTGATTGCGGCAACGACGAAACAGGCGTAACTTTGCAGCAAGTTTTAAACTTATTATCTTCTGGATAAGAAACTGACTTTCTAAGGAATGTAAAAACTTAACATAAAATAACAACTTAAAATTTTAAACAATATGAAACCTGTATTCAAAGTTATTCTGATGGCCGTATCGTATCTGGCCTTATTCATCATGGGTGCCGCAAGCGGCGCAATTCATCCGGCGTTCTATGCCTATATCGGCGCGGTGCTGCCACTGGCATTTGCTTTCGTGTACCTCAACACCTGCACCACCATTCGTGGTTTCGGCGCGGCGACTGTACTCAACGGCTTTCTGCTAGTCCTGTTCCTGCTGGCTGGCGAGGCTGACATCGCATTCATCATTGGGATGGTGATTCTGACGGCATTGGCCGAAATCATCCACAAGGTCATGGGCTACAACACGCTGAAAGGTGTGCGCTGGAGTTTCGTGCCGTTCGCCTTCTCGTTCTTTGCCTACACCGCACACTGGTGGACCGACACGGAAGGCTCGCTGGCTGCCGCCGTTGAAGAGATGCCCGCAGGCTATGACCAACTTATGCTGCCGGTTATCGAAAACATCCCCGTGCTGGTCGTCGTCCTTCTACTCACTATTCCGGTGTCAATCCTTGCCATGCGGTTTGCCACACGGTCGTTAAAGGTTAATGGTTTAAGGGATTGAATGATTGCTTCGCTTGAAAAAAGCTCTTCCCGTCTTTTTGGAGCTTTACCTTATTATTCAGCGTCGCGCTGGCGCTTGAACCAATCGATGAATTCGGGCAGTTCGTCGAGCGGACGGAAGCCTTCTTTGAAGGGCTCGGCAGGCACAGGGCAGGTTTCGAGGTAGCCCACGAGGGTGGCGCAGTCGAACTCGCCCATGATGGCCTCGAGGGTGACGTATACGCCCACCAGTTGGTCGTCATCGTCCTTGACGGGGTTGTCGATGGCCACACGCAGGCCAAGTATGTCGGGCTCTTCCTCGTTTTCGAGCTGCATGAAATGCATCTTAGAGCTATCGAAAGTGTATTTGTCGAAACGCACCTTGACAGGAGTGCCATAAGGTTGCTTGAAGGCTACGAACTCCCACCAGTCGAGGTCGGGCGCGTTGTCGACGAGCTCGACGACGAAACGGAAGAGGTCGGTGTCGCCCTCGGCGCTGAAGATGATACGGCGTCCGTTGGGGGTGGGGTCTCCCATCTCGTAGCTCAGACCGTCGCAGTATTTGGTGAGCTGATACTGCAAGGCGTTCTCCAGTTCATTGCGTTCTTTCTCATCGAGATCGCCGAGAGCGATGAGTTGCTCGTTGTGGTCGCAAAACCACTGCCAGAATTTATTTATTTTTTCCATTGTTTGCTTCTTCTACTTTCGATGTTAAACGATTATCGCTTCGGGAGTGAGCGTAATGCCGAACTTCTGCCTGATGTCGGTCTGTATGGCGACAGCAAGGGCGTTCACCTCGCTACCGGTACAGCCACCGAGGTTGTATAGTACCAAGGCATTTTGATGCCACACTCCAACACGACCCATGTTGCGACCCTTCCATCCGGCACGGTCGATGAGCCAACCTGCAGAGAGTTTGTACGTCGGCTGTCCGCTGCTGGACGCTGACATCGGGTGGGCGTCGGGCATATCGGGATGGGCTTTTTTGAGGCGACAGTATGTCTCTTCATCTACAACCGGATTCTTGAAAAAACTGCCTGCCGAGCCATGTTCTTCGGGCCGTGGCAATTTACTCCAACGCATGTCGGTTATCGACTGGCGTATTTGCATTGCCGTTTCGTGCGGCAGGTCGGTCAAGGCTTTATAACTGAGATTGGGAGTGTAGGTCCTGCTCAAACGGAAGGTCACGTAGGTTATAAGTTCGTGGCCTTCGGATTGTTTGAAGCGTGACGAGCGGTAGCCAAAACGGCATTCGGTGTTGCTATAGGTACGACATTCGCCGGTTACGAGGTCGACGGTCTCGACAGTATCAATCGTGTCTTTGGCTTCGGCTCCATAGGCTCCTACATTCTGCACTGCAGCAGCTCCCACCGTGCCTGGAATTGCTGAAAGGTTCTCCAATCCGAAAAAGCCGTTGGCAAGGCTCCATTCCACGAGCTTGTCCATCACCATACCGCCCCAGACTTTAAGCCGCAGTCCGTCGGGCATAACCTCGACGCAATCGGTGTGGCTGAGCACCACCACGGTGCCGTTATAGTCGCGGGTAAAGACCATATCGCTGCCCTCGCCAACAACGACAAAGGGCTCGTCAAGACGTGGTATGGCATCGCCGGGCTCGACAATCATAAGTTTGGCAGCCCTGACGTCAATGCCGAAGGTGTTGTGCGGCAGCAGTGTGGCGTTGTTGGTGATGTTCATACTGATGATAACGCCAAAAGGGGTGAAATATTGTGTCAGCCGACGATTATTTTTGTTATTTAACCAAACGTCACTGTCTCGTCGCCGAAACGACGGTTCAATTTGTCGGTCACGTCCATCAACCGACGGCGGCGCTCGTCATTTTCCGAGGTGAACAGGTCGAGTTGCTGTCCTGCGTCGCCGGATATGCCGGTTAGCACCACACCGGCTCGTTTATACTGATAGCCAGGACGATACAATTGTGTAAGGAGACGTTCGGCAGTGCGGATTAACGTCGGTGAGTCAGCGGTTGGCGGATTGAGTTTCGCGGTAGCATCGTTGTGATATTGAGCGAGGTCGTCGCGATAGCGGTTGGTGTTCACAAACACCGTCACGCTGCGGCACACGCTCCCTTGTTTGCGCAGCGATTCGGCACAACGGGCGGCAAAACGGGCCACTTCGGACGAAAGTTCGTCGCGGTTTTCAATCATAACGGCGAAAGTGTGGCTCTGCATAATCGATTTTCGGCGGCTGTGGCTTTCGAGCTGTATGGTTGGAGTGCCGCACAATTCGAGGTAAGTGTGCAGGGTGGCAGTGTTGAAGGTCTGCTCTACCCTATTTTGTGGCAAATGGGTGAAATCAAGAGCCGTAGCCACCCCCATCTGCTCCAGCTTGCGTCGGGTTTGGCGGCCTATGCCCCATACATCGCTGATAGCCAGTAACGACAATGCCCGTTCCCTCTTGTCGGGTGGCAGTACACAAACACCGTCGTACCCGTCGTAATGCTTGGCAAACCATGTGGCGCATTTGGCCAACGTGTAGGTCTGCGAACAGCCGCAGCCCGTAGGAATGCCCGTGGAATCGGATATCAACTGCTTGATTTCATGAACGCAACGACGTATAATGTCGGGGTTATCGACTGGAAGTGTACCGAAAAATTCGTCTATGGAATACTGCACAAAATCCAGCACAATACCCTGTGCGACAACCTCGTCCATTATTTTGTTCGAGATGCGACGATATTTCTTGTGGTCAACTTTGCAGATTGCCACATCGTTGGTTTTCAGCGTGTCACGAACTTTAAACAAAGGTATACCTCGTTTGAGCCCTACATTCTTTGCCTCGGCGTTGAGAGCTAGAATCACTCCGCCACCATGCTCGTTTTCATTGGCTACAACAACAGGTCGGCCCGCCAGTTCGGGACGAGTAGCAACTTCGCACGAGGCGAAGTACGAGTTGCAGTCAATGTGCAGGTAGTACATAACATCATTACTCCTTCGGACCCAGTTCTTTCCGTGGCTTGCGGACTGGCGGCACATAATCCATACGGAACACCTGCCGATGTGTGACCAACAATATTGCTGAAAGAGCAGCTCCCAGCACGTCGCACACGGCGCAAGCCTGCCACACACCGGTAACGCCATCGCCGGTGGCCTCATAACACAACCCAGGCAGTATCAGCGACAACGGTATTAGAAATATAACCTGGCGCGAGAGGCTGGTGACGATGGCAATCCATGGTTGGTCGATGGATTGGAATAGTTGTGAGTTAGTCACTGTGAATGCTATCAAAGGGCAGAAAACCAGGAGATAGCGCAACGCTGGGGCTCCCATGTCGAGGATTTCGGTCTCGGAATTGAAGCAGCCGATGATGGTTCGAGGGAATAGAAGTGCTGAGGCGGCACCCAGAATTCCGATAATGACGCATACGCGCATTGTCAATAGGTAAACTTCACGCAGGCGGTCGTTGCGACGGGCCCCGT
Source organism: uncultured Bacteroidota bacterium (assembly GCA_902803395.1). Taxonomy (GTDB): domain Bacteria; phylum Bacteroidota; class Bacteroidia; order Bacteroidales; family P3; genus Colimorpha. Next base: position 14,262 of record CADCPQ010000100.1, read on the forward strand.
AGTTGTAGCCCGCAATGGGCTGCATAGACTGGCAAAAACCCAACAACACCATGAATATCAATCCCATATACGAGTTTGCGGCGCCATAGACCGTCATCGCGTCGTCGCCACCGAAGTGTATGAGCTGGCGGTTGAGGACTGCCACAACAGCAAAGGCGGCGACGTTCATCGAGAACGGACTGACACCGATAGCCAATATGTTACGGAATATGTAAAGTTTCGGAGCCCACGCATGACGTTTGAACCGTATGAAGGAATGCGGCAGCATGAAATGTGCCACAGCCACCATCGACGCCGTAGCCATCGAAATTGTTGTGCCCCAGGCCGCGCCTCTCATACCCCATCCCAACTCGTGGATAAAGATAAAGTCAAGCAATATGTTCAACACCGCACCGCCGACCATGATCCACATACTCTTCATCGGGTAGCCCGACGAACGGATAAGGCCGACGAGATTAAGCGTGAGTGTCAAAAGGAACATACCCGGCAGGACAATGTACATATATTCGCAGGCCGAGTCGATTACCAGCCGCGAGGCGCCATCGGCAAACATATTGATTATGGGGTGCATCCACAGGTAGCCGCCCATGACAAACAAAAATCCGAAGAAAAATGTCAGCAACACACTGTTACCCAATATTTTCTCGGCCCAACGGACATCCTTTCGACCCAGCACGATACTCATTCGTGCACCAGAACCGGCACCGACAAGAGCGCCAAAGGCATGAATGATGTTCATTATTGGGAAAGTGATGGTGAGAGCAGCCAACAACATTTTGCCGTCGCCGACACTGTTGCCTAGGAAGATACGGTCGACAATGTTATAAATCGACGTCACCACCTGGCTGGCCACCGTCGGGAGGGCATACTGCCACAAAAGGCCACCTATGGGCTTGGTTTCGAGTTCTTTTGTGTTGTCCATTTATTTCTTGATTCTATTGGTCAACGCCATGATTGCGTTGTAGGCGACAAGACCGTTGGCCAGTTCGATACTGCGCTCGTCGACCATAAGGTTCGGGCGGTGGAGGTTGGCGAACGGGGTTCCCGGTTCGTGTATTCCGATACGGAAATAGCAGGCGGGGATTTTCTGGGCGAAGAATGCGAAGTCTTCGGCCGTCATGCGAAGGTCGAGCCATTCGACGTTTTCCTCGCCAAGGAAACGACAGGCGTTGTCGTGGACCTGCTGTGTGCACTGGTCGTCGTTGACAACGTAGGGATAGCCGTAGTCGATGAACAGGTCGCACTCCGCACCCATGGCCTCGGCTACTCCGGTGCTGATTTTGCGAATCTTATCGTGCGCTTCGAGACGCCATTTCTCGTCGAATGTACGTATAATTCCTTCCATCTTGACCTCGTCAGGAATGATGTTGGTGCGGCCCGAGCCAATCATTTTGCCGAAACTGAGCACCGTCGGCATCATGGGCGGGGCGTTGCGCGAGACAATCTGTTGGAGAGCGATGACGATGTGGCTGGCCACGAGGATGGGGTCAACACTCATGTGCGGCGTGGCGCCATGTCCACCCTTGCCTTTCACGGTCCAGTAAAGCTCGTCGGTCGAGGCCATATATTTGCCCTTCTTCATTCCAACGCGGCCGAAGTCCATCTCGGGCAGGCAGTGGAACGAGTAGATTTCGTCGGGCATCCGGTCGTGGAACAGGCCGTCGTCCATCATCATCCGGGCCCCGCCGGGGTACATTTCCTCGCTGGGTTCGAAAATGAGCATTATCGAGCCACGCATCTTGTGGCGCAGGGCACAGAGGATTTTGGCCGCGCCGAGGAGCGAGGAGGTGTGCATATCATGACCGCAGGCATGCATAACACCCGTGTTTTCGGATGCGAACTCGAGCCCGGTGCACTCGGTCAGGGGCAGGGCGTCGTAGTCGGCGCGCAGGGCCACGCAGTAGCTCTCGGGCTCTTCAGCGCCTTCAATCATAGCCATCACGCCTGTGCGTCCTATTCCAGTGCGCGGGTTCAGACCCATCTCGCGAAGCCGTTCGGCCACGAATTCCATTGTGCCGAACTCCTGTTGCGACAGCTCCGGATGGCGGTGCAGCCAGCGACGCCAGCCAATCACCTCGTCGCGTTGCGCGTGTGCAAGCTCCTTTATATCTTGTATGAGTGATGTCATAGTGCGGTTCTTTTTAAGAATATAATAAAATATAACGTTGCCGAGGCCGTTTTATTGTGTGGCACGAATAAAAAATGTTTAAAACGCTGATTGTTCGGCAGTTGGAGGTGCTGACAAGGGTATCTGTTCGGAATCCGGACGGACAAGGCCGAAGCAAGGCCGATGTAAGGCCGAACCAAATACGACCCGAACCTATCCAACTACATGAAAATCAGCGGTTTAAAGTATTTTACTTCAAACCGCTGATTTTTAGAGCATTAAGCGTTTTATTAGTTGTTCATGACCTGCTCGATTTCGGCGATGGTTTTGGGTATGGGTTTGCCGAGCACTCGGCAGCCGTTGTCGGTGACGAGGATGTCGTCCTCGATACGGATACCGCCAAAGTCTTTCCATTTCTCGAGCTCGTCGAAGTTGACGAAGTCCTTGCAGGTGCCTTCGGCGTGCCATTTGTCGATGAGGGCCGGAATGAAGTAGCAGCCGGGCTCGTCGGTGATGACATAGCCGGGCAGCAGACGACGGCCGCAACGGAGGCTGCCGAGACCAAACTGCTCGCTGGGACGGGTCTCGTTGTCGTAGCCGACGTTGATTTGTCCGTAGTTTTCCATATCGTGGACGTCGAGGCCCATCATGTGGCCGAGGCCGTGAGGCATGAGGAGGCTGTGGGCGCCGGCGGCGACGATGTCGTCGACATTGCCTTTGAGGATTCCGAGGTCCTTGTAGCCTTGGGCCAACACGCGGCTGGCGGCTTGATGTACTTCTTTATAAGTGATGCCGGGACGGGTGACGCGGGCGGCTTCGAGGTTGGCGTCGAGCACAATCTGGTAGATGGAGCGCTGACGGTCGTTGAAGCGGCCTCCGACGGGTACCGAACGGGTGATATCGGAGCAGTAGTTCATGGCGGTTTCGCAGCCGGCATCCATGACGAGCATCCGACCTACTTCGAGGCGGTTGTTGTGGCCATGGTTGTGGAGGGTTTCGCCATGCACGGTCATGATGACGGGGAAGCTGACGGGGCCGTTGCCTTTCCATGCCTCGCCTTCCATGAAGCCTGCCAGCTCGTACTCGTAGCGGCCGGGCATGGCCATTTTCATGGCGCCGACGTGCATATTGTAGGCAGTGGCAATGGCTTTCTCAATTTCCTCGATTTCCTCGGCACTCTTGACGGCGCGCTGCTTGACGCAGGCCAGAATGAGGTCCATAGAGGCGTAGCGGTTGACGGCGGCGTACTTGATACCGAGAAGTTCGCTGAGCTGGCGTGTGATGTCGGAACGGTAAGGCGGAATGTAGTGAACACGACGGCTTTCGGCGACGGTTTTGCAGCAGTATTCGGCGAGGTCTTTGAGGTCGCCGCTGTTGTCGACGCCCACGCTGGCGGCCAGTTCCTTGACCGAGGGCAGCGGGCCGGTCCAGATGATGTCGTCGATGTCGTAGTCGTTGGCGAAGATGTAGTCCTTGCCGCTGTCGCAGTCGAGCACACCGACCAAATCCTCGCGCTGGAGGCCGAAGAAGTAGAGGAAGGTGCTGTCCTGACGGAACCAGTATGTGTTGTCCTTGTAGTTGCAGGGGGCTTCGTGGTTGCCCGGAATGATGATGAGGCCGTGGCCGATGTCCTTGCGCAGCTGTTCGCGTCGCGCTATGTATGTTTCTTTCTTGAACATGGTAGTGTAATTTTACATTTTTGAAAATGCAAAAATACACATTTTTTTTGAATTGAACGCGAAGAAGGTATAAAAATCATCAAAAATGATGATTTTTACGCCAAGCACTGCAGGTAGCGGTGGATGGTTTCCTCAATGCCGAGGTAGAGGGCGTCGCTGATGAGGGCGTGGCCTATCGACACCTCGTCGAGCCACGGAATCTGTTGGTGGAAGTAGGCGAGGTTTTCGAGCGAGAGGTCGTGGCCGGCGTTGAGCCCGAGGCCGCAGTCGCGAGCCACTTTGGCGGCTTCGACGAAGGGTTTGATGGCCTCGTCGCGACCGGCGGCATAGAGGCTGGCGTAGCTCTCGGTGTAGAGCTCCACGCGGTCGGTGCCGGTTTTGGCGGACATTTCAATCATCTGCGGGTTGGCGTCGATAAAAATGCTCACGCGGATGCCGCAGGCCTTGAATTCCTTGACCACGTCGCACAGATAGTCCTGGTTTTTGACGGTGTCCCAGCCGGCGTTGGAGGTCAGCACACCTTCGGCGTCGGGCACGAGGGTGACCTGTGCCGGACGGATGTCTTTCACAAGGTCGACGAAGCCGTAGGGTTTGCTCTTCGAAATGCCTTTCGGGTTGCCCTCGATGTTGAACTCGGTGGTCACTATGGGCTTGATGTCGTACACGTCGGCGTAGCGTATGTGCCGCTCGTCGGGACGCGGATGGACGGTGATGCCCTGCGCGCCGAAACGCTCGCAGTCGATGGCGAACTGCCTTACATTAGGGGTGTTGCCGCCACGCGCATTGCGTATGGTGGCCACCTTGTTGATATTTACGCTAAGATTTGTCATTTAATTAACCTTTGTGACCCCGGCGGGATTCAAACCCACGACTTTCGGAACCGGAATCCGACGTTCTATTCAGCTGAACTACGGGGCCGTAGTGTCGGCTTGGCCGACAACTTATGTTTTTTATGTGTCGGCACAGCCGACAACTTTGTATTTCAAATGTCGGCACATCCGACAACTTTTGTATTTCAAATGTCGGCACAGCCGACAACTTTTGCATTTCAAATGTCGGCACAGCCGACAACTTATGATTCGTTACTACCTGATGAGGAACGAGAACTTGTTGAAATTCTTGAGGGCTATGCCTGTGCCACGGGCCACTGCGCGAAGCGGGTCTTCGGCGATGTGGACCTGCAGTTTGGTCTTTGACGAGATACGGTGGTCCAAACCGCGCAGCAGTGCTCCGCCACCGGCCAGATATATGCCGTTCTTGTAGATGTCGGCAGCCAGCTCAGGAGGTGTGTTGGCGAGGGTGTCGAGGATAGCCTGCTCGATACGGGCGACCGATTTGTCGAGGGCGTGGGCGATTTCCTTGTAGTTGACCGACACCTCTTTGGGCAGACCTGTCATGAGGTCGCGACCAAGGGTTTGGAAGTCCTCGGGTGGGTCGTCGAGCTCGCTGACGGCGGCGCCGACAGCTATTTTGACGCGCTCGGCGGTGCGTTCGCCGATGGTCATATTGTGTTGTTTGCGCATATACTCGACAACATTCTCGTTGAACTCGTCGCCAGCGATGCGGATGGAGTTGTTGCAGATGATTCCACCGAGCGATATGACGGCAATTTCGGCGGTGCCGCCTCCGATGTCGACCACCATGTGGCCTTCGGGTTCGAGCACGTCGATGCCGATACCGATGGCAGCGGCCATGGGCTCGTGAATCATGCGTATCTCCTTGGCACCGGCCTGCTCGGCGCTTTCGCGCACGGCACGTTCTTCGACGTTGGTGATGCCTGAGGGTATGCAGATGACCATGCGCAGTGCCGGAGGCATGAATGTTCTGGCAGCCGAGGTCATGCCGATGAGCTCGCGGATGAGGTGCTGAGCCATCTCGAAGTCGGCGATGACACCGCCACGCAGAGGACGCACGGTCTCGATGTTCTTGTTGTCGGTCTTGCCCGACATCTGCTGGGCGCGTTTGCCCACGGCTATGATCTTGCCTGTGTTGCGGTCGACAGCCACGATGGAGGGCTCGTCGATGACAACCTGGTCGTTATATATGACTATGGAGTTGGCTGTGCCGAGGTCCATGGCCACTTCGCGGTTGAATAATGAAAGCAGACCCATAAATGTTCAAAAAGTTTTAATCTTATTATCTAACGCAAAAAAATCAAAAAAGTTTCGTTTTAATGTTTGAAATGGCGTTTGCCGGTGATGGCCATACCCATGTGGTTCTTCTCGCAATAGTCGATGGAGTCCTGGTCATGGATTGAGCCGCCGGGATGAGCCACGGCCACAATGCCGGCCTCGTGGGCTATCTCGACACAGTCGGGGAACGGGAAGAATGCATCGCTGGCCATAACAGCGCCGTTGAGATCGAAGTTGAACGACTTGGCTTTGGCTATCGCCTGACGCAGAGCGTCGACACGGCTGGTCTGGCCTGTGCCGCTGGCATAGAGCTGACGGCCTTTGGCAAGCACAATGGCGTTGCTCTTGGTGTGCTTTACGAGTATGGTTGCAAAAGCCAGGTCCTCAGCCTGTTCTTTGGTTATCTTGGTGCTGGTTACGCTCTTCTGCATATCTTCGGCAGTGGGCACGACGCTGTCTCGGTCCTGCACCAACACACCGTTCAAAACCGAACGGAACATCGGGTCGGCCATCTTGAAAGCCTTGCGACGCAGGATGATACGGTTCTTTTTGCCTTTAAGGATGGTGAGGGCTTCGTCGTCGTAGTCGGGGGCGATGCATACCTCGAAGAAGATTTTGTGCATCTCGTCGGCAACCTCTTTTGTCACCTTTTGGTTGCAGATGAGCACACCGCCGAAAGCGCTGACGGGGTCGCCTGCCAAAGCATCCTTCCAAGCCTCGAGCAAGGTAGGACGCACGGCCATTCCGCAGGCGTTATTGTGCTTGAGAATGGCGAAAGCGGTCTGACCCTCGAAGTCGTCGATAAGAGAACAGGCAGCGTCGATATCGCCGAGATTGTTATAACTGATTTCCTTGCCGTTAAGTTTGTCAAAGCAGCCTTCCAAATCGCCATAGAAGACACCTTTCTGGTGGGGGTTCTCGCCGTAACGCAACACTTCGCCTTGACGGCAGCTCTGCTTAAATGCGGGGATCTGCTCGGTCTCGTTGAAGTGGTTGAATATGGCGGTGTCGTAGTGCGAACTAACGTTAAAAGCGTAGGCGGCGAAACGGTGACGCTGCTCAAGGGTGGTGCAACCGTCCTGAGCGGTGTAGATGTCGAGAAATTCTTTGTAGTAGTCGACGGCTGGCACAATGACAACGTCGTTGAAGTTTTTGGCGGCAGCACGAATAAGGCTGATACCTCCAATGTCAATTTTTTCGATAATATCCTGCTCCGAGGCACCGCTGGCCACGGTCTGCTCGAACGGATAGAGGTCGACGATGACGAGGTCGATTTCGGGAATTTCATATTCAGTCAGCTGCTCGCCGTCGCTGAACATATCGCGACGTGCCAGTATGCCGCCGAACACCTTCGGGTGGAGAGTTTTGACGCGGCCTCCGAGGATCGAAGGATAGCCGGTGAGACTTTCCACGGCTACGGGTTCAATGCCGAGTTCTTGAATGAATTTCTGTGTTCCGCCTGTGGAGTAAATTGTGACGCCTTGTGCGTCGAGAGCTTTTACGATGTCCTCAAGACCGTCTTTGTAAAAGACCGACACGAGGGCTGATTTTATGCGTTTGGGTTCCATATATATATTTTTACAAAAATAAATATCGCCACAAAGTATTGACAATACGCCACATACGTGATGTATTGCCTAAAGTTGCGTAACTGCAAATATACAAAAAAAAACAAAAAACAGAAAAATAAAATTTTGAATTTTATATTTAAAGTTTTTTTTACAAGCAATTCCTGTTACTCAACCATGTCTTCATCTGGTACAGATTTTCTCGCGAACCACCAAAGACCAAACGAAAGCGACAGTAAGCTGACAAAAAGAACAATCAGGCAAACTGCATTGGTATGGTTACTCAAATCAATGAAAGAAAGGGAATTGTTGACGATATGGATAATCACGCACAGAATAATGCTGCGTGTACGCCAGTAGAGCCATCCTAAAATGATTCCGAACACTAACGAGACCACAAAATGCACCCCAACTCCGTGAAGCAACGCAAAGGTAATGGCAGTGACTATGATGGCAATCCACGGACGGCATTGCGACTTAAGCAAGCCACCGAGAAGAATACCCCGAACACCAATTTCTTCCAATACCGGACAAATGATGCATCCATTGAGTACTCCTGCTATTCCAAAAAAGAGATGTTTACCTGTTTCGTTCAGAGATTCAACTTCTTTAGGAAAAAATTGCTCAATGTCAATCAAGACAAAAACGGCAACTAGAGCCAACACGTATGAGACAGCAATCAGGACAGACATGCCAACCGAAGGCCATACCATACGCTTCCCAATGCAGCCAAACGACAACTCAACATAGTGCTTGCCGAT
>CADCPQ010000101.1 GCA_902803395.1 uncultured Bacteroidota bacterium
CGCAAATCGTCCACCTTGTTATTCATGACGCGACGTTCAAGCTGCTCACTCAGATTGCTCACGCCAGTATTGAGAGTTTCGCCAATGGTACGAACGGCGGGTTGCTCCTTGGGTTCAGAATGTGGCAAATAATCAAACAACGACGGTTGCTCAACCGGTTGAGGTTTGGCTACGGGTTCCTGTTCCTTCTCAGGTTCTGGTTCTGGAATCTCGACAGGCTCGGGTTCGGGCTCTGGAATCTCGACAGGCTCGGGCTCGGGCTCCGGTTCTGGTTCTGGTTCTGGCTCCGTGGCGGAATCCACCTCAAAGACCATTAGGCTGTCGTTCTCAAACAATTTTTCGTTGCCGTTGCTTTCTATCTCCTCCATGACGGGTGCCATAACCGGTGTCTCGGGTTCATCGTTCTCTTCTGGGGCGAAAAGCGGTTTCTCGGCTTCAGGTTCTGGTTCGGATTCGCACGGTATACTCTCGGCCTTTACATCAGGCTCAGCGACGGGCTCTGCTGCCTCAGTTTCTATGCCGAGCGCTATATCGTAAAGTTCGCGCAAGTCCTGCATCAATAAATCTTTCTCTATTGACGACACCTTGCCATCGGCTGCCACAATTTCGTTGGCGATGGCACAAAGCTTCTGCATTCCCTCAGTGAGCTTATTGACAATATTTTCCCTCATATATATAATATTTAATTTTTTGAATAACAAACTGTTGCGGCGATATATACCGCATAAAACAGATTGTAAATTTACATTTTTATTGCCATACGGCAAAAAAAATCTTCGGTTTTTTTTCAATACCTTCGGTTAATAACTTTTCGAATTCAGGATTTTTGTGTATATTTGCAAATGATTTATTGAACCAACAAACATATTAATAAGTTTAAATACAAAACGTTACATTTATGAAAAAATTCAAATTCGTGGTTTGCTTTGTTGCTGTCGCCATGACGGTCGCTCTTTCGGCCAGTGCACAAAGCCAGTACAGTTACAAAACCTACCCCAACGACCCTCTGCAGGTTCGCGAGTACACGCTCGACAATGGCCTGAAGGTCTTCATGAGCGTATACAAGGATGCGCCGCGTATCCAGACCTACATCGCTGTGCGCGCCGGCTCGAAAAACGACCCATCAGAGACTACCGGATTGGCTCACTATCTGGAGCACATGCTTTTCAAAGGCAGCCACCAACTCGGCACCACCGACTGGGAGCGTGAGAAGGTAGAGTTGCAGAAGATCGAGAACCTCTATGAGGTCTACCGTCGCACCACCGACGAGGCCCGTCGTGCCGCCATCTATCACCAGATTGACTCCATCAGCTATGTCGCCTCGACCATAGCCATCGCCAACGAGTACGACAAATCGATGACTGCCATCGGCAGCGAGGGCACCAACGCCTTCACCTCGAACGACTACACCATGTATGTCGAAAACATCCCTGCCAACCAGCTTGAGACCTGGGCCAAGGTCGAGGGCGACCGCTTCCCGAACCTGGTGCTGCGTCTCTTCCACACCGAACTGGAAGCCGTCTACGAAGAGAAGAACATCGGTATGGCTCAGGACAATCGCCGCGTCAACGAGACGATGATGGCCGCCCTGTTCCCCCATCATCCCTATGGCCAACAGACCACCATCGGAACCATCGAGCACCTCAAGAACCCCTCGATGAAAAATATCCGCGAGTACCACGCCGCTTACTATGTTCCTAACAATATGTGCATTGCCATGGCCGGCGACTTCAATCCCGACGAGGCCATCAAGATTATCGACAAATATTTCGGCAGCTGGAAACCCGGCAAGGTTCCCGGATTCACAAAGATTAAAGAGGAGCCCATCACCTCGCCCATTATCCGTTTGGTAAATGGTCAGGACCCCGAAAACCTCACTATCGCCTTCCGCATCGAGGAGGGTAACGGCAGCCACGACGCACTGTTGGCACAGGCCATGGAGATGGTGCTGAACAACGGTAGCTGCGGCCTTATCGACCTCAACCTCAACCAGAAGCAGCTCTGCCTCGGTGCATATGCCGGCACTTACACCCTGAACGACTACGCCGCCTTCATGCTCGGCGGCCGCCCCACCCAAGGCCAGAGCCTCGGCCAGCTGCGCGATTTGCTGCTTGAACAGCTCGACCTTGTAAAAGCAGGCCAGTTCGACGAGAGCCTTATCGAAGCCAGCATCAACCAGCTGAAACTCCAGATTATGAAGCAGGCCGAGAGCAACAACAGCCGCGCCAGCCAGATGGCCTACGCATTTGTGGAGCACCGCAACTGGGGCGACGTCTGCAACGAAATCAACGAGTTGGCCAAGATTACGAAGAAAGACATCGTCGACTTCGCCAACCGCATCTGCAAGGACAACAACTACGTCATCGTCTACAAGCATCAGGACGCCCCCGACCC
>CADCPQ010000102.1 GCA_902803395.1 uncultured Bacteroidota bacterium
CATCCACAATGGTGGCGGCGTTGGCTGGGGCGAAGTGATGAACGGCGGCTTCGGTATGGTGCTTGACGGCAGCGAGGCTTGCGACCGCCGTCTGCGCATGATGCTGCATTGGGACGTGAACAATGGCATCAGCCGCCGCAGCTGGGCCCGCAACGAAGGCGCCATGTTTGCTATCAAGCGCGCCATGGACATCTGTCCCGAACTCAAGGTTACGATGCCCGAACTCGTCGACGACAGCGTCCTCGAAGGATTGTTTTAACGAACTTATAAAATAAAAAACGTAACATTATGAAAGGAAGTAACATACCGTTCAAAAAGAACTACATTATGGGCGTCAGCGTTGTGCTGGCCGCAGCGGTGCTCGGAATCTTTATGGTCTGCACCGTGAAAACCCTCAAGTCGTATGACGACACCGTAAAAGTTCGCGGCCTCTGTGAGAAAGAGGTGCCTGCCGACCGTGTGGTGCTCCGCGTCATGTACAGCGCTCAGGACAACGACCTGGCAACCCTGCGCAGCACAATGGAGAAAAACGACCAGACCGTAATCTCACTGTTGAAAAAGGCCGGTTTCACCGACGAGGAAATCAAATACACCTCGGCCAATTTCAACGACCGCTACGACAGCTACTACACCAGCAACATCCGTTTCCGCTACAGCGCCAACCAGACCATCAGCGTCTTTACCTCGAAAATGGATGAGGTCAGCAAAGTCCAGAACACCATCGACGCCGACCTGCTGAAGCACGACATTATCAGCAACACATACGCCAACTACGAGTACAACGGTCTCAACGACATCAAGCCCTCGATGATTGCCGAGAGCCTCGAGAACGCCCGTACCGCTGCCGACGAGTTCGCCAAGAACAGCCATAGCAAGATTGGCAAGATGCGTACCGCCTCGCAGGGCTATTTTGAAGTGGAAGACCTCGACGAGAACACCCCTCAGGTGAAGAAAGTCCGCGTGGTCACAACCGTGGAATACTACCTGAAATAGCAGTCGTAAGACCTGTCGATAAAAAAGTAAAACCCAGTTGTTTCGTTACAACTGGGTTTTTCTTGTTGAAAAAAATATTTCCGCGTTATGAAAAAAATGTGTATTTTTGCACCATGATTGACGTGGAAATTTGTTGCAACTCCAGAGCCTCTGCCGAGGCTGCCAAAGAGGGCGGTGCAAGTCGCATAGAACTCTGCCGCAACCTCGAGGTCGGTGGCTTGACACCTGCCGACGAGGATATAGACTATTGTGTCAACACTCTCGGACTTAGGACTCATGTGCTGATTCGTCCGCGTGAGGGCAACTTTTGCTACACTGAGGCCGAACTCATGGACATCAACCTCACCATCAAGCGCTGCAAAGAACTCGGCGTCCACGCCGTTGTTATGGGATTCCTGACTTTCGACGGCTGTATTGATGCCGAGGTGACACGCCGAATGGTCCAGCTGGCGGCACCGATGGAGGTGACTTTCCACCGTGCCTTCGACGAAGCCTTGCAGGACCCCGTCGAGGCGCTGTGGCAGGTGGCTTCGGCCCGTTGCGACAGATTGCTCACTTCGGGACAGCATTTTTCGGCTGAACTGGGCCGTGACACTATACGCTCCCTTGTGGGAGTGACAGGTGTGAAAATATTGGCTGGAGGCGGCGTGACCCCGTACAATGTGCGCGAACTGGTTGAGTACACTGGTATCTGCGAAGTCCATGCCTCATGTAAAACCACACTCCCCGACGGCACACTGCAGACCGACCCGGAACTGGTCCGCGAACTGCTGCAAAATGTATCTGGTTTATAAATCGATTTTTTTAAAAAAAAGTGCAAATTCAAATAATTTACGTATTTTTGCAACATCAGTTTCTTAAACGATAATGACTAGTGTAGTTGATAATGAACAAATTGGATGCGCTGCAGCGTGGATGCCGGAGGACGATATGCCCATGATGGTTAACGAGGCGGTTACGTTCCATGAGGTGCTGAGAGCACCGTGAATGAATGGGTTAATGCGTTAATCCGTAAGTTGCCTGAACAAGCCGGATTCACAAATTTAAACATTCAAGTCATTATTAACAATAACATCAATGATAAAAAGATTTTTCATGGTGGTACTCGCTATGAGTATGACCAGTGTTATGATAGCACAAAACACGTTTACCTTGCAATGTTCTCTTAAAGACACTAAAGGAAATCCGTTGCCGTTTGCCAACTGTGTTCTGCTACAGCGGTCCGACAGTGCATTTGCCTGCGGAACGACAAGTGATTTCGACGGAGTGTTTTTGCTGGCAAGCGTCGAGCAAGGCGACTACATTTTAAGGATAACCGCTGTGGGACATGAAGCATATTGGCAGGATATCACAATTGTACGTGACACAAATCTCGGTGTTGTCGAGATTGCCGATAACGCTATGTTGTTAAAAGCGGTGCAAATAACCGCCAACCGTCCGCTATATTCGGCAGACGGCGAGAAGGTGTTCTACAACGTAAGCGACGATCCCAGCGTACAAAGTGGTAACGCCACCGATGCGTTGCAGAACGCCCCGGGCGTAGAGGTGGACGCCGAGGGTAATATAAAGTATCGCGGTGGCGCGGATGTGACCATATGGATTAACGACAAGCCGTCGCACCTTAAGGCTGAAGGCCTGAAACAATACCTAAAGTCGCTGCCTGCCGGCACATTGCAGCGAATCGAAGTCATTGCCCACCCTTCGGCAAAGTATCACACTCAGAACTGTGTCATCAACATCGTCACCACCGCCAAGGTGAAGCGCAACGAGCTGTTATGTTTAGGTCTCAACGCCAATAGTCGTCCGCAGGTAAGTCCATGGGTGGATTACGTGTGGGCCAACGAAAAAGTCCGTTTCAACATTTTCCTCAGTGGCGATTATGACCGCTACAACGGCGAGGCTGGCAGCGAGAGCCGTTTGCTGGCTCCCGACAGCAATCTCTCGTCCAACATCTCTACGAAGGGACATAGCAAGAACCTCGCTCTTAACGGTAACTTTGGCCTGGACTTTGATTACAACATCGACTCGAACACGATGGTCAACTTATGGCTCTGGGCCACCGCATCTCATGACAGTAACGTTACCTACAACCGTACCGAGCGCACGGAGTTCATTGCCAGTCCTGGCCGCTATTTCTACAATGAGACAATGCACACCGCCAATGGAATGATGGACGTTGCTTTTGGCGTGATGCTGGAGAAGAAACTTGACACACTTGGAGGAATGCTTTTCGTTGATTATACCGGTACGGTGACGAGGAATCACTCCTTTGGCAGCGATCTGCGCCGGTACGACAGCCTCATGTCCCTCAATTTCGACCGACGCTTAGTCAGCCTCAACCCCACTCAGTGGCATGGCATCACCGCTGATATCGCACTGCCCTACAGCCGTCACGGCGAAGTGGATTTTGGCATTATGGCAAGCCTTAATCCTGAACACAAGACTGTCGACGCTACCGATAATGGCATCATTGACAGCTTGCGTAGCTACGCTTTCTCCAACGGCACATACGAGCTCTCGCTTTATGCCGGCGCCGAACACCATTTTGGCCGTTTTACCATTGGCGCCTCGCTGTCGATGGACAACGCTTGGTACAACCTCGACTATTCAAGCAATCCCATGGACAGCGTCGACGTGCACAAGCATTACCTAACCTTCAGTCCCACCGTCCACGTTTCATACAGCACCGAATCAATGCACAACTTCACTTTCAGTTATACTCACTACGTCACACCGCCCACTGCCACTCAACTGACCAGCTTCACCCTCTATGGCTACGACACGTATTCCACCGGAAATCCTGACTTGAAGAAGGGTTACGCCAACAACATCGAACTGGGGTGGGAACGCTACTTCGACCACATAGGCAGCATCGGCCTCAGCACCTGGTACAACTCCGACCGCGACCGCACTGGTGCCCTCACTGACGTGGCCTACTGCGACCGCTTCGGGCGTATCGTTGTCTTTACACAGACCGCCAACATCGGCACTGTACGGCAGGGTGGTATCGGTCTCAATACCACCTTACGCCCACTTGACTTCATGAATATTCGCTTCTACGCCAACCTTTTCGACGATTACTACAAGGTACAATACCGACCCGGCAAGTGGCAAGAGCGTGATATGCTATGCTATTCGTTACGGTTGAACTTCTGGACCAAGTTGTGGGATAAACTTCAACTCTTTGCAAATGCAACCTATCGCAGCCGTACGCAGACACCGCTGGCCGAGGTAGACCCCTATTTCTCGCTTGATTGCGGCGTGAGTACAGACCTCTTCAATCGCCGCCTGTCGCTCTTTCTCAACGTCAATGATGTCTTCGGTACAATCCGCACTGGCGGTGCCAGCGTTAATCCCTACAACCCATCCGTCAGCGAGAGCATAACCGAAAGCCGTTACGTCAGCTTTGGCCTCACATGGCGCATAGGCCGCACCGAGATGGAATCCGCTCAAACCCACGGCAGGAAAGAGCCCCGGCGAAAGAGTAAATAATTATTCGTTCAAGACAATATTTTTGTTCTTTTGACGTTATTTTTATATCATGAAAAAGTATATTTTTATAATATTAGGTGTTGTTCTTTCGCTCGCGGCTTGCCACCGTGACCCGCATTTTATCACCGACAAGGACTATCGCAACGAGGTGCATGCTGACTTTGAAACCCGTATGGCCGAGTTTCCCATGCTGCAGGTGCGGCTCGACACTTTGAGCCGTGCCGAGCGCGAGGCCATGGAGTTCCTTTATGCATATATGCCGCTGAGCGACCTGGCCGACTATGCGCCGGAGTTCTACCTGCAGCAGGTTCGTTACGCCTTCAAGGCCCGCGAGGAGATGGCGTGGGGCAAGAAGATTCCCGAGGATGTGTTCCGCCACTTTGTTTTAGTTTACCGCGTGAACAACGAGAACCTCGATACCGCCCGCATGGTCTTCTACCGCGAGCTGAAAGAGCGTGTGAAGGGGATGACTATGGAAGAGGCCG
>CADCPQ010000103.1 GCA_902803395.1 uncultured Bacteroidota bacterium
CACCAAGGACGACGGTATCGTCTACTTCTTCTCGATGGCCACCAGCTTCACCAAGGCCAGCCTCGGCGCCGAGGGTATCGGCAGCGACGTGAACATGATCATGGGCAACGGCTACACCAAAGGCCACGCCGAATTCACGTTGCAGGAACTCCGCGAGAGCCCCAAACTGCGCAAAATCTTCGAAGAGCTCTACGCCTAATCGAAAAACCAATCTGCGGGCAGGGGTGACCCTCCCGCAGGTTCCAACATATAGCGGCCCTGCGAGGGTCGCTTTTTTTCATCCCGATGTTGTGATTCACCCGCTCACTGCGTCTAATAAGGCGTAATGATGAATGCAAATCGGTAATTGTTTTTTATAGAATGGATAATGACGAAAAGATATTCAAGGACATGATACACCGCCATCGCGACTTGATATGGCGTATATGCAGCAACTACCGACTGAGTGCCGCATGGACCACCGAGGACGCTTTTCATGAGGTGCTCTGCAACCTGTGGCGCGGATACAGGAGTTTCGACCACCGTAGCTCTGAGCAAACGTGGATTTATCGAGTGGCGACAAACACCATGAACACATTGTCGCGGAAAAAGGGCAACCAACCTGTCGCCGAATCTTCTGACCGGCACGAGCCATCATACAAAGATGATGATTTCAGCGATTTGGTGAAACTGATTGAGTCTACGTCGGAACCTGACCGTACAATCATAATGACCCATGCTCACGGATACAGCTACGCCGAAATAGCAAAAATAACAGGTCTGTCGGTTGCTGCCGTTAGTATGCGACTGACTCGCGCACTGCGCAAATTAAGGAAACAATATAATCAATAATATTATGAGAGATTTTGACAAACAACTTGAACGATACATGGACGAACTGAAAAACGTCCGTTGCCCCTATAGCGAAGCGGAGTTGGACAGGGAGATTCGCAATGTGGTATGGAATATACTTATGGCCGACAAAGAGGAGGCCGTAAAGCCGAAACCGGCCAAACGCAAATCGTTATGGCCAGCGGTGGCCGCTGCTGCTACTTTGGCCGCCATAATAATTCCGACGGCCTTGTTCTTCAACAAACCCAGCGGCGACATTGCCCGCGTCGACGTCGACGGCCAGCGTCTTTACTTCGCCTGCAACAACGGCTGTTCGCCCGAATGCACTTTGGAAGCCTTTAAAAATATAGTAGAATGAAACGACAATTTTTTTTCATTTTTTTGTTTGTTGTTTGTCTTGCCGCCTGCCAACGTGAGGAGGTGCTGCCCGAAACCACTTCGGCGGCAAAAGAAATTTACCGGCAATATGCCGGTCGCAAGGATTTGACGGTGGCCTTGATTGGCGACTACAACGGCTACAACGCCGTCATGCTTCAAGCCGGGACCAAAGCCGACTGGCTGCGGCTCTGCGATGAGTTTGGCGTGAAACACAACGTCAACGTCGACGCGCTCGACTCCTCCAGGGTCTCGAGCCTCAAAAAGGTTTCGGGTGTCAGAAAAATCACGAAAGATTTCGATGGCGTAGGCTCAATAGGTGAAGCTGTTAGGCAGATGATTGACAGTGTGATGGCTGAGGCTATCCACTCCGGCGCCACTTCGAAAAGTATAGTGTTCGACACGACCTACTCCGTAGTCCATAGCGAGCACTACGACAACGGGTTGCTTGTCGATTCGTCGACAACCGTCGACAACGCCCCGGTTCAGCAGCCCGACAAACTGATGAACACTGCCCACCTGCACGGCAACATCGGCTACCTCATACACAGCGATAGCGACAACCTCGCCCTCTGGCTCTTCTTCTATAGTTCGATGGAGGAGTTCGAGCAAATAATCAACAAAATATCATCAAAAAATATCAGACAATGAAACGAATAGCAGTGATCGTCATGGCGGCTTTGTTGTACGCCGCTTGCCAGAAAGATGAGCCCTCCAACTTGCAGCAACCGCAAAACAGCCCAACGCAAACAATTTCGTTGGCCGGAACATCGTGGATGGGTACCTATGAAGACAGCTACCAAGGATACCCAGCCATTCTCACCTGGAGCCTTGACTACCTGACCGACAGTACCGGCGAGTTGTACCTCGACTTGTTGGTCGCCAATCAGCAACAGTCGCCGTTGACCATCGCGTTCACCTACACTTTCGACGGCGTCGGCCACGGCACTTGTTTCGCCGACGGCAACAAGAGGACCGACTTCGATTTAAACGCCGCCGATTCCACAATTACCATGATGCTCTATCTCAACGCCAACGGCGGAGTCGCAAGACTCGGGGGCATCACCGTGTTCCATCCTGTCAACCGGCAGCCTGCCCCGGCGGCCGACTTCCCTGCCAACACACGTTGGTCGGTCTCGCAGGAAATCCAGTCGGGCGATACTCTGCTGACGGTCGATTTCAGTCTCGAGTTTTGGGACTATGCCACTGGAGGCTCGCTGACATACCGCTGCAACGGCTCCGGCCTTTCGACCGTTGCCTACTGGCAGTACGACGATGGCTCGCACGAGGGAATCCTCACCGTCAATGGCGTCCGGTACGGATTTGCCTACAATCCGGAAGCCGACATCATCACCCTGAGTTACACTACGGTACTCTATGGCACCGACCTGACCATAGGTGGAACACTGCTTTTTTACCGTGATGGCGAGGCTATGTCCGAGGCGAGGCCGATGTAAGGCCGAACCAAACCCGAACCAAGTGCCTTTAACTGACTAAATATCAATGGGTTAAAATAAACTCGCTCAAACCGTTGGGTTTGAGCGAGTTGCGTTTTTTTGGGTGTGCTTTTTTGCTTATTCGTTGCGGGTGAAGTTGAGGGGGAGGTTGATGTCGATGTCGGCGCCGGCCTCGTCGGTGTAGAAGAGGGGCAGGATGAAGGTGATGACATCGGTGGCGTCGTCGTAGGTGAAATCGATGAGGGCGGGGACCTGGGCGCCGGTCGAATCGATTATCGAGCCGGTGAGGGTGCCGGTATGTGAGACGCCGTCGTAGTTGTACTCGTAGTCAATGCCGTAAATCTGCTCCATGGCGGTTTCGTCGGCGTTGAGGCCCATGGCTTCGATGTTGTCGGGGAAGGTGAAGTGGGCATAGGTGCCGTCGAAGTTCAGGTCCAGAGCGTAGTTCTCGTCTTCAAAACCGGGGTAGCAGCTCAAGTCGTTGCCGGTGAGGGCGAAGACAATCTGGCTGAAAGTCATGTTGCAGGTCCAGTCGGTGTTGTGGAGGTCGGCGGTGCTTTTCACGCGGGGACCGTTGGTCACTTCCTGGTTGGTGGTGCCGTTCTGGTTGTTGGCCACGAGGTTTTCCTCTTTCTGGCAGGAGGTCATTGCAAGGGCGAGTGTTGCGACTGCAACGAAAAGGATGCTTTTTTTCATTTTTGTTTGATTTAATTGTTATTGATTGATTTTTTTCGTTTGATTTTTTTCTCGATAATAAGAACGTAATTCGAAGCCGAAAAACTACACGAGGTGTGGATTATTTTTCAAAAATTATCACATCGCCCTCATTTGCACTGATTTCCAGCGTCGAGAAATTGTCGCCGTTGATGTCGGTGTGAGTGCTGGCCAAGCCGTTTATTGTCACCTCATAGCCGCCGAGCAGCGTTGACGGCTCGTCGCTTTCGCTCATCATCATCATGCCGTGGAAGGTGAGGATGAAAACGCTGTCGTCGTTTGTCTGGATGGCCCAAACGGTGCCCGCTATCGGTTCGTCGATGACGGGGATGCCAGTAAGGATAAGCGTACCCGTGCAGCTGATTGCCTCGGCCTGCTCCATCTGAGGGTTGAAGTTGGTGTAGGCCGCGCCGTTCCATGTGCCGGTGCTGTCGTCGTAGGTGACATTGATTGTCTTGCCCGCTTTTTCCATTGCTTTCATCCACGCCTTCAACTCTTCGCGGTTTTGTGTGTGGATGGTGGTGGGGGTATTGGTTCCGTCTTTGAAGCCTTTTGTGCCGGCCGAAGGATTGGTGTTGCAAAAAGTCACCTGTTCGCCGTCCATCGTCATTTCGCAGAATCGGTCGAGCAGTCTATCCCATTCGGCCTCGGTGGAGAGGTGTGCGGTGGTGCCGGAGAGGTTCGGCTTTCCGGGAATGTCCGACACAGAATAGAATATGTCGCGCTCGGCGGTTTGGTTTTTATCGACGGTGTTTTCGACGTTTTTTTCGCACGAGGCCAGAATGAATGCGATGGTGAGGATTGGCAGTATGAAGTGTTTTGTTTTCATTGTTCTTTTATTATTCATTTTGTATTTTTCTTTGACATGGCGTTGAGCTGGTAGTCCATGAGGGCGTCGTACTGGGTCTCGTTGTTGAGGAGGTAGAGCCCGATGGTTTGTTTTTTGTGCGAAGCCACCACGCGCAGGACGGGACGGCCGGTCCATTTCACCCTGTTGGCGGGCTGTTTTGTGTCGCCGAGCCAGCTGGTGACGCCGTCGTTGCCGGCGATGTTGAATTCCTTGACCATTTGTTGCCAGACCTTCTCGTTATCGGCCTGCAGCAGCACCACGTCGACCCTCACGGTGTCGCAGAGCTTGAAACCGCTGACTTGCGCCACTTTCAGCTCAGGACGCGAGGCGTAGCGTTTGTACAGCTCGCCCTGAGCCATTGCCATAAGCGGCAGAATCAGCATGATTATGAGCAATATTTTTTTCATTATTCTTATTATATTATATCGCTTGTCAGCAGTTCGTCGGCCAGGGCGACCCACTGCTGGTCTTGGGTGTTGGCACGGTTGCAATACACTTTTTCGAATTTTCCAGCCTTGTGATGAGGCAGCATTATAGGTGTGGCCACAGCCAGAATCACAGCCACGGTTGCCACGATGCCTGTTGCGCGGCGGCGTCCGGCGCGCCAGGTCGGGTATTCCGACGTGAGCTGCGCGGCGTACCTTTCGGTCTCGGCCCGTTCCCACAATTCGTCAAAAGTCTTGTTGTCTGTCATAATATATTGCGTTTTTCTGTTTTCAAATTCCCATTGCATTTCTCAATCGCTCCTTCACTCTCACCAGTCTCACGCTCACGTTCTTTTCGCTGAGCCCTAGTTTGTTGCCGATTTCCTCGTAGCTGTAGCCTTCAAGTTGCAGTTTTACAATCGAGCGGTCGGGCTCGTCGAGGCGGTCAATCAGTTCGTGCAGCTCCTGCATCATTGGGTTGTCGGATCCCACGACGTCATGTCCTTCCGGCAGTTCCGCGGCATCCTCAATGCGTCGCAAGGCGTCGATGGCGGCATTGCGGGCTGTTTTCCAAACCAGTGCTGCCTGCTGTACGCCGCCCATGGGTAACAGTCTCTCGCGGGCTCTCCAGAGTGCGATGGTTGCTTCCTGTATCAGGTCGTCGGTGTCCAACCCCCTGTGCCTGAAACGGCTGCAGAGGGTGAACAGCAGGCCGCGATAGCGGTGCAGCAGCTCCTCGAATGGATCTTTTGTCCTCACCGTAATAATAACGTAATAACTTGCCGAAAAACTACATTGTCGTGAAAAAAAAGTTGGACCGTCGTTCTGGCGGCCCAACTTTTTGGTGTTTTATTTGTTTTACCAGAGTTCGACGCGTTTGTCGGGGTCGAGCCACATACCGTGCTGGGGCTGTACGGTCCATGCACTGTGGAACTCGACGATGTGGGGCAGAGCCACGTTGACGCGGTTGCGGCCCAGCGAGTGGACATCCATCTGGGTGAGCTGCAGGGCAGCCTGCGGGCGGATGTTGCTGGCCCAAACGGCGGCGTAGGCAAGGAAGAAGCGCTGGTAGGGGGTGAAGCCGTCCATCTTTTCCTTGTTGAGCTGACCGCGGTCCATGGCGTTCATCATGGCGAGGTAGCTGACGTGGAGACCACCGTTGTCGGCAATGTTCTCGCCGAGGGTGAGCTGGCCGTTGCCGTGGATAAGGCCGAATTCGGGGTCATCGAGGGCTATGCAGGAGTCGAACGAAGCGATGAGGACCTGCTTGTTGCGGTCGAAGTTGGCAGCGTCTTCAGCGGTCCACCAGTCGTTGAGGTTGCCGTCCTTGTCATACTGGCGGCCCTGGGCGTCGAAACCGTGGGTGAGCTCGTGGCCGATGACCACGCCGATGGCGCCGTAGTTGGCGGCCTCGTCGGCGTTCATGTTAAAGAACGGAGGCTGGAGGATACCGGCGGGGAAGCAGATTTCGTTGGTGGTGGGGTTGTAGTAGGCGTTGACGGTCTGGGGGGTCATCTGCCATTCGTCGCGGTCGACGGGCTTGTTGATTTTGCTGAACATATAGGCCATGTCGAACTCGTTGCTGCGGACCACGTTGGCATAGTAGCTGTCGTTCTTGATTTCGAGGCCGCTATAGTCGCGCCATTTGTTGGGGTAGCCGATTTTGACGAGGATGGTGGAGAGTTTTTCGTGGGCGTTCTTTTTGGTGGGTTCGGTCATCCAGGTGGCCTGGTCGATGCGCTGTCCGAGGGCTTCCATGAGGTTGCCGACCAAGACTTCCATGCGTTGTTTGGCTTCGGCGGGGAAGTATTTTGCAACGTAGAGTTGGCCGAGGGCCTCGCCAAGGGCGCCGTCGACGGTGGAGGTGACGCGTTTCCAGCGAGGACGGTTCACTTCGCGGCCGCTGAGCAGCTTGCCGTAGAAGTCGAAGTGGGCGTTGACGAAGTCTTCGCTCAGGTAGCTGGCGGCACTGTTGATTTCATGCCATGCGAAATAGGCTTTGAGGGTCTCGATGTCGGTGGTGGCGAGCACACGGTTCACTTCGGCAAAATATTTGGGCTGGGCGATGTTGAAGGTCTTCATGCCGTCCATGATGTTCATAGCCTCGAAGTAGCCTTTCCAGTCGATGTTTTTGGCAAATTTGGCAGCTTCGTCGATGGTGTAGCGGTGGAAAGTGGCCTGCGGGTCGCGGTTTTCGAGACGGGTGTTCTGGCTCTTGGCGAGAAGGGTCTCGAAGTCCATGACCATTTTGGCGAGCTTGTCGGCCTTGATGCCGCTCATCTGGTCGTAACCGGCCATGGCGAACTCCTTGGTCATCAAGTCGACGTAACCGGCGCGGACGTTCTTGTTGTTGCCCTCGGCGAGGAGGTAGTAGTCGCGGTCGCCGAGGCCGAGGCCGCTCTGGTAGGCCCAAGCGATGCACTGGCGGGCGTCGTCCTTGTCAGCCTCGCCAAACACGCCGAAGAGCACGTGGTTGCCGCGGCGGTGCATTTTGAGAATTTCGGCCCAGACGTCGTCGCGGGTCTTGACGTTGTTGATTTCCTCGAGGTAGGGCTTCAGGGGTTCGGCACCCTGTTCCTGCAGCTTCACGCTGTCCATGCCGATGTTGTAAAGAGTAGCGATTTTGTCGGCAATGGAGCCGGCCTCGTTCTTGTTGGCCGACACCGAGTCGATAATCGAGCGCAGCTGCTCCTGAAGATTCTCGGCGAGGGCATCGAAAGAGCCGTAGCGGGAGTGCTCGGCGTCGAGGGGGTGATTTTTCATCCAGCCGCCGCAAGCGTACTGATAGAAATCGTCGACAGGGCTGGCGGTGGTGTCAAGATTATCGAGATCGATACCCGACCCGAGCTCGGCCTTGTGTTTGCATCCAGTAAGGATAAGTGCCATGGTTGCAATGGTTAATAAAGTTTTTTTCATTGTTTTATTGTTGTTAAAATTTAATCCAAACGAAAATGCAAAGATACAACTTTTTCAAAAACTGGCAGAAAAAATTATTAATAATAAATAATGTATACATTTTTTGACAAAGAAATGACATGACGACTGACACGGACTGCCAAAATGTCAGTCCATGTCGGTTTGGCACGGGTTTTGATAAATATTTGGCGTCTTCGGAATCAAAATACTCCGAAAAGAACAGAACAAAAAATAATTAAAAATAAAGTATTATGAACATTCAACCTTTAGCAGACAGAGTCCTCGTGCGTCCCGCCGAGGCTGAACAGAAGACCGCCAGCGGC
>CADCPQ010000104.1 GCA_902803395.1 uncultured Bacteroidota bacterium
CTGGGTTTCCAAGGTTCCTTCGTATGCCGTTGTTGAATACAACGACCTGTATAAAGACATCGATTTCCGCATTTTTTCGGCCAAAAACATGGCTAAATACGAGTTTCGTGTTGCTCCGGGTGCCGACCCCTCGGTTATCCAAATGCAATATGATGGCCAAAGCAACATACGCCTGCTCTCCAACGGCAACTTGTTGATTGCAACCTCCGTACGCGACATTGTAGAATTGCGTCCCTATGTATATCAGGAAGGTCGCAACGGCAAGCAGATTGAAGTAAAGAGCTCATTTAAGCTGAAAAACAACGTCGTGACATTTGATATCGGCGACTACGACCACGACAAACAGCTCGTCATCGACCCTGTTCTTTGTTTTTCAACCTACACAGGCTCCACAGCCGACAACTGGGGCACTGCAGCCGCCTACGACTCGCACAAGAACGTCTACACTGCCGGACTTGTATTTGCTGTAGGCTATCCGACAAGTGTCGGAGCCTACGACGTCAGTTTCAACGGACTTGTCGATATTGGTATTTTCAAGTTCGACAGCACCGGCTCGCAGCGTATGTACGCCACCTACCTCGGCGGTGGCGGAACCGACACCCCGCACAGCATCTTCGTCAATTCGTTCGACGAACTTTTGGTGTTCGGCACCACGGCCTCGAACAATTTCCCCACTACCGACGGGGCATACAGCCGCTACCATAGTGGCGGAACCAGCGTCAACTATCTTTCGTCGGCAACAGCCTACCCCTCCGGCAGTGATATTTTTGTGTCGCGTTTCAGCAGCGACGGCACCGCCTTGCAGGCATCGACCTACGTGGGTGGCTCCGGCAACGACGGTCTGAACTACAAACCATATTTTACCCATACAGGTGACATTGTTTATATTGGTAACGACTCCCTTTATTATAACTATGGCGATGGCGCACGAGGCGAAATCATCACCGACGACCAGAACAACGTGTATGTCGGCTCGACTACATTCTCGCGCAATTTTCCAACCACTCCTGGTGCCGTGCGTCGCAACCCGTGTGGCAAGCAGGACGGCGTCGTCTTCAAGCTCGACTACAACCTTCGCACCATGATATGGAGCACATACCTGGGTGGCACCGGCGACGACGCAATCTACTCAATCGACGTTGACGACAACTACAACATCATCGTATGCGGTGGCACCAACTCCGTCGATTACCCGTTCACCATGGGCGCATTTCAGTCAGCCTACGGCGGCGGCTCGGCCGACGGTTTTATAACCAAAATATCGTATAACGGCGACCGAATCATGTCGTCAACATATTTCGGCAGTTCGGAATACGACCAGTGCTATTTTGTCCGCACGGGCCGCAACAACGAGGTTCTTGTGTTTGGACAGACGGCTGCATCGGGCAGCACCATGATTTCCAACGCCACCTACAATACCCCCGGTGCGGGCATGCTACTGGCTCGATTCAGCCCCGACCTGCGCTCGCGGCGCTGGTCGACGACATTCGGCACTCCCGGCCGCATAAACCTCTCGCCGACAGCTTTCTGTGCCGATGTCTGCAATCGCATATACGCCGTTGGCTGGGGACGCGATTTTGTTGGTCACGCACCGAATGTGACGTGGGGTAGCGGCGGCACTGCGGATATGGAATATACTGCCGACGCTTTCCAGACAGCCACCGACGGGCAGGATTTTTATATCCTGAGCCTCAGTTCCGATGCCTCGACACTTGAATACGCCTCGTTTTTCGGCGAGATGCACAGTTCGAGCAACCAAGGCGGCGGCGACCACGTCGACGGCGGCACCAGCCGTTTCGACAAACTCGGCACCCTCTACCAGTCGGTTTGCGCATCATGCCGGGGCACAAATGGATTTCCCACCTCGTCGTCGGTATGGGCGGCCACTAACGGCAGTACCAACTGCAACAACGCTGTGTTCCGCTTCAATGTGCACAACGATTTCCCTGTAGCCGATTTCCTTATGCCTCCCGTGGGTTGCGCACCCTACTCAGTGACATTCACCAACACCGGCCGCGGCACCTCGTTTTCGTGGGACTTTGGCGACGGAACCACGTCGAACCTGACATCGCCTTCGCACACATATAGCACACCAGGCACCTACACTGTCACTTTGGTGGCCACAAAAACCGATGGCTGCCAAACCCACGACACCCTCGTCCGCGAAATCATTGTGCTCGGCAATGTATCGTATATGCACGACACCTTGGTCGCTTGCGACGGAGCCTCGGTACAAATCGGACTACGGCCTTTGACAGGTTGCTCCTATTCTTGGTCGGGTGGTAGCGTCAGCGACCCGACGGTAGCCAACCCGTGGGTGACGTCGACGGGAACCTATGTGCTCCGCACCTCCGTTTCGGCAGGCTGCGTACAGACCGATACATTTAATGTCGATTTCATCACATTGCTCGACACACTGCTTCTCGCCAACCCATCGTGTCCCGGCTATTCCGACGGCAGCGCAACCCTGCGCCTTACCGACGAGGGCCAAGGAAGCACTTGGCGTTTCGACGGCATCGCAACATCCGACACCGTTTTCGGCTCGCTAACGTCGGGGACCAGCCACATTCTGGTCATCACCAAGGACAACTGCCGCGTGGAGCGAGCCTTCCGACTCGGCGAGCCGCAAGCAACCGTCTACAACAAGGAAGGTTCCTATGTGCTCTGCAACGACAGCTGCACCGGTTGGATTCACATCTGGGACGGCATATCCAACGACACCGCCCTCAGCGGCCTCTGCCCGGGCAGCTACACCATCAACCTTGTCGACACCAACAACTGCCCCCACTCCGACACCACAGCCATAGTCCGTAGCCACGACCTCGACAGCGTCAGTGCGTGGGCCGACAGCTACAACATATTCCTCGGCAACAGCACCACCCTCCACGCTACCCGGGTCAGTGGCGCGACCTACCTCTGGAGCCCAGCCGCCACGCTCAGCAAACCCACCTCGGAATCGCCAGTGGCCACCCCCACCGACACCGTGA
>CADCPQ010000105.1 GCA_902803395.1 uncultured Bacteroidota bacterium
GAGGCCATGAACCAGAAACTCTCCGAACAGCGCGCCAAGGCCGTGCACGACTATCTCGTGGGCCGCGGCGTCGACGCCCGCCGCCTCAGCTACCGCGGCTACGGCGAGAGCCTGCCGGTGGCTCCCAACGCCACCCCCGAGGGCCGCGCCCGCAACCGTCGCACCACGATAACGAGGAAAAACTGAAAAAAAATCCCGTCAGGTCGGATTTTTTTCGTAATTTTGCATTTTGATTCAAATCGCAATGCCATGGAAAAGAAAATGATAGTGGTCCTTACCGGCGCCGGCATATCGGCCGAGTCGGGCATCAGCACCTTCCGCGACAGCGACGGCCTCTGGGAGCAGTACCGCGTCGAGGACGTGGCCACGCCCGAAGGCTACCACCGCAATCCCGGGCTGGTGCTCGATTTCTACAACCAGCGCCGCCGCCAGCTGAAAGAAGTGGAACCCAACGAGGCCCATCGCCAGCTCGTGCGCCTCGAGGAAAGATACGACGTGCACATCGTCACCCAGAACATCGACAACCTGCACGAGCGCGCCGGCTCGACACAGGTACTCCACCTGCACGGCGAGCTCACCAAGGCCCGCGGCGAGCGCGACACCGACACCACCGTCGACATCGGCTACAGCGACATCACCCTCGGCCAGAAAGCCCCCGACGGCACCCAGCTGCGACCCCACATCGTATGGTTCGGCGAGGCCGTCCCCAACATCGAGCCCGCCGCCGAGCTCTGCACACGCGCCGACATATTCATCGTCGTCGGCACCTCGATGAACGTCTACCCCGCCGCCGGACTCATCCACTACGTGCCGCGCGAGGCCCGTTGCTTCGTGGTCGACCCCAAGCAGGTGCCCGTCAGCCGCCCCGTCACTTTCTACAGCGAGAAAGCCACCACCGGCGTCAAAAAAATTGTCGAAGAATTAATGAACAACTAAACCCCATGAACCCAACCATCGCAATCATCGTCGCCGTCGCCTCCGCGCTGGCAGCCCTCGCCCTCACAGGCTGGATATTCTACCTCCTCACCCGCCGCTCGCTCGACGCGCAGCAAAAACAACTCATGCTCCGCATGAAAATCGACGAGCGCGCCGAAACCCTCCGCGTCGTCACCCCCATACGCCTCCAGGCCTACGAGCGCATGGCCCTCTTCCTCGAACGCATCTCGCCGTCGAGCCTCGTCATGCGCTGCTACCAGCCCGGCATGGACCTCCGTCTGCTCCAGGGCGTTATGACCAAAAACATCCGCGACGAGTGGGAGCACAACCTCTCGCAGCAGGTCTACCTCTCGCCCGAGGCGTGGACGCGCATACGCGAAGCCAAAGAGGAGATGATAGGCCTCGTCAACTCGGCCGCCGCCGTCCTCGAGCCCGACGCCGACCCCACCACCCTCGCCGCCAATGTCTTTGCCACGGCAGCCCGCAACGGCGGCCCCGCCGAGCCCGCCCTCGACTTCCTCAAAGCCGAGCTCCGTCAACTTTACGCCTAAGCCAAACCGCTAACAATCAGCACTGTGGACGGCTTTGCATCGCCCACAGCATACCTTTTGTTCGCCCCCCGACCATACACCCCTGACCCAAGGCCGATGTAAGGCCGACCTTAATACGACCCGAACCTATTCAAACCATTGACTTTCAATAGTTTATATTAAAATATATAAATCATTGATTTTCAGTATTCTATCCGAGCTCTCCTCTCCAAACAAAACTTTCTTTGCCAGAATGAAAATAAAATCGTATTTTTGCAGTCGGAAAAACATTGCATAAAATGATAGACCAGAATAATCCGAATAATCTGAGTAATCAGAATAATCCGAGTGTTCCGAGTAATCAGAATATTCAGAATACTCAGAACATTCCGAATAATCCGACCTCTCAGAAATCCAAGCCTTACACTTTCCTGCCCCGTCACGGGCACTACCGCAATTTGAGGGTCTATCAGGTCACTGAAATGATTTACGACATCACTTACTATTTCACTCAGCATTATCTTCAACATGGCGACCGCACTGTCGACCAGATGGTTCAGGCCGCCCGCAGCGGCAAACAGAACATAGCCGAAGGCAATCAGGCGGCTTCCACTTCGAGCGAAACGGAAATCAAGCTGACAAATGTTGCCAAAGCCAGCCTCGAGGAGCTCCTCGACGACTACGAGGACTATCTGCGGGTGCGCAACCTGCAGCAGTGGGGCGATCTCCACCCACGCTACGAGAAAATGCGACAGTATGCTCGAAGCGAAGAAATCAAGAAAAATTATGCCGCAAATATACAGCAGATGAACGACGAAGAGATTGCCAACCTCTGCATCACGCTCATCCATCAAGCCACATATATGCTCCACAAGCTGCTCGAGACCATGCAGAACCGCTTCGTCACCGAAGGCGGCATAAAAGAGCGTATGTACCAAAGCCGTACCAGCTATCGCAACACGGCAAATTAACAACAACACAAAAAGACATGAAACGCAAACTTACCTTTTTCGCCGTCATGATGATGGCAATGACACTACCACAAGTGGCGAGTGCCTACGATTTCAGTTACACTTATCTGGGTGCGACACTGTACTATTCTATTAGCGGTACTGCTGCAAGTGTGGTCAATCCAACTGGCGGCAATTATTACAGTTATGTGTCGGGTGATGTCGTAATACCTTCTTCGGTAACTCATGATGGTATCACATATACGGTCAAAAGCATCTCTGACGATGCATTTCGTAATTGTATAAGTATGACATCAATAAATATTTCGGACTCAATAGTTTATATTGGATGGCGTTCTTTTTATGGCTGTAGCGGGTTGACTTCCGTAGTATTGTCAAACTCGGTCTCGGTAATTCCCGGTAGTACTTTTTGCGGATGCACCAGTTTGACGTCAATATCAATACCCAATTCTGTTACCGATATTTTTTCGTCTGCATTTTTGGGCTGTTCAAATTTGGGCTCACTTGAACTCCCCAATTCTATCACAAACATCGAAAATAGCGCATTCGCCAATTGCAGCAGCTTGGTTTCGTTATATATCCCCAGTTCGCTGACCACCTTGGGTAGTGGGGTTTTCTCGGGCTGCAGTAATCTGGAATCCATTGTGGTTGCGCCAGATAATACACATTACGACAGCCGAGACAGTTGTAATGCCATCATCCAAACCGACCTTAACATACTTGTTTTAGGCTGCAAAAACACCGTTATTCCTGATGATATTACTGTAATTGGCAATTATGCCTTCAATTCCTGCACAGGTCTGACTGAAGTTGTTATTCCTGACGGTGTAATATCTATTGGCTATTCCGCTTTTGCGTATTGCTTTGGTCTGACAACTGTTACTATCGGTGGCGGAGTGACTACTATCGGGGAATCAGCCTTTTATGAGTGTGACAGCGTCCGTGCTTTTTATTGCAATAGCGTAACCCCACCGACAATTAGCGGAAGCTATACATTTGGGTACAATTGGAGAAATTTTGGCATTTATGTTCCTTGTGGCTCCGTTGATGCATATAGAAATGCCTGGAGTAGTTATGCTTCTCGAATTCACGGTACACCAAATTTGGATTTCGCATACAGTTTTGTCTCAAACAATGACACAATGGGTTTCGTGGAGGTATCCGAGATTGACTGCGATAGCAGTGTCACCGTCTCGGCCACAGCCCGTAGTGGCTATATGTTCTACGGATGGAGCGACGGCGGCACAGACAACCCGCGCATATTCCATTTGTCGGGCGACACCTCAGTAACGGCAAATTTCGGACTTATCAGCTACCAACTGATGGTACTGCCAAATGACAGCACAATGGGCTCCGTGACCGGTAGCGGCACTTACACTCACGGCTCACAAATAACTGTCACTGCCACACCTGCCGCAGGCAACCGATTTGACCGTTGGAGCAACAACACGCTATTTGCCAACTACACATTCACACTAACCTCGAACCTGCAATTGGTTGCCGTTTTTTGCCCGGTCGATACCGTCGTTGTGCACGACACAATATATGTTACAGATACGATATACATAACCGACACAATATATGTTGGCGTCGACGATGTGACCGTTACGAACGTAAAAATGTACGTTCAAGGCTATGAAATATTTGTCGAGAACGCCGAGGGCTATAACATTGCACTATATGATGTCGTTGGCCGGTTGATGTCCACAAAGCAAGACAGCCTTGCACCGGTACGCTTCGCGGTTCCGACATCTGGCACCTACATGGTCAAAGTCGGCAATCTCCCAGCAAGGAAAGTCGTAGTAGTGAGATAAAATCTCAGATTATTCAGAACACTCCGAACACTCAGAATACTCCGATTGAGAATAAATCTCAAGAGGCGGCGAGCGGTAGCGAGCCGCCTCTTTACGTTTAGTGCAGGGCTTGCGCTCTGCACCCTTTTCGACGCTATCGGGGACAACTCGTTTTGGCATCTTGTGCCAAGTCTCTAACCCGACTTCTGACCAACACCGCTGAGGATGACCGGTGATACGGCAAAAAATACCGTGCGTCTGACGCTGCAAAATTACAATTTTTTTCTGATTCGGCAAAATGTTTTTTGCTGATTTTTTGTTGATGCCTGAAAGCCTGATTTTTGTGAAAATAACCCACAAAAAAGTTAAAAAATGGTTGATAACTTGCTATTTCGAGTAAAAAATGTTGTGTTAAATATTTTTGCAACATATTGATTATCAATATCGCCAAAAGATTTTAAGATTTTTTAACATTTTATCTGGTTGGGATGTGGCTCAGTTCGAAAAAAAAGTTGTAATTTTGCAAACCATTTTTAGGGCGGATTGTGCCCTTAAAAGAACGAAAAAATTAACAAATAACAAAGATAAAATAAAGAAATGCCAACAATTCAACAATTAGTTCGCAAAGGACGTCAGCAGATGGAGTACAAGAGCAAATCTCCGGCCCTCGACGGCTGCCCGCAGCGTCGCGGTGTCTGCACCCGTGTTTACACCACAACCCCCAAGAAACCTAACTCGGCCATGCGTAAAGTGGCCCGTGTGCGTCTGACCAACCAGAAAGAGGTCAACGCCTATATTCCCGGCGAGGGTCACAACCTGCAGGAGCACAGCATCGTGATGATCCGCGGAGGCCGTGTCAAGGATCTCCCCGGTGTCCGTTATCACATCATCCGTGGAGCCCTCGATACTTCCGGAGTCGACGGCCGTCGCCAGCGCCGCTCGAAATACGGTGCCAAACGCCCGAAACAAGCCGCTAAGTAAAAACGTTTGAAAGTTTAATTTTGAATAAAGAACAGCAATGAGAAAAGCTAAACCAAGAAAACATATCATCCTGCCGGATCCCAAGTATAACGATGTCCTCGTGACCAAATTCGTCAACAACCTGATGATGGGCGGCAAGAAGACTATCGCCTACAAGATTTTCTATGAGGCAATCGACGTCGTCGCCGACCGTACCAAAGAGGACGGCCTCGAGGTTTGGAAGAAGGCTCTCGCCAACATCACCCCGTCGGTCGAGGTTAAGAGCCGCCGCATCGGTGGCGCCACTTTCCAGGTGCCTACCGAGATTCGCCCCGAGCGCAAGCAGTCCATCGGTATGAAGAACCTCATCGGTTTCTCGCGCAAACGCAGCGAAAAGACCATGGCCCTCAAGCTCGCCGCTGAAATCCAGGCCGCTTACAAAGAAGAAGGTGCCGCTTTCAAGCGCAAGGAGGATATCCACCGTATGGCCGAGGCCAACAAGGCTTTCTCGCACTTCAGATTCTAATATAATAATAAGTACATTATATTAATATAAAACCCAAGAAAGAATAATGTCCGATCTCAGATACACAAGAAATATTGGCATCATGGCCCATATCGACGCCGGCAAAACGACGACGACGGAGCGTATCCTGTTCTATACCGGCAAGAACTACAAGCTCGGTGAGACGCACGAAGGATCCGCCACTATGGACTGGATGGTGCAGGAGCAGGAGCGTGGCATTACCATCACCTCAGCTGCCACCACGGTATATTGGGATTGGCATAACAACCGCTACAAATACAACATCATCGACACTCCGGGTCACGTCGATTTCACCGTCGAGGTGGAACGTTCGCTGCGAGTGCTCGACGGCGCCATCGCCATCTTCTGTGCGGTAGGCGGCGTTGAGCCCCAGAGCGAGACCGTTTGGCGTCAGGCCGACAAGTACGAGGTGCCACGTATCGCCTTCATCAACAAGATGGACCGTGCCGGTGCCGATTTCTTCGGCGTGGTGAACCAGATAAAGGAACGCCTCGGAGCTAACCCCATCCCCATCGAGATTCCAATAGGCCAGGAAGACCTCTACAAAGGTGTGGTCGACCTCATCGCCAACAAGGCTCTGGTGTGGGACGAGAGTTCAAACGGCCAGCGTTTCGAGGAAATCGAGATGCCGGAAGACCTGAGAGAGATTGCTGCCGAGTATCGCCAGAAACTCATCGAAGGTGTCGCCGAGGAGAACGAAGAGCTGATGATGAAGTTCTTCGACGATCCTGACAGCATTACAGCCGACGAGGTTATCGCCGAAATCCGTAAGGCTACTCTCGCGCGCAAGATTGTGCCGGTAATGTGCGGTTCAGCTTTCAAGAACAAGGGTGTCCAGACACTGCTTGACGCAGTGGCTGCCTTCCTGCCCAGCCCTCTCGACATCCCCGAGGTGGACGGCATCAACCCCAAAAACGAGAAAGAGGAGTGTCGCAAAGTTGACGTGAAAGCTCCCTTCTCGGCTCTCGCTTTCAAGATTGCCACCGACCCGTATGTCGGCCGTCTCTGCTTCTTCCGTGTGTATAGCGGCAGCCTCGAGAGTGGCTCGTATGTCTATAATGCCAACACAGGTAAGAAAGAGCGTATCTCGCGCATCATGCAGATGCACTCGAACAAGCAGAACCCCCTCGACCGTATCGAGGCGGGCGACATCGGAGCCGCCGTGGGATTCAAGGACATCAAGACCGGTCATACCCTCTGCGACGAGGCTCATCCGATTATCCTTGAATCGATGAAGTTCCCCGAGCCGGTCATCAGCATCGCCGTCGAGCCTCACACTCAGGCCGACATGGACAAGATGACTAATGCCCTGCAGAAACTGGTTGAAGAAGACCCGACATTCCGCGTCAAGACCGACGAGGTGAGCGGGCAGACCGTTATCAGCGGCATGGGTGAGCTTCATCTGGATATCATCATGGACCGTTTGCGTCGTGAATTCGGTGTTGATGTGAACCAGGGTCGTCCCGAGGTCGCCTACAAAGAGGCTATCACAACCACGGTGCAGCACCACGAGATATACAAGAAGCAGACCGGCGGCAAGGGTAAGTTCGCCGATGTGCTGTTCGAGATCGGTCCCGCTGATGAAGGTGTTATGGGTCTGCAGTTTGTCAATGAGGTAAAGGGCGGTAACATACCCAAGGAATTTATGCCCGCACTGGAGAAAGGCTTCAAGGAGGCTATGCAGAACGGCGTATTGGCCGGTTATCCGATAGACGCTATGAAGGTTCGCATAATCGACGGCTCGTTCCACCCTGTGGATTCAGACCAGCTATCGTTCGAACTCTGTGCCAAAATCGGTTTCAAGGCTGCTTGTCGTAAAGCCAATCCTGTGTTGCTTGAGCCCATAATGAAACTTGAGGTTTTGACCCCCGACGCTTATGTGGGCGACGTCACAGGCGACTTGAACCGTCGTCGCGGAATGCTCGAAAACATAACCGCCAAAGTCGGAGTCCAGGCTATCCACGCCAAGGTGCCTCTGGAGCAGATGTTCGGCTATGTCACCGCATTGCGCACAATCACATCCGGTCGAGCCAACTCGACAATGGAGTTTTCACATTACGCCGAAGTTACCCGCGACCAGCAGGAGGCTATATTAAAGAATAAAAATAATTATTAATAAATAAATAACATAAAACCGTGAGTCAAAGAATCAGAATCAAACTCAAATCTTACGACCACAATCTCGTCGACAAATCGGCCGAGAAGATCGTTAAGACCGTCAAAATGACGGGAGCAGTGGTTAATGGCCCCATTCCGCTGCCGACCAACAAAAAAATCTTCACCGTCAACCGCTCGACTTTCGTGAACAAGAAATCTCGCGAACAGTTCGAGTTGAGTTCGTACAAACGTCTTATGGACATCGAGATCAACGACCGTACAAAGACCATCGATGCCTTGATGAAACTCGAGCTCCCCAGCGGTGTTGAAGTCGAAATCAAAGTCTGAAATTAATCAGCCAATGTCGAAAGATAAGCTGAAGTGTCTAACAATCAAAAAAATCCAAACTAAAAAATGTCAGGATTATTAGGTAAAAAAATCGGTATGACCAGTCTTTTTGATGCCGACGGCAAGCAAATACCGTGCACAGTGATTGAAGCTGGTCCTTGTGTTGTCACACAAGTCAAGACAAAAGAAAAAGACGGCTACGATGCCATCCAGCTCGGTTTTGGAGAGCAGAAGGAATCTCGTACCACCAAGCCCATGCGCGGCCATTTCGCAAAAGCCGGCACAACCCCGAAGCGTTATGTTGCGGAGTTTTCCCGTTTTGAGGAAGGCCACAAGAAGAAATTCGGTGAAATCCTTACCGTCAATGTGTTCCAGGAAGGCGAGTTTGTCGACGTGGTTGGAACATCAAAAGGTAAAGGTTTCCAGGGCGTTGTCACCCGTCACGGCTTTGGCGGTGTCGGTGATTTGACCCACGGCCAGCATGACCGTCTGCGCGCCCCCGGTTCGGTTGGTGCTTCGTCATATCCCTCGCGTGTGTTCAAGGGAATGCGTATGGCCGGCCAGATGGGCAATCATCGTGTGAAAGTCCAGAACTTGCAGGTTGTCAAAATCATCGCCGAGAAAAATCTTATGTTAGTTAAAGGTTCTGTACCCGGACCCAAAGGTTCAATTATAAAACTTGAAAGATGGAGTTAAAAGTCTATAACATCAACGGAAGCGAAACCGGTAGAACCATCAACCTCGACGATTCTATCTTCGC
>CADCPQ010000106.1 GCA_902803395.1 uncultured Bacteroidota bacterium
AAGGAGGTTAACGACACCGTAAAAGGGCACGGCTTTAGCCTGTTCGATAGCGCTGAGCTCGTGGTCGGCATCGTGGCCGAAGGCTGCGCCAACTACACCCGCAAACAACTTGACGAACTGACCGAGTTCGTCAAACGTCCGCAAGTCGGCGCTGGCGGATTGGTTTACATTAAATATAATGAGGACGGCACATTCAAATCGTCGGTCGACAAATTCTACGACGCTGAGGCACTGAAGGCCATAGCCGACAAGATGGGTGCCACGGCGGGCGACCTCATGTTGCTGCTGTGTGGTCCTGCCATGAAAACCCGTGTGCAACTCTGTGCTTTGCGTCTCGAAATGGGTCAGCGTCTCGGGCTCCGCAACCCTGAGGTATTCGCTCCGCTGTGGGTTATCGATTTCCCGCTGCTGGAATGGGACGAGGAGACCCAGCGCTACTACGCCATGCACCACCCCTTCACGGCTCCCAAGCCCGAGGACGAACCACTGCTCGACGACCCGTCGAAGTGGGGCGACATACGCGCCAACGCCTATGACATCGTCATGAACGGCGTCGAAGTGGGCGGCGGCAGCATTCGTATCCACGACCGCACCCTGCAAAACAAGATGTTCCACACCCTCGGCTTCACCGACGAGAGCGCCGCTGCGCAGTTCGGATTCCTCATGGATGCCTTCACCTACGGCGCACCGCCACACGCTGGTCTGGCCTTCGGTTTCGACCGCCTCTGCTCACTGTTTGGCGGAGCTGACTCGATTCGCGATTTCATCGCCTTCCCGAAGAACAACGCCGGCCGCGACGTCATGAGCCAGTCGCCAGCCCCAATCAGTCAGGAACAGCTTGATGAGCTGTGCATAAAGGTGGATGTAAAATAAATAATGGTCAAGGCTCTCATAAAATCAATGCGTCTCCGCACACTGCCCCTCTCTTTGGCCGGGGTGGTGTGCGGCGGCCTTATGGCTTACCCGCACACTGAGGCCGCACATCCTGTCGAGGCTTTAGTGTTCCTCTTCTTGACCACTATCGCATTGCAAGTGCTTACGAACCTCAGCAACGAACTGGGCGACCACATCAGCGGTGTCGACGGCGATGGCCGGGAAGGCCCAAACTACAGCATGGCCGACGGCGGCCTTACAGTGAAGCAGATGTGGAAAGCCATCAATGGCACGGTAGTGACCTGCTGTTTGCTCGGATGGCTGATGATTTTTTTCTCGTTTGGCAGCTACCTGCATAGCTGGGAGCCCACGGCGTTGATTGTGTTGGGTGCCGCAGCCATTTGGGCTGCCACGCATTATACCCTGGGCAAGAAACCTTATGGTTATATTGGCCTTGGCGATTTGTTTGTATTCATCTTCTTCGGCCTTGTGAGTGTGCTGGGCGGCTATTTTGTGATGGCCCACACGC
This sequence comes from uncultured Bacteroidota bacterium, assembly GCA_902803395.1. Classification (GTDB taxonomy): domain Bacteria; phylum Bacteroidota; class Bacteroidia; order Bacteroidales; family P3; genus Colimorpha. The sequence goes on from CADCPQ010000106.1 coordinate 1,403, forward strand.
TGGAATGGAACGTGCTGATACCTGCCTGCGCCATAGGTCTGCTGAGTGTGGCAGTATTGAATGTCAACAATATCCGTGACATGGCCAGCGACTTGGGAAAGCGCAAGACCATACCGCTGCGTATCGGCCCCCGTACCGCAAAATGCTATCAAACTTTTTTAGTGCTCGCCGGTGCTTCTTTATTGTATTTCACCCTTCCGTTTAAATGGTGGAATACCCTACTGATGGCCATCATGATAGCGCATGTGGTTGTCGTATGGTCCAACGACGGGAAGAAACTTGACCCCGCATTACCGATATTGGTGATTACCACCTTCTTGTTTGGTTTGTCGTATGGCTTACAATTTTGACAAAATTGCCAGCACCTATGACCGTCTCAATCACCTGATGACTCTCGGCCTCGACCGTTGTTGGCGCCGCCGGGCAGTACGTGAACTTTCAACTTTCAACTTTCAACTTTCAGTTTTAGATGTGGCTTGCGGCACGGGCGATATGGCGGTGGAACTTGTGCGGCACGGCTGTGACGTAACGGGCATCGATATAAGCGAGGAAATGCTGGTCATAGCCCGGCGGAAAGTGGAAAATGGGAAGTGGCAGGTGGCCGACGCCGAGAACCTTCCTTTCGACGACAACGCCTTCGACGCTGTCACTTGCGCCTTCGGCGTCCGCAACTTCGCGGGTCTCGAAGGCGGACTGGGCGAGATGGCACGGGTGCTGAAACCAGGCGGACGGCTTGTGATATTGGAGCTGTCGTACCCCGAAAATCCCGCGTTGCTGGCACTCTACAAACTGTATGCGACGAAAATAATCCCGATTCTCGGCAAAATAATCTCGGGAAACCGCGAGGCTTATGAGTACCTTCCGTCGTCGATTCTTGCCTTCCCGAAACCAGAGCGATTCGCATTGATACTCAACAACATCGGCCTCAAGACGGCGAAAGTACGGCGCATGACCTTCGGGGTGTGCACCGAGTATCTGGCCGTGAAGCCTTGAATTGTTGATAAACCTGTTGAAAGGCCGAACTAAGTACGACCTTAACCCGTCTCGAACCCGAGGTTGATTTAGCGGAAACGGACCATGTCGATGAGGCGAACCCCGTCGAGCCAGACGGCAATGCATCCGACCACGCCGTGGGGGCCGTCCCACGTGTCGACCGGCTGGAGGGTCACACCGTCGACCACTTCGAAGTATTCGGGCTCGAATTTCAGGTCGTTGGGCTGGGGATTGACCTCGTGGAACGACTCGAGCGACGAGACAACGAACTCCTTGACATCCTCAACCTCGTCGGTCTCCGACATCTCAACAGCCTGGCAGAGAGTGGCATAGATGGTTGGGGCTATGGCTCGTGCTTCGGGCGAGAGGCGCATATTGCGGCTGCTGAGGGCCAGACCGTCGTCGGCACGGACGATGGGGCACGGCACGAGTTCGATTGGGTATTTGATTTGTTCGAGCAAGTTGCGGATTATGGCAATCTGCTGGTAGTCTTTTTCGCCGAAATAGGCACGGTCGGGCTGCGCGAGGTCGAACAGACGGCGCACCACGACGGCGACACCCGAAAAATGGCCCGGACGACGGGGGCCTTCCATCACCTCCTCGATGGGGCCGAAGTGGTAGACTTCGCTGACGGGTTCGGGGTACATTTCCTCGACCGAGGGGACGAAAGCGATGTCGGCGCCGGCGCCTTCAAGCAGGCGGCAGTCGGCCTCGACGGTGCGCGGATATTTAGCCAAATCCTCCTTGTTGTTGAACTGGATGGGATTGACGAAAACACTCACCACGACGAGGTCGTTTTCGGTGCGGGCGCGGCGTATGAGCGAGAGGTGACCCTCGTGGAGGGCACCCATGGTGGGTACGAGACCTATCGATTTCTTGTTTTGTTTGGCTTCGCCGACGGCTTTGCGCAACTCGGCGGTGGTATTGATGATTTGCATATCTGTCTATTTTATTTCTTCGTATTCATCGAAATGCTCCTCGTCTTCGTCGGGCTCCTCGAAATCCTTGCGGGTGAGCCAGCGGTTAGGCAACTCAAGCAGGTAGTTGAGGCCCGTCAGCAACAGACTGAACAACAGGGCGCTGCCGAAGCTGCTGACCTCGAACGAGGGGACTATGGCCGACGTGATGAGGATGATTATCGCATTGATTATAAATATGAACAATCCCAGAGTGATGGCTGTCAGCGGCAGGGTGAGGACAATCAGCACCGGACGCAAAAAGTTGTTGAGCAGCGCGATGACCACGGCCGAAAGTATGGCCGTCGAGATGCGGCTTATGGCGACCCCAGGCAATATCCATGCGGCAATGATGACGGCAAGGGTCATCACTATTACTTGCGCCACGAAACCCCACGGGCCGGCATAGTTTGGCATACGGTTATGAACGGTGATTTTCAATGCTAAGTTCTTATTTCTGAGTTCTAAGTTTTAAATATTCAGTTCGCCTTTGCCTTGGCGGATGAGCACGGGCTCGCCGTCGGAAAGGTCGACCACCGTCGAGGGCTCGGCATCGCCGATTCCGCCGTCGACAACAATCGAGACCAATCGGCCGAACTGCTCGTTGATGAGCTCGGGGTCGGTCAGATATTCGATTTCCTGCTCCTCGTTTTCGCGGCGCACCGAGGTGCCGATGAGCGGCGCCCCGACTTCCTCGATGATTGCGCGCAGCACCTCGTTGTCGGGCACACGCACACCGATGGTCTTGTTGGCGTTCTGATAGTTGCGATTGAGGTTGTTGTTGGCCTGCATGATGAATGTGTAAGGGCCTGGCAGACAGTCGCGCAACAGGCGGAAGGCATCGCCGTCGAGGGGGCGCAGATACTCCGAAGCCTGGCTCAGCGACGAGCAAAGCATGGAGTATTTGGCCTGTTTGAGTTTGAAGCCTTTGAGCTGCGCGATGGTCTCGACCGAGCGTTTGAAGTCCATCGAACAGACAAAAGCATAGAGCGTGTCGGTAGGAACGACCACTATGTCGCCCTGCCGCAAAGCGTCGGCCACTCGCCTCACTTCGCGCACGTTAGGGTTGTCAGGATATATCCGTATCAGCATATTGCGCAACAAATTTTGGGCTGCAAAGATACACATTTTTTTTCATTTTTCATTTTTCATTTTATATTTTTAATTTTTTTTAGTATTTTTGCAGTTTGCTATGCGACGGCAAGGAGCCGTCACGCTGGCACTTTTATTTTTGATAATCAATAATTTGACAACAATATGGCCGAACTTACCGAGCAAGAACAAGTGCGCAGAAACTCTCTCGCCGAATTGAAAAAACTGGGCATCAACCCCTACCCCGCCGCCCTCTACGAAGTAAACTGCAAGAGCGCCGAGATACTGGAAAAATATCCGCAGGACAACACGCTGTTTCAGAACATCTCCATCGCCGGCCGCATCATGAGCCGCCGCATCATGGGCGCCGCCTCGTTTGTGGAGCTGCAAGACAGCTACGGCCGCATACAACTCTACGTCAAGCGCGACGAAATTTGCCCCGGCGAGGACAAAACCCTCTACAACACCGTTTTCAAACGCCTGCTCGACATCGGCGACATCATCGGCGTCACAGGCTATGTCTTTGTGACACAGATGGGTGAGACTTCCATACACGTCAAGAGCCTCACAGTGCTCAGCAAGAGTCTGCGTCCGCTGCCTATCGTCAAGGAGAAGGACGGCGTGGTGTACGACGCTTTCAGCGACCCCGAACTCCGCTACCGCCAGCGCTACGTCGACCTCATCGTCAACCCGCAGGTGCGCGAGACCTTCGTGCAACGCGCCAAAATTGTCAACGAGATGCGCAACTACTTCAACGAGCAGGGCTACCTCGAGGTCGACACTCCGGTGCTGCAGTCAATCCCCGGCGGTGCCGCCGCCCGTCCCTTTGTCACTCACCACAACGCTCTCGACATCGACCTCTATCTCCGCATCGCCAACGAGCTCTACCTCAAGCGCCTCATAGTCGGCGGTTTCGCGGGCGTCTATGAATTCAGCCGCAACTTCCGCAACGAAGGTATGGACCGCACCCACAACCCCGAGTTCACCTGCATGGAAATATACGTGGCCTACAAGGACTACAACTGGATGATGACCTTCGTCGAGACCATGCTCGAACGCATCGCCATGCGACTGCACGGCACCACAGAAGTTAAAGTATGGGGAAACGACATCAGCTTCAAGGCCCCCTTCCGCAAAGCCCCCATGTGTGAACTCATCAAGGAAGAGACCGGCATCGACGTCGCCACGATGAACGAGGATGAGCTGCGCGAAGCCTGCAAACGCCTCGGTGTCGAGACGGACGCCACCATGGGCAAGGGCAAACTCATCGACGCCATCTTCGGCGAAAAATGCGAGGGCAAGCTCATCCAGCCCACCTTCGTGACCGACTACCCCATCGAGATGTCGCCCCTTTGCAAACGTCACCGCGACAACCCCGAACTCACCGAACGCTTCGAGCTGTTCGTCTGCGGCAAAGAGCTGGCCAACGCCTACTCCGAGCTCAACGACCCCATCGACCAGCTCGGCCGCTTCCAGGAGCAGCTACGCCTCAGCGAGAAAGGCGACGACGAGGCCATGTTCATCGACATGGACTTCGTCCGCGCCCTCGAATACGGCATGCCGCCCACCTCGGGCATGGGTATCGGCATCGACCGCCTCGTCATGATGATGACTGGCGCCCAGAGCATTCAGGATGTGCTGCTCTTCCCGCAGATGAAGCCCGAGAAGAAAGCCGCCGTCACCACCGACGACGACTTCGTCAAGCAGGGCGTCCCCATCGAGTGGGTGCCCGCATTGCGCAAGGCCGGCATCAACACTATCGAGCAACTCAAAGCCGCCAACCCCAACAAACTCCTCAACGACCTCGGCGGCCTCCGCAAAAAACTCAAGCTCGACATCCCCGCCGTACAGAAAGAAACCATCGAAAGCTGGATGAAATGATAACCAGTTTTGAACATAACCACTACCAAGTCAACTGCTACGTCGTGGCCGACGAGGCGTCGCGCCAGTGCGCCATCATCGACCCGGCCTGCGAGACGGCTCCCGAGCTCGCCGAGCTGGAGAACTATGTCGCCCAATCGGGCCTCACTCCGGTCATGGTCCTGCTCACCCACGCCCACATCGACCACGTGGCCGGACTGCGACAGGTGTGCGAACGCTACTCGCTGCCCGTCACCATGCACCCCGACGGCAACCGCCTGCTGCGTCAGGCCGACGCCTACGGCTCCATCATGGGCTTCAGCGTTAAGCCCCTCGACGTGCTCGAACAGCGCTACATTGCCGACGGCGACGTGCTCACACTCGGCCAGACCCTCATCGAATGCCGCTTCACACCCGGACACTGCCCCGGCAGCATGAGTTTCTTCATCAAGGACGAAAACGCCGTCATCACCGGCGACGCTCTCTTCCACTTCTCCATCGGTCGCACCGACCTGCCCGGCGGCAACTACGACCTGCTTATCCAAAGTCTGCACGACAAAATCCTCACCCTCGACGACGACGTGCGCGTCCTGCCCGGCCATGGCATAGCCTCAACCGTCGGCAAGGAGCGTCGCTACAACCCATACCTGCAATGAGTGTCAACCCGAAGATAGAACCGTCGTGGCTCGAGGTGCTGCGTCCGCAGTTCGAGGCGCCTTACTTCCAGCAGCTCAAGGACTTTCTGGTCGACGAGCGGAGCCGCTACGTGTGCTACCCTCGTGGCTGCGACATCTTCGCGGCCTTCAACCGCACCCCCTTCGACAAAGTCCGCGTGGTCATCCTCGGCCAGGACCCATACCACGAACCCGGCCAGGCGCAGGGGCTCTGCTTCTCGGTGCCCGACGGCGTGGCCGTGCCGCCTTCGCTCGTCAATATCATCAAGGAAATCAACGCCGACCTCGGTACCGACATCGGCACCAACCACGGCGACCTCGGAGCATGGGCCGACGCCGGGGTGCTCCTGCTCAATGCCACCCTCACTGTCCGCGCCCATAAGGCCGGCTCGCACCAAGGCCACGGCTGGGAACAGTTCACCGACGCCGCCATCAGCGCCCTCAGCCAGCACCGCAACGGCATCGTCTTCCTGCTCTGGGGCTCCTACGCCATA